>NZ_JBBKTX010000003.1:0-249692 GCF_044962685.1 Oceanobacter antarcticus
TAGCAAGGTTGTGTTGTTTGCAAAAGGCGACCTGGGATAAACCACTGGTACGCCAAAGGTTGATGTGCTGCTGCCATTGTTCGGATTTAGTCATGAGCTGTCTCGTTGAAGAATTTGAAGAATTTGAAGAATTTGAAGAATTTGAAGAATTTGAAGAATTTGAAGACAGCTTAGAATGAATTGAGTAGTGATTTTAGATGGGGTTTATTGAGCGCTTACTAAAAAACTGGCTCAAATGACGTTGACACGTTCCGGTTGTTTGAGCGTTTACGGACAATTACGCTCAAGCAGCGGGACGAGGGGTTGCTAAGTTACATGTCACTTTTCAAGCATAGTTCGGACAATTTTATCACCACCAGCTATAGATGGGTGATCATCATCAAAATAGTATGAAACATTTCCATATACAGCCCAACAGGAATCACCATAACAAAAATCATCAAGTGGATTAATGAAATGTACATTAGATAGATATGAACCTGATTTAAAAAATTCCAGAATTTTTTCATTTCTCTTATTATAATAATACAGACTTGCACCTTGCACATTGCCGACATCAGCACCCAAAATATAAGATTTATTTATGAGCGCAGAAACACTGGCCGGAAGCTCAGGAATTGGCAATAAGACATATACGGATTTTTTCGAACGAGAAAGAGTTTCTATTGTTAAAGACAATGAACTGAGAACTTTAGAACGATAGTCATCAGAAGCAAACGAGCCATCAGGAATATTTGGATAATCTGATAAGTGATCACCAAAAAGAGCAGCAGAGTAATGGTACCCCAAGAAGACTTCAGTTATAGAATCATCATTTATAATATCTGATATTGCCGCATCAGTCCATTTAGAACAGGAGCTGAAATCAGGATTTTGGCCAAATGAAGGAACACAAGCAGAAAAGGTATAGTGTTTAACACCTTCATTTGATTTTTTCAATCTTTCAGACAATGCATATGAAATTTCAACCATATGACTATCACCCAATATAGCCCAATTTATATTTTCACCACCATATTGACAAACAGAACCGCCCAGGATTTGCCGATTCTCATTTGAATGGCAACGACTCCTATATGGGCTCGATAATGCTGTATTAACAATTGAATTAGTAGCAACAAATGACCTAGCATACTCCCCACCACTCAACCAAGCAAAAAAAGCAAGAGAAATAATAAAAAAGTATAAAAATATTAAAGGAGAAAATAATACTTTTTTGATTTCCAAAGTATCAGAAAATCTTAAACTCTCTATAAACCTGAAACTTAGAAAGCCAAAAAATGATGAAAGTAGAAGCCCCAGAAGAACCCATCCAAATCCAGAAAATCCGAGTAAATATCCTACCACCACAATTGGCCAATGCCATAGATATATAGAATAAGACCATTTACCAAAAATCTGGAATATACCGAATTTCAAAAATTTGTAATCACTAACAGCAGCAATTATAAAAAACGCTCCCATGACGGGCAGAATTGCAAAATATCCTGGCCATGGCACATTTTCAGAAAAGAACAAAACCGATATAATAATAAAAGCAAAACCAAACAAGAATATGACATTTCTGGTTTTGCATGATTTTTTAAATGGAAAGACAAAAGCCAGACCGCCGACAAACATCTCCCAAGCTCTAGAAAAAATCAAATAATAAGCCCCCGAAGGTTCCAAATAAGTAATCACTATTGAAAATCCAAATGATATAACTGTAAAAAATAGCAGAATCCACTTTATAATTTTGGAATCGAAAAATTTATTGATAAAAACCAAAATCAAAGGATATATAAGATAAAATTGCCATTCTACAGAAAGAGACCATGTATGTAACAACCATTTTTCATGAGATACGGCATCAAAATAACCTGACTCATTGAAATACAAAAAATTGGAAAAGAACAAAAGACTGGAAATAATATGTTTTGATAACTTTTTGAATTCTAGGGGCAATAAAAAAAACCAGCCAATCAAGAACACTGTCAAACATAGAAAAATAAGCGCTGGAATTATTCGATTTGCACGAGCCAAGTAAAACTCGACAATAGAAAATCGATTTTTCTCAAACTTATTTATTATAATACCAGTCATTAAAAAACCGGATATAACAAAGAAAATATCCACACCAGCAAATCCACCAGGCAACAGATTTGGAGAAAAATGAAAAACAACCACGGATAAAACGGCAATAGCCCGAAGTGCATTTATATCATATCGGTAAAGCATATTAACACCTGCTATAAAATTCTTATTTTTTTGATCAACTTGCCTAGATATTTTCTAACAAAGCGCAAGAAAAACAAAGTCTCAAATTTTAATTCACCAGATAAAATCCTAAAATTAAAATCATATCCAGTCCGCCTAACATCCGGAAAAATACTGGACAAAAAACATTTCATTTCTTTTGTATCATACCAGAATATAGCAGAATCAAGAACAGATATGGCCAATTTGGAATAGAAATGTGAATTGGCTGATGAAGCACGCAAACAAATATCCTGATTGGGAGCGGGTTTATTATATCTCGGATCAAGTAACTCGATCACAACTGAACCACTTCTCATAAAAAGGCAATTATGTAAGGCACTACCGGAAGCACCAGCAATTGTGCTGGCACTGCTATACAGTAAAACCTGGTTTCTGAAAGAAAGAGATTCCGGGTATACAACCTCAAACCCGTAAGACTCAAAAATACGCTCAATAATATATTCATTGGCAACAATACGGTTAGCAGTTTTCATACTCTGCCGAAGACGCGAAAGATAAATCTTTTTACCAGAATATAACAATTCACTTTCAGAAGAACAGTTACGAATATTTTCAGCTATAAAATCATAAGTGATTTTAGTTGCAATATTAACTGAATGATTGAGTTTCCACAATCGGGAAGGCACTATCATCTTGTCACAGACAAATATCTTATTTTCAGAACCGACAATAACTACTTTTTCCATGGGAATTCTAAAAACGTCCAGACAAACAAGAAAAGCTTCTGTCAATTTATTACCCATTGAAAATTCATGAAAAACATACCAATCAAATTTCACATCCCGATTTTCAACAAGATACCAGAAAGTAGATAGTGTTTCTGTTATAAAATGTCCATAATGCGGCATATAATGCCCCAAATAAATACTATTGCCAAACCTTGTTTCAATATCAGCTTCAATCTTGATAAAAGTTTCATTCTGGCTAAAAAAATGATCTCCATGAAAACCACCAAAACGTTCAGATTCTTCTATTTTATGACCATGCCTGTCATACAAACAACCAGATATAAAACTATTTCCAATATCGACAAACACTGGTGTTACGACGCAAGACGAATACTCACTAACCTGTTTTTTGACATCCATAGTTACTCCAGAAATCATAACTTGCCTCTGCCCACAATTTTTCGCCCCCACCTGTTAACAACAGGAGGAGTAAGTGCATACAGCCAGCATTTAACAACATCCGAACAAATACCAAAATAAGAAAAAGCAGCTATAGCATTCTTTATAGCAAAAACATGATATCTCTTAGAGGAAAGGTAATATGTACTTTCAACAAAATGACCACTAAGATTATTATCAGAAGATGTCGACTGGGAAAATCTAGCCCCGAACTCTTCTTCAGTCAATGGCAACAGCCCCCGCCGAACTCTTGTTTTATCCATTACCATCTTTAAAAATAAATTACGTCGAGTAATATTTCTTTTTGTTATGGATCCAGCATGGATTCTATATTTATAAAGTATTAAATCAGTTACGATATGCTGATATTTTTCTCCAACTCTTAGAATAAAGTCAATGCCTTGGCAAATACGTAATTCAGGATCAAAACCTATATCTAGTGCAACTGTGCGTCTGACAAACATTGTTGGATCGTGCTCAGGAATACGATAATCTTCGATAAGCGCTCGACATTCATTAACCGATAATATTTTTCCTTTAGCTGCTATTTCTTTGCCGTCCAATATTAAATTATAACCAGACTGCACAATATCAACATTCTCCCTAATGGCAAGAGACAACAGTTTTTCTATACGATCAGGAAAACTCACATCATCAGCATCCTGCATAATGATATATTCCCCCTTGGCAACTGATATCATATTATTCAGAGCAACAGACTTTCCCTGGTTTTCCTGGTACAGATACAACAATCTATTATCGGAAAATGATTTGACTATTTTTGCAGAATCATCAGTACTACCATCATCACAAACCAAAATTTCGATATTACGATAGGTTTGCAACAATATACTTTCTATTGATTCCGCAATATATTTCTGCTCATTATACAAAGCAATAACAACGCTAACCAAAACATCATCATCAAATTTATTATTCATCAGCCCCCCCAAGAAACATAAGCCATAATATCAACATAGGTATATTTCACTTACCAACCAAAAATCGTGAGAAATATCCATTATGCCCCAAGGACACAAATGGCGATTCGATATATTTAAACGAAAAAACAGACAAAAAAACAACAATCAATGCCACAACGGGCATAAAAAGTGAGTATTGAAATATAGTATAAGATTCTGGATTCACAAAAAAACCAAAAAACAAGTATAAAACGAAACCATGCAAAAGATATATACTATAACTAATTTCCCCCAGCAAGATAGAATATCTTGAATTTAACACACCAAAAATACTAGAGCCTGCTGCTATAAAGAAAAACAACAATCCCATCAAAAACATCTGAAAAACACCCATTGAGTTCCTATTAGTCAACACAAGATAAATTATCAATACTAAGAACAATGAGAACGCCTTTGAATTCAAGAAATTTAGTCGGGAAATATAATCACCAAATTTATGGAATAAAAATGCAACCCCCCCTCCAATATAAAACAAAACAAAATATTTGCTATTTAAACCAAAAACAACAGGAGAAAAAAACAAGAAAATAAGAAAAGCAAAAAACAATAAAAAAACTCCTACAACCCTATAAATTAAAAAAGATATCAATGGTAATAACAAGTAAAAAAACCATTCATATCTTAACGTCCAGTCAACACCAGCAATGATCAAGTTTGTTCCAGAAAAAGAATTTATATCCCCACCTAAAAAAACAAGCCACAATAAATAATCAGAAAAAACATCATGAAAATTAAAGAATTCAAATCCACCACGCAGATACACAACCAAAGAAATCAAAATCACCATCAGAAAATACAAAGGGAATATTCTAAAAAACCTCGTCTCCATGAGTCGAATCCAGTTAACTTTCCCATCAACCTTTATAATTTTAGAAATAAAAAGAAATCCAGTTATAATAAAAAACATAGAGACACCAACCTTACCAAAATTCTTATAAATAATTTCTGTCGGATCTCCCCATCGCCCACTAAAATGCCAATAATAAGTGATAACGAAATGGTGCAACATAACTAAAATTGCTAAAAACCCTCTAAGCCCATCTATTGATTTAAATCTATTATTAGACTCAGGAATAGAAAGAAAACCAGAATTAAAAAACAAATAAGAAACGAAGAAGCAACACAAAATGCTAATTACTGAAAAATAAAAATCAAACATTTTTAATCCTTTATAAAATTCAATGATAACTTCCGGAGCGAAAAAAACTGAAAATATAATATCGTTGGATAATCAAAGCAAATATCGACGGAAAAAATGAACAACAGAAAATGATCATGACATCAGAAAACACAACAACTTTAAAATCAGTATAAAGTCTAAATGGCAAAACCAACACTATAAAAAAAACAACAACTGAAACAGAAATATTACTCAGAAAATCAGTCAATGAATCTTTCATTTGCATCCAGCAATATATTTTAACAATAATAAGCCCGACCGTCAGAGAGCCAAAGTAAAATGAAGCCACATAGATCAACTCCCCATAAAAATACGCAATAATAAAACTACCAATTCCACCAATCAAAAGAAAAACAGTTCGTATTTTATTAGACAAAGCTACTTTCTCTAACACAATGAGCAAAGGCAAATCTGTTAAAGAAATAGCCCAGAAAAAAATAAAAAATGAAATAATTTTCACAATAGGTTCACAAGCTGACCATTGTTCTCCGAGTAACAATCTAATCCAAAAACCTGACGTATAATACAAAAACACAGAGAATGAAAAAAACAGCAAACTAATAAATATAGTAGCAGAGCCCCAGACCATGGCCACTTTATTCTTATGGCCCTGAACCTGTGAATAAACTGGCAATAAAACGTTAAAAACAACCAGCCTGAATTTTTCCAAAGGATACTTCGATATACGGTATGCCATTGAATATATTCCCAATTGCATAGAACCTACAAATTTACCTATAATTATTTTGTCCAGATTTTCAGAAAGACTATTAATAATATTCATGACTACCATCGACTTACCAAACACAAGAATATCAGTGGCTACTTTTTTATCAAAACGAGAAGTTGGCCTCCAGCCAAGTAACAAAAAACTTCCAAACCCAGTACAAATAGATAATGCAAGCCAATAAAAGGCTATAGCATATGCATCAAACTCATTAAATGCTGCATAAATCGCGATAGCACCAGACACAAGAATAGAAATTATTCTTATTATAGAAACAGACATGTAATCTAGATTCTTTTGCCTAATGGCAATGGACACAAAGCCAAAACTATTAAAAATAATGGAGAGAGATAATACACGTGTGAGATCCGTCAATTCAGCTTCAGAAAAAAACCAGGCAATAACAGGAGAGAGTATATATACCAGAAAATATACCCCCCCCCCCAACATCAAACCAAGCCAGAATGCAGTATCTTCAACAACCTTGTCACTATAATTATTCTTAACTATATAATTGATAATACCAGGCTCAGACAGATAGCTGATAAAACCAATAATAACAGTAACCATTGCCACCAGCCCAAAGTCCTCTGGTGATAACAATCGAGCAAGAAAAACAGTAACTAGCATAAAGCAAACCTGGCTGCCAAATTGTTGAACAGATGTCCAGATTCCTGCTTGTTTAACGGATCCTGTCGCCATCACTTCCCTCCTGAAGCTTTAATTTTTTTTGATTGGTAATCAATCCAGAAATAATACCAAAATACAGATAAGTAAGCGTTTGTGCTCTATCGAACAAATCAACCGTAAACGCAGCAAATATCAAAGACATGACTACAGCAAAAAAAATGTAATATACAAAATCATTTGTCATTTTATACATTGTATACACATTACGAACCATCCCAACCCAAAATGCACTAAGGAATACAATGGAGACCAAACCATTATTAACCATGGCCAACAGCCAATAACTATCGATACTATAACCCAGCCATGATGGCCTGCTCCATTCTTCAAAACCGATACCAAAAAAAGGATTATCAATAATATCATCCCATGCCTGATCCCATTGAATATAACGGGTAAAAGCAGTCACGGGATCAAGTGAAATCGACATAATCAAAAACTTCAGTGCACCACGGTTGGAAAATACTTCCAAATAAACAAGAAAAGCAAATACTAAAAAGTAAAAAATCCGTTTAAATAAAGAAATTTTAAGCGATATTTTCTCAAGAACAACAAACCCGAGCTGAACAATAAGCATTAAAAATCCTGCAGAGGTCATTGCAGTAAAACCAGCAACAACATAAGAAAACAAATATATATTTCTACGTCCACCTTTGAAAACATATAAAACTGGCAGCAACATTGAAAATGCAATAACTGAATAAAGAATTGGATGAGCAAAAATAACACTACTACGAAAAACGCCCATCCTGAAATAATTATACCCTGCAAAACTAGCTGCGTAATTCCCAAATATAGCCCCCACAACAGAATGGGTAATGCGATTCCCTGTTTGACTTTCATACACAGCAAGGGGAATCATCAAAATAAAGAAAGCCCCAATAATTTTCAGAAACTTTATCAACCCATACCAACCAGCTCTCAGAGTGTACATCCTTCCCATGAAGTAGACCATATACATTTCCAGAAACTGTATAAGTGACGTTTGAATCCCGCCAACACCATATATATACATAAATGACAAGCTGCACCACAAACAATAACAGAAAAGCATTTTTTCAAAAAACTGCATTTTCTCCCGAGCAAGGTCACCGACGGCAGCAAAAAAGTAGAATATCAACAGAATTCTATAGGCTTCAAAACGCACACCACCGATAGACAAATAAGCTTCATTCGGTATAAATGAAAAAACAAGAAAAAGAAAAAGAAAAACTTTCAATCTAGAAACCGGCATATATAATACCAAACGTTAAATTAATCAAAATCAGACTTCCCGGATAATACCAAGCTTTCCAGTTTTAACCGAACGTATAACTTTCGCCGGATTCCCTGCAACAACTACATTATCAGGGACATCCTTTGTCACCACCGTCCCCGCAGCAACAACCACCTCATCCCCAATATTCACACCTGGCAAAATAATAGATCTGGCGCCAATAAAACAACGCTTCCCTATTTTAACGTCCTTGTGAACAAGACGGGACATGTCATGTGCAAGAATAGCCGCATCGAATGCAACATATGTATCATCATCAATATATACACCTTTTGGATTGGTTTTATCCAATTTGGCATTCAGTGATATTTTTACACCTTTCCCTATGTGCATTCCTAATATCTTTCGAAAATACCAGATTCGCACATCCAGAATAAGTCCACGAAAAACAACATGTATAAACCACCAGATTTTCTTCTTCATTGTTCACCAACTATTATTCGTTTGGCTGCCGGGAATTTTCATCACAGCCGTCGATGTAATCCGACAAAAAGCATCCTAATGCACTGCTTTTTGTAAATGCATTTTTTCCTGAAACAACCTCATCCTGCAGCATATTATTTACACACTTGATCAACTGCTCTCTGTCGGAAATCACCTGAATCAGAGAGGATGAAAATTTCTCTGCGGTATCCACTTGGTGATCATTTCGATGCTCACCAAACCGACTCAATCTGGGAACAATGATCAAAGGTTTGCCAATTGAGGCGCACTGGATAATGGTGCCCATGCCAGCATGGGCGATGACCAAGCGAGCTCTTTCGATCAACTCGGAAAACTCAGAGGTACTGACGCTTGATATTTTATGAATACCAGCCCAGTTTTTGTCCGTTTCGCCAACCTGGGCAATACATTCTTCATCAATTCCTAGCGCGGCCAAAGCTTCAGAGACCCAGTCGAGAAGCCGATCGAATGGCAATTGTGTTCCAACCGTGACAAAAATCATATCAATTGCCCTTTATACTCTGGACCTTTTTTACCATTGCCTGATGCCCCCAACTCTGGCCACTGAGTTAGCCATAGATCGACAAAGTAACCAGCCAACTTTCCGGACACGGACAATTTTTTTGTATTCGCCAAGCTGTCGATCCAGATCGTTTTTGCTCCAGTTAATTTCCCAGCAAGAAGAGTCAATAGCCCTGGAGCAGCCCCTGTCGATACAATAAAGTCTGGTCGAACCTTGCGTACGACAGACAGCACCTGAAAAAAACATCGCAGCGTATTTAGCGGCTCATTAATATTACAATCCTGCACCACAAAAAAAGGCTTGCCTTCAACAAGATCTTGCATGCCAATAGCCGTACCCATATAGGAGGTTTGGTGCTTGTCGAGCAAGTCAAACCGCAAACGCTGGAGCTGAATCCAGTGCCCACCACTGGAAGATACGGCCAAAATTTTTTTATCAGACATGATTAGCGATATCCTTTCATCCAGACATGGCGTTCGTTAAACACTTTTTGCCATTCCTGATGTTCATCAGAGCCTTTCTTCATCAGAGCCGATGCCATCAGTTTATTAACAACATATAAATACAGCAGTTTGATGTAGATAGCCTGTTTGAATTCGGAGTCATGTCGCAAAATCAGTTCTACCTTGCCACGCAACAGTTTGATCAGCTTGGATGAAAAATTGTCATGACTAACACCACCATGATGCACGATACGGGCATCCGGGGTGACAATTGGTTGATAGCCCAGTTTTTTGGCGCGCAAGCAATAATCGGCTTCTTCGGCATACATAAAGAAAGAAGGATCCAGACCACCCAACTGATCCCACAGTTTACGTGGGGTCAGGAAAAAACATCCTGATAGAATGTCAACCTCTTTGACGGTTGTGCGATCCCAACAACCATAGTTGTTTTTATTGAAAAAACAGCTTTTTCTGAAAATTTTACTCAGCCCCATAGCGCTGAACAGAAGGGACAGAAAATCATGACGGGCCCAGGCATGCTGAGTATTGACCGTGTGGTCATTATTGAGGGTAACCCCTCCCCAGATACCATTACTCGGATGTTTATGAGCAAAATCCACCAGTCGGTCAATGGCTCGCTCTGTTACCAGAGTATCCGGATTCAAAAGTAAAACCAGCTCGCCTTTGGAGCGATCTACACCAAATTTTACTCCACCAGCAAAACCAGGATTACCGCCACTAGCGTATGCCTGAACTTGTGGATATGTTTTTTGAACGGCTTCCAATGATCCGTCTTTGGAGTCGTTATCAACCAGAATTACCTCAAAGCGGGTATCATGAGTTTCTTCAAAAACGGTTTTTAACGCACGCAGGGTATATTCACGTGTGTTATAGGAAACCAAAATAATGCTTATTTCCGGATTATTACCCATTTTATTCCCCTAGTCCTTTGGATTGCTGAACGGTCGCCGCCATAATCGGTATGGTAAATAGAGCATGCACTGGATAATGGTCTGACCCGAAGTTATTTTTCATAACTTCAACTGAATTTAGCACCACGTTTTTGTAAAAAATATGATCAATACGAATTAATGCGCCAAGAATACCCAAACGTCTGCCATCTGCTGGGAAAGTAAACGTGGACATAAAAAAACCTTCAGGAGAAGCATAAGTCATATGCTGCTTTATTTTGAATATCGGATAGTTATGAGGAGTAGAGTTGAAGTCACCCGCCAGAATCGTAGCTCCGGAAAGGTTTTCGACTAACAGGGCTAGTTGTTCAACCTGGCGACGTTGTGTTTCAAGCCCTCTATCATCAAAGGTTTTAGCCAGACGCGTTGTCAATACATTAATATTTTGTCCTGGCAGAGAAACCCTGAACATATTGACGTTGGCTATTTGATCTGCACTCGCATCACTGATCGGGTACTTGCTAAAAATTGTCAGGAATTTTTCAGGCATACCGGCGTAAGCATAATGACAATGCTCAGCAATTTCAGGTTTTGCCGCCAGTACCTTGTCAAGGTCTGAAATTTCCTGAACAACAATGACATCGTATTTTTGGCAGTCGAGGATTTTTGCAATCTCAGAGTAATTGTTGTTACGTGACATTTTGCTGAACGTTACAAAACTCAGAGTAAGAGAGGAGAGAGATTGGCTATTATCAGGAAGATTCGACTGCGCTTTACCACCAAAATCTGCCGTTGCCAGGTAATAAGGGATAGTTGCCGTTGGCAACAACAGCAAGATTAACAGGGCTCTCACCGATCGATAACGTGAAAAGCAGAATCCGGCGATGGTTATAAACAAGGCAAGTATCGGAATGTAATAACCAAAATAATTCAGATAGCGAAATACAATGTTTCTGTCGTTAAAAATGCCGGTAAACGACCAATAGTTCAGGCCAATCAAACAGAGGGTGGCGATAAAGAGCAACAAGATTCTTAACATGGAAACGCTCTCGAGCAGGAAAATAGCTGCTGGCCGCCACCCATCAACGCATAGAGAGAAGTATTAGAAAATCCTGTGCACTGCACCTCAAGTTTGTTCACGTCCAACTGTTCCTAAACGTTTGCAGTATTCCTGATTTGAGAGCGGCCTATGCAAGCTGCATAGTGGCAACAGCCGCAGAAGTTGACCCTCAAAAACGAGTCGGCATTGTGCATCATTCCCCCCCCACTGCCAACCTTTTGTAAGTGACTGTAACAACTGACCATTCTTTTTACTCATGGGTAGTAAGAACGTTCAATTCTCACAGCTTTGACTCTGGCTCGGCAGACAGAGCAGGCACACTGCTTTTTGATTAGAAGTAACCATTTTGACTCAAGTAGTCTATGACCTGTTCTGCGGCCATCTGAACGCTGATATTGTAGTTCTGGATGTGGATTTCCGGGGTTTCCGGGGCTTCGTATGGTGAGTCTATACCAGTGAAGTTGCTGATTTCTCCTGCACGCGCTTTTTTATAAAGCCCTTTTGAATCCCGAGATTCACAGATCGACAAAGGGGTATCTATATGTATTTCAATGAAGTCACCCTCTTCAAACCTGGCACGAACCATGTTGCGGTTACTACAGAATGGCGAAATGAAAGCGGTGAGCACTATAAGCCCGGCATCTATCATCAGGCTTGCTATTTCGCCTACGCGGCGAATATTTTCTGCTCGGTCGGCATCACTGAAACCAAGGTCACCACACAAGCCGTGACGCACATTGTCTCCATCCATCAGGTAGGTATGAAGCAAGCGTTCGGCCAACATGCTTTCTACGGCCCCCGCGATGGTCGATTTGCCGGAACCACTTAATCCGGTAAACCAAAGCACGCAAGGACGCTGGCCAAGTAGCTGCGAGCGCGTTTTTTTATTTACCGGGAAGGATTGCCAGACAACCTGATTGCACCGCATTGCTTCTCCCATACATGTACCCACCCCAATTCTGGCAAAGTACTTTCACCTACCAGCTCCAGCAAATCATCGTTCTTGGTTAGCGCCACACGTTATCTGACCGCCAGTATAAAGAAAATTACAGCCCAGTGTAAGATTGTGTAACCCCATGTTCGTCTGATTCTGTGTCAAGATGTCCCGATTGATTCGGCTCTTTTTTTGCGCGAAATCGCTCAAACCAGTCCTTCCTAGCGACGAACGCCTAAGTCCAACAGGCTCTTAGTCGCTGCGCATATAACACATTTGCAGTTTAGCTCATGCCCAACAGTCAGACAATCAGCACAGAAAACCAAGCATTCACAAAGTAATCGGACAATTGTCACCCAAATTGTAGATATTTTTTGTAACTTCACTTTTCACACGCATTACTGCTGGGTACACTTGCCAAGACTTTTTAATTCACAGGGATTACGACCATGCGCAAAATTCTACTGGGTGCCATCATCGGCCTGAGCAGCATGACTGCCTCCGCTGCTATCACCGACTATCTGTCTACCATGTCGTTGGGAGATGCGTACTTGCAAGCTTCTGCCGACTGTGGAGGTGCTTGTGACGCTGAACTGGCCGCTGAACTGGCTGCTGCTGGTTACAGTGCCACTGATATTATTGCTGCCGTTATTGCTTCTGGTGTTTCGCCAGTAACTGTTATCGAAACTGCTACCGCAGCTGCTCTGGAGGCGGGTGTCAGCGTTAACGATGTGATGGCTGCAGTGATGCAAATCGACGGTGTCAGCGCTATCGATGCCATTGCCGGTGTAACTCAGGCTGCTGTTGCCAATAACGTATCAGTTGCTGCTGTCATGCAGGCAGCGACCTCTGCCGGCATCCCGGCCGTCACTGTGGTTGCCGGTGTTGTTAGCAGTGGCCAATCTGCTGCGGTAGTTGCATCAGCTGCGGCATCTGTTGGTTTTGCTCCTGGAATTGTTACAGCGGGTACCGCCATTGCCACCAACAACGCCGCAACTGGCGCTGGTGGTAATGCCAATGGCAACGGCAACGGCAACGGCAACTCCGGAAACAATCCCCCAACCGGTGGTACTGGAAACGTAAGCCCTGCCTGATTTTTATCAGTCTTTGGTTCCTGAATGGCTCCTCACGATTTGAGGGGCCATTTTTCAATTTCCTGTCCATCAAATGGGTTTGCGTCTAGTGCACCCTGTATTATATTTTCTATTACTAGCATTGCTGCCTTTGCCTTTCGGTGGAAATACCCTGTGGGCATGGCCTCTCTTGGCACTTCTGAATACTGTAATTTTCTGGAAATTGCTGGATAATCCTGCTAGATACAACAGCATCCATATTCCGAAAACTGAATGTGCGCTCTTACTCCAGAGGTGTATGCCAACCATCACTGCGCTTACCCTGGTTCAGCTATGGGTTCTGATTCAGATTGTTTCTGGTATGTCCTTAGCCACTTCGGATTCTTTTGTAGCCTTCATCAAGGGCATGAGCCTGCTGGTTTTCTTTGTAAATTCTCTGATTATTCTCAAAGACCCTAGAAATCTCAAACTTTCCGTTTACGTTGTGATTGTTTCTGCTGGTTTTCAGGCAGCCTATGGCAGTTTCATGGTGTTATCTGGTATTGAATATGGTTTTTTTATTGAAAAAGAACATTATCGCAATGTCGCTACAGGCACATTTATAAACAGAAATCATTTGGCATCTTATCTGACAATGTCTATTTCAATCGGACTTGGATATATTTTGTCTTATCGAGACAGCCAAAGCAGAGGATGGCGTCATACATTACGAAATACACTTGCCTTTATCATAAGCGATCGATTTTTAATAAGATTGGTATTGATATCTTTGGCAATTGGTCTTGTATTGACAAAATCAAGAATGGGGAATGCCTCTTTCTTGGCCTCATTAACAGCGGCGTCTTTTATTGCACTGATTCTTATGAAGCCCCGTCCTCACCTGTTAGTAAAGCTGGTTGTTAGCCTGATTATTATTGATATCGCTATTGTAGGTGTCTTTTTCGGGTTTGATAAAATTGCGCAGCGGATAGCCGATACATCTTCTGAAACAGAATATCGTGACGAAATGAACGAAAGCAGCTTTGCAATGTGGAAGGATAATCCTCTCTTGGGAACCGGCGCAGGTTCCTTTGCTTACGTTTTTCCTCAATACAAGGTTCCTGAATATAAAACACAGGGAACAACTATGCAGGCTCACAATGATTATCTTCAATTTCTTGCTGAATATGGATTACCGGCATTTATCGCTCTTGTTTTTATAGTAATAAACTCACTCAGGCATGCATTGATTGCCATGAAATCGAGGAAAAGCGATCTGCACAGGGGGATGGGTTTTGCTGCACTGATGGGGATATTAGCTATGGCTGTACATGCTCTGTCAGATTTTAATCTTCAGATACCCGCCAATGCATTTATGTTTATTTTTATACTCACTTTGGCCCACATTGCCAGGTTTGGTTCCAGCAGTAAGAACTGACATCCCTGATGATCAATTTACCCGACTTCACAATGGGAGTTGCACATGTACAAATTCACCAGGCTTTTATCTCTTAAAACCAATACTTTGGGCCGAGACTTCGCTGTTGGTGATATTCATGGCCATATTACAAAACTTTTTGACCAACTGGAAAAAATCAGTTTCGACTTTTCAAGAGATCGCTTAATCTGTGTAGGTGATCTGATTGACCGAGGCCCAGAGTCATCGCTTGCGCTGGATTTAATGAATCAGGATTGGTTTTTTTCTGTTCTTGGCAATCACGAATATTTGATGTTAAGCGCGTTAAAGTATAAAAACAGTGAACATCGACTCACCTGGATTTCAAATGGTGGAGACTGGATTGTCTCAACCGATCCCGGTGACTGGGCTGCATGGTTCAATCAGATAGAGAAAATGCCGTTAGCGATTGAAGTAACCAGCAAAAGCGGCCTGAAATATGGCGTTATACATGCCGATTACTCTTGCTCCAGTTGGCTGGATATTACCGACCTTTCAGAAGAAGAAATTTTTCGGGCAATTTGGTCTCGTTCAAGTTTTCAGAAAAAAGATGATTTTGTTGTTTCGGATATAGATCTTATTGTTCATGGGCATAATATTCATGAAGGGGAGCTTCAACTGGGAAACAGACTCTATATTGATCAGGGTGCTTATCTTGGAAATAATTTTATTATTAAAGAGTTAGTGTAAGCCTGCCTAATCAAAAACGCCGTTCAATGGACCCTTTTCACTCAAATATTTCCACCATCACGGACAACCAAGATAAGCCAGGTTGTCCACAGAACGACGTTGAATGTCTCCTGCCCTTGCGATTACGATAAGTGCTCAGGAATCCGATTCTTCCAGCCACTGTTCTACCCCGGCAAGGCTGCCAAATGGGCGTGAATAATAATAACCACTGATGCCATCGATGCCGCTTTGTCCGAGTTCGTCTACATCGGCTTCAACTTCAACCCCTTCACCCAACACCAGTAAATCCAGCTTGTGGCCGATTTGAATCATCGACTGAATAAAAAAGCGTTGATCCTGAGCCAAATGCAAACCCCGGTTAAGGCTGCCATCAATACGGACATACTCCAGCGGCAGACGCTTCATGTACGAGAACGCCACCGTACCGGTACCAACCTGATCGATTCCCAGTACAACACCAAATGGACGGACGATACCTGCTAATCGCACCAGCTCGGCTTCTGCATTACGAACACAATATTCCGGTACTTCCAGCGCCAGAAAATGGGCCTGCTGAGGATATTGGCGTATCAGCTGAACCAGATCCTGATGAAAGGCATTATCAATCACAGATGCCGGTGAAAGATTAATACAAATGCGAGCATTCGACTTCAAGGGTTCATTCTGCAGCATCAGCATGACCTTGCGGATAACCGATATATCAAACGCAGCGGCCATTTGGTGTTGTTCTACCATCGGCCAGAACCGGGCTGCAGACATGCTCTGTCCATCCCGCTCAATACGACTGTACACCTCCAGTTGCAGCAGTTCCCGAGCATCGCCACGCGCCTTTATCACTGGCATAAATTGCAAGCTGAGATGGTTGTTTTGCAACACGGATTTGAGTAATGCCGACCACTGCCCACCGGTCAGTTCCGGCTGGCTGGCGCGATCTTCCTGATAGAGAATTGCGCGGGCGTGGGAATGACGTTGTGCCTGTCGCAAGGCGGCATCTGCACGGCTCAGCGCACTGCCCAGTACATCCTGATCACCCTGTAAAAATACCCCTCCAAGGTGAAAATTCAGCCCGGTTCGCTGATTCAGCGCCGTGGTTGCCAGCTGACCAAAGGCGCTTTGAAGCAGTTCGTCGGCGTGGCCACGGCTGGCACAAGGCGCATACAATGCGAAATCGGCACCGGCATGGCGTCCGCAGACACTGTTCTGATATTCCAGATGCCATTGTTGCAGCGATTGCGCCACCAGCTGGATCACATCGTCTCCGGCCTGTCGGCCTTCACGCTGGTTATATTCAGCAAAATGTTCGACTTGCAGCAGCATCAGTACGCCACTGTGCTCATCAGTGCCTTGTAATACATGTTCCAGCCGCTGATCAAAACCGCGACGATTAAGCAACCCAGTGGCGGCATCGTGAAATGACTCCTGCCGTAAACGCTCGGTGGTGGCTGACTGTTCGGTAAACAGTGCATGTAATTTGCTGACCATTTTATTCATCGCCAACACCATGCGCCGCAGCTCTCTGGCTCTGGGAATATTTTCCTGTATTTGCCAATCGCGCTCACAAATGGCCAGCGCCTGTTGCTCTACCCGTATCACCGGCTTGAACAACCAGCCCAGCAGCATGTGTAGCAATACCAGAGTGACCAGCAATACCAGCGCAAACCAGATGGCTTCTGCCTTTACCATGTTCCACATATCCCGATAGGCAAAGTCAGTGTGACTGCTAACCCGTACCGTGCCCAGCTGCTGCCAACCGACCATGACATCGGTTTCTGCGGGAAGCATGTCAAACGTCACTTTGGTCATAAACCATTGTGGCGCTGGTGCCTCGGACAAAGCCTGGCGGGCACGGCGATGGATTTCGTTGCCGCCAACGCCGGTAAAGGTGATATCGGCAAAAAAGCCCCGATCAAAAAGCGCGTCGATTTGACGTGACAGCTCCACCGGATCCAACTCCTCGACACCAGACATCGATAGCGCCAGCGAGGTGGCAGCATCGTAGGCGCGGGCGTTCAACTGCTGCTGAAAGCCATCTCGGCCATTCTTGACCGTCAGCAGCAAGCTGCCTGCCAGCAGCACGATCACAAGGGCGCTGGTGAGAAGGGAAAACTGTTGTCGAAGCGTCATGGTTAAATTCCTTACAGATCCATACCGATACGGGCCATGCGAATACGCAAATCCGTCCAGAGGTCAAGTTGGTTCGAGCTGCCAAGGCGCACACCCTCGCCCTTCATTTTGGCCAGCCACATGCCGTCGCCATTAAAGCTGTAAACCGGCTTAAGATCTTTTCGCTCGGTCGCTGGCCGGATTCTGGAGGTGAGGTTGTCCAGTACAACAGGAATAACACCCGGCGCGGAAAAATAGGTCAGCACCATATGGGCCTGGTTGTAGTCCAGCGCCTTGACATAGGTGATACGCAGTTTGCTACTACTGACTCCCAACCGTAGCAGACTGTAATACTTGGCAATCACGTAATCCTCGCAATCACCACCATCGGTGACCAGCGACTCATATGGCGTTGCCCAATAGTCGATTCGTTGCCAGTGCTTGAGGTCATCGCGAAAAGGAATTTCGCTGTTAAAAAAATCGTTTACCTCCTCAAGAATATCCTTTTCGTCTTTGAGATCTGCCGCATCGTGCATCATGTCGCGCCAACGCTCCATCCGATACATGGCACGTCGACCGTATTCATTTCGTGCTTGCTGAATCAAAGCATCGGGTACCCAGTCTTCCCGATCGGCCACCAGATATACTGGAGCAGCAAACATCGCCAATACCCCGACCATGCCCACACTCCGGATGCCACCGAGCAGCAAACGGCGACTCAATAGCAGCCAATGATATGGGAATGAATTCCGGAACAGACACAGCAAATACATTCGTTAAGACACATCCCATCGTAAATGAACCCACGACGGTGAGTTCTGGACAGATTGCACTTAACTATAGACACAGAACGGCAAAACCGCCTGCAAGTATGACTCAGCCCGAACGTTTCTCCGGCTGCTGTTTCATTAATACCAGCACCAGCACAATGGCAGGAAGCCCGAGGAAGGCTGCAATCACAAAGAAGTCGCTGTAGCCCCAGCCATCCACCACCCATCCGGAAAAACCACTGATAAACTTGCCCGGCAAGGTCATCAACGAACTAAACAAGGCGTACTGGGTGGCGGTATAACTCTTATTGGCGAGACTGGAGAGGTAAGCAATGAAGGCCGTACTGGCAATACCACCACTCAGGTTGTCTGCGCTGATCACCAGTGCCAGCCAACTCAACGGTGGACGACTGCCGTCCCAGGTCATGGCCATCAGTGCAAACAGCAAGTTAGTACTCGCTACCAACACAGCACCCAGTAACAAAGGCCGATACATGCCCCATTTGACCACTAGCACGCCACACACACCCGACCCCACCACCGTCATGATAAAGCCAAACATTTTGGCGATGCGGGCGATATCCGACTTGCTGTAGCCGAGATCCAGATAAAACGGGTTGGCCATCACTCCCATGGTGATGTCGCTCAGGCGGAATACCGCGACAAAACACAGAATCAACAAGGCAAACCAGCCGTTACGCTGAAAAAACTCCAGCAGCGGACATATCACAGCGCCCAGTAACCAGCGCTGCCATGCCGGGCGCTGCATCAGATACATAGGCCGCCCGATCAAGCGGTCAATCAGTTCGGCATCCACGCGGCCACGCTGCTCGGCGTTCAGGTGTTTTGGTTCGTCAGACCAGAGGGTAGCGGCAAGACCAATCAGCATCAGCGATGCCATGCCGATATAAGACCAGCTCCAGCTGTACCAGTCCGCCAGGTACAAGGCACCGGCGCCGGAAAACAGCAGTGCAACCCGATATCCGAAGATATAGCTGGCCGACATGGCTCCCTGATACTCGTCGTCTACCACTTCAATCCGATAGGCATCCAGCGCCACATCCTGGGTTGACGATGCAAACGCCACCAGCAACGCCGATACCGTAATCCACCACAAGTCGGTATGCGGATCGAGCATGCCCATCCACAGCAAGCCGATGGCGATGCCCAGTTGTCCGGCCAGAATCCAGCTACGCCGTTGCCCCAGCCAACGCCCCAACAGGGGTATGCTTAATCGATCCACCACCGGCGCCCAGAAAACCTTGATCGAGTAAGTCATCCCGATCCAGGCAAAAAAACCGATGGTGGTACGTTCAACTTCCGCATCTCGTAACCAGGCGGTTAATGTCGAAAACACCAATAAAAACGGCAGCCCGGCCCCAAAGCCAAGTAAGGCGATCGCCAGCACGGGCTTGCGGGTATAAATACGCCAGGCATCCTGCCACCAGCCGAGCAAAGACGTCGAAGCAGCATCGGAATCACGGGAGGGATGAGCTGCTTCGTTGCGGTGGGTCATCAGTCTTTGAAGTTCTTGAACGCCAGCGGCATGGTGATGGAGTCGTCGTTGCGATACAGCGTCATCACGGTTTGCAAATCATCCCGTGCCTTGCCTTGCACCCGAACCATTTCGCCCTGAATCGACGCCTGAACTTTTAGTTTGCTTTCTTTGACAATCTTGACCATTTTGCGGGCCAAATCCTTGTCGATACCCTGACGCAGGGTCGCAATCACCTTGACCTGTTTGCCGGCTCCGGCAAGATCGCCGTATTCCAAACAGCTGACCTTGATTTTGCGTTTGATCAGCGCGCTTTCCAGCATCGGCTTCATTTGCTCAATCTGGAATTCTTCATTGGCGGTCATGGTGACGGCGAAGTCTTTCAATTCGAAGCTTGCATCCACACCTTTAAAGTCAAAACGTGTGGTCAGCTCGCGGTTTGCCTGGTCGACGGCATTCAAGGCTTCGTGTTTATCCACTTCGGAAACGACATCAAACGATGGCATCGAGTTTCTCCTGTCAACAAATAGAGGACGGCATTTGTCTTGTGATAAAGCCGGACTGTATACCTCTGTCAGCACTGAAAAGCAAAAGCCGGCGGAGTAACGTTCCTCTCGTTCCTCTCATTGTCTCCCTCTGCCTATCTGGCCTGTCTTTTTGTCTATTCTTTGTTTGTCTTCTTATCTGTCTTTTGGTTTGTCTTCTTGTCTGTCATACCGCTGCAATCGTCGGGTTACATAAAATTCAGACTGCGTCGAATCGGATGCAGGTGTGGTGTCCGGCTATTGAGCTGCCTATAATCACGCCATGTCATTATCAATCGGTCTTCTGGGTTTAGGCGCTATCGGTACCGTGATGGCCAGCTACTGGCGTCAACACACGGTGTTTGTGCTTGGTCGCTGTGCTGCCGCCTTACAGCACGCACACACCGAACACCAATACAAGCACAAGCGCTCGCTGACCTATGGACCCGCCATTCTGAACCAGCACCCGGAATGGCCGGAAGCATTAACGCTATCGCTACCGCAATGGAATCACCAGCGTCTTGACTGGCTGGTCGTCACGACCAAGGCCGGTGATACTCTGGAAGCCCTGTTGCCCTACGCCAGTCAGTTGCACCGGGTTGAGCGTATTTTATTGCTGCAAAACGGCATGGGTCAGCATGAGCAATTGGCCCATTGGCTCAAGAAGCAAGGACTGCCCTGTGAGCTATGGCGCGGAACCTCGACCGATGGTGCCTACCGCCTCGACAAAACCAGGGTGATGTATGCTGGTTTGGGTCATGTTTGGGTCGGCCAGCATCGTTCGAATCCAGCCAGACTATGTACTTTGCCGACATCCTGTCGTTTACCTCATACCGAGGTCGTCACGGATATATTGGCCCGCCAACGGGAAAAGCTGGCTATTAATGCGGTGATCAACCCACTCACGGCACACTACCGTTGTCTTAATGGCGAGCTGGCAAGCAACATCCGGTACCGCCAGCAACTGCAAGCTCTGGCAACCGAAGTCGAGCAGTTTTTCTTGCAGCTAGGCTGGCCCCTGCAAGAAAATTTGTTTGATCGCGTCATTCAGATTGCCTTGTCTACCGCCCAGAATCGTTCATCCAGCTTGCAAGATGTATTGGCCAACAAAGCTACTGAGTTACGTCATATTTCCGGCTACCTTTTAACCCAGGCCAACACGTCAGGTATTGAACTTCCACTGACCCGCGCACTTATGGATCAAGTTAATGACAGAACAGAACACGGAAAACAGTTCTAACCTGCTCACGCGCCAGAAAACCATGGCTGCGCTGATCACCACCGTCATTTTGATCCTTTTTCTCGCCGCCATTGCCTATGTCGCTACCGCAGATCGTATCGGACGCAACTATCTGGTGCCGGAGATCAATCAACTGCTGGTCGAAACCCTGACCATTCAGCTTAACCGACAGCCACTGGACCTGATGGCCGTCAAGGCACTGCTCGACAGTTTTGCCCACCATCATCAGGTGGATTCCATTCGCCTGACGCAAGACAGTAGTCAGCTGGTGATGCAAGTACCAGTCGATCGCACTATCAGCCCGGAGCCACCCCAAAACAGCGTATATCAGCAACGGCTAAGCACCATTAACGGCGATTTCGAGATTCGTATCATCAATGGTGTCTTCTTACCCGGCTATTACTTGGCTGATACCATCAGCACCAGCCTGATTGTCGCAGCTCTGAGCGCACTATTGATTTTTGCCATGTACGTGCTGATTCGACGTTGGCAACAGCAGCCCTACACCGATCTGCGCGATCAAATCAAAACTGCGCAACAGCACGATCACGACCCGACCACGCCGTTCCAATGTCAGGATCCGGATTTACAACCCTTGGTCAACAGCCTCAATGATCTCCACTGGCACCTGCATCGACGCCATGCCGACCTGGAACGAGCCCATAAACAGGCGGAAAGTGCTCGCCATCGGGCCACCACACTGGCGCGTGACAGCGCTCGTATCAACAGCGACCTGGAACATGAAATTACCGTTCGCAGCGCGATGGAGCGCCAGCTGGCACAAACCAAAGCCTTGATGGATGCCATTATCAACGCCATGCCATCCGCCTTGTTTGCCCTCGATCAGCAAGGCCGCTTGTTATTGTGTAATCGCCAGGCCGAAATCTGGCTTGGTAAGCGTCGTCAGGAACTGGCCGGGTTTTTATTAAATGAACTGATCCCGGAACTGGCACCACTGCTCAAACGGGCCAGACAGCGGCTGACCTCGGGAGATGATCTGGATACGCCAATCCTGCAGCGCCGGTTGTCACTCGATAGCCTGGAAGCCGGATTGGTCACCGACTCACTGGTGTACGCGCTGGATCAGCAACAAGCTGCAGTTGCTGTTGTGCGCATTGATGACATTCGCCAGCGGCTGCAGTTGGAAGAAATGATGGTGCACTCGGAAAAAATGCTCACCGTCGGAGGTATGGCTGCGGGCATGGCCCATGAGATCAACAACCCGCTCGCTGCCATCCTGCAAAACCTGCAAAATATCAAACGCCGTCTGGGTAGCGGGTTAAAAGCCAACCACGAGGCCGCCACCAAGCTTAGTCTCGACCTCCGGGCGGTGGAGGAGTACCTGGAAGAACGGGAAGTTTTCAAACTGATGGAGCACATGCGTGAAGCCGGGGAACGAGCGGCGGCGATTATCGCTACCATGCTGAATTTCTCCCGCCGCAACCATGAACACAAAGAAAAAACGCCGGTCAGCCAACTGGTTAATAATGCCCTGACCGTCGCCCGCAACGACCTTGGCCTACATCATATTGATATATCAACCGCCTCCCTGGAGCACTTGCCGGATGTCTCCTGTATTCCTGGAGAAATTGAGCAGGTACTGGTCAATCTGATCAAAAATGCGCAACAGTCGCTGGCGCAACCAGCCACTGCCGAAGCGAACTGGCAACCGACCATCCGCTTGAATGCCTGGCGTGAAGGCGATTTCCTCTGCATCTCTGTCGAAGACAACGGCTCTGGTGTTGATGCCGACCAGATCGGCCGCATTTTTGAACCGTTTTTCACCACCAAGGAAGTCGGCACTGGCACTGGCCTCGGGTTGTCGGTGTCCTATTTTATTGTCACCACTCACCATCAGGGCGATATGTATTACCGTCCCGCTGATCCCCATGGTGCCTGTTTTGTGATCAAACTGCCGTTGTAAAACCCGTCCATTGCTCTCTTCTTGAGCTCTCATGCCTGTGCACCTGTGCTCCAACGTCAAAATACGGCGCAGAGCGGAACCCCCGGATCGGCTCCCACACGAAGCGTGGGAGCCCGTTGTTTCTCTTCTTGACGCCTGCGACCCTCGCCGCTACTCTGCGCTCAGAATCAGGTGCCCGCCCGCTGAATCATTCAGCCTCGGGTTAAACGGGAAGACCGGTGATGCGTTTACGCAAAAACCGGCGCTGCCCCCGCAACGGTGATCGACCCACTCAATAACCGGTTTCCGCCCACAGCAGGAAACCAGCCACTGCCGCGCAATACCGATTGCATGGGTGGGAAGGCGTTATTGACGAGCACAGGATGCTCAGGTCGTCAGCCCGGATACCGGCCTGTTCCAATCAACCGACGTTGCGGAGGGCAGCGGGAGGGATTTGCGCAAATCCGTAACCGCTGTACCACTACGGTGTCTTCCGCTTTCAGCGGAGTTGTTTATTGCCCGGTCTGCTCCTGCCTGCTCTTGCCGTCTTATTTAGACCCGGCATTCAGGACTCCCATGACATTGATTTTGCCTTCCTGCAACTATGTCCGCAGCAACTATGCCGTCCGCTGTAACTATGTCGTCCGCAGCGGCATCAGCCATCGTCTCTGGCAGTGGCGGATCACGACGTGGCCGTTGAGCCTGGCCCTGATTTTGCTGTTTTTCTCCCTGCATGGATACGCCGAAAACACCGTTACCGCAGACGACGAATTGGTCGTCTATGGCCAAACAGAACCCGCTGACGACGCCAGCTACCAGCTCTATGACCAACAGGCACTCGCGGCTGGCTATCAGAATCTCGGTGAATTTTTGGGGCGTATCAACGGTCTGCAAATCCAGTCGCTGGGCGGCCTGGGAGATCCGGTGCTGGTATCGATGCAAGGGGCCGACGCCAAGCAGACCCGCTTGCTGGTGGACGGTATCGCAGTGAACAATGGACAGTACGGTCAGTACGATCTGAATGCCGTACCACTGGCTGCGATTCAACGGGTCGATATACTCACCAGCAGCAGCGATGCCGACGACAGCGGTTTGATCGGCGACGAAGCCATTGGTGGTACGATTAACATCATCACTCGCCATAGCGGCAGCCACCAAGCCAACGCCACCAAAATATTTGCCGCTGCAGGCAGCTACGGCACGGCCACCCTGAGCCTGCAACAGCCGTTGTTATTCTCGTCATTATCAAACCGCACCAACAATCATCGCACCAGCAATCATCGCACCAACAACCGCACCGCCGACCTGTTACTCGACCACCAGCAAAGCGATAACAACTACCGCTACCCGGTGACCAGTCCGCAAGACACCCGTCAACCGTCCGGACAGCAACAAGCGCTCAATAACGCCGCTTATCGCCGTGATCGACTGACGCTGAAGTATCAACAACCAGATCTGTTTGCCAGCCTTTACTGGCAAGACGAACACAAACAACTGCCTCAATATTCACGTAATTCTTCTATTAACAGTGCCCGCCTGGACAGCAAGCAACTGGGGATGCAATTGTCGGGGAATTGGGGACAACGCTTTCGGCAACACTGGCAACTCTGGCATTCACTCGACCGCCAGGGGTTTTACGACCCCACTGCCGTGTTTGGCTATGTCGACAGTAACAATCGTTATCGTTACCAGCACAGCGAAGCCAGGCTGGGCAGTCAGGTTCAATGGCAGTCCTGGGATTTCGGCAGCAGTATCAATATCAGCCAGCAGCACTATCAAAGCCGTTACCTGAATGACAGCGAAGCCAGCGCTTGCGATTCCCTCAGCAGCAACTGCAACCAGTACTCCTGGTTGCGACATAGGCAACTGAGTGGCCGGGCACAATGGCAAAACAGCGCCAGCACCCGTCAAGTCACCCTCAGCGGCAGTCATCACCAGCAAGACAGCCGGTTAAAAACAGTCGATCGTTCGACTAGCGACAGTGCTGATAACAGCAGCGACAGCTCCCACCAGCAGCAATCCTGGCCATCCGGGCTGATCAGCGCCAAACAATACTGGATTGGCGATAACAGCAGCGGCCAATTGCAACTGAGCTGGAAGCAGGCGTTAAGAATCCCCAGTCTGTACGAACGTTTTGGTAATCGCGGACTGACCCGAGGCAACGACGAGCTGCAAGCAGAACAAAGCCGCACCACCACGTTGACTGGCAGCTGGAACGGACGCTGGCAGCAGCGCTCACAACAGTTCAGCTTGACTCTGTTTCAGCGCCAGCTGGAAAACGCCATCGTGCCTGTATACGACCCGGCAACCGGTGCCGGTCGTTATGAAAATACCACTACTGCCAGCATAACCGGGCTGGAGTGGCAACTGCAGAGTCAGTTGGGCCGAGACACCAGCCATACAGCCACACCGACCACTTCCGCACCAACCACTTCCGCACCAGCAAATGTCGAACCAGCCCGTTTCGAACCAACCATAGGCTACTGGCAGCTGCAGCTGGCAGGCAGCCACTACCATAGCCAGACCCGCAGCGATATTGTCGGCTTCGATCATAAATACCTGCCCGGCATCTATCACTTGCGGCTGACCGCCGGACTGCTCTGGCAGTCCTCAATGGCAGCCCGGCATCACAGTGTCGACCTCCATGCAGAACTGGCCGACGATCTGTATCTCGATCGCTACAACAGCGTCCCCGGCGACCAGCGCCGCCTCTGGAACATCAACTATCGCTACCAGTGGCCAGCCAACTCAAACGCATCCAAGCCATTAATGGCTCCGGCAAACGCCGGTCTACGGATTCACAACCTGTTTAACAACGCCTTTAGCGACTTCAGCGGTCGCCCGGCACGCGGCCGGGAATGGACGCTGTACCTGAGCTATTCGCTCTGATGCTCACTGATTATTGCAAGTAACCCCATAAGATCACCCCTAAGGAAATCCACCATGTTCACCCAACAGCCCAACCACCCGACCCCCCTGACACACGTTATTAGCAGCACTAACCTGGTGCTCGCCAGTACTCTCACTCTGGCCCTGAGCGGCTGTATGAGCGATGACAACAACAGTAATGGACAAGCGATTGTTGAAGGTGCCTACGCGGTGCAAACCCATGCTTCCGACTACAGCAGCAGCCAGGTCGCCATCGGCAATATCACCGGCGACCGCTCGGTACAACAACAGCTCTTCAGTGCCACCAGCACCAGCTACACCCTCGCCAGCGACGCCAACTGGCTTTATCGTATTGGCCAATATGGTATCGACACCATCAGCCGCTACGACGCCACTAGCAGTCTCAGCACCCCGGAATGGACCTACACCACCAACGACGATGGTGACAGCAGCGCCAATACCTATACTCTGGTACATCAGGATGACCAATACGGCTGGCTGCTTCGTTACGGTGCCAACAGCGCCTGGAAAGTAGATACCACCGCCAGCAGTGAAGCTGACTTCAAAGTGGCTGAAATCGACCTCTCCGACTACCGGGTAGCGCTGGATGGCTACAGCACCGAACCCAACATGGTCGATGCCGCCATCGACAACAACCAGCTGTTTATTCTGACCCAGCGCTATGGCATTGACGGCAATAACACTGCTTACGTGGTGGTATACGATCTCGATACCCTGACAGAAATCGATACTGATACCCAGACCGACGGCCTCAAGGGCATTCCTCTCACCGTTACCAACCCTGGCACGCTGGAGCTGCTCAATGGCCAACTGTACATTGCCGCCCGTGGTGACTACGGCAGCAACAGCGGTGGCTTGGATGTAATCGACACCACCACCTATGCCGTTAGCAACCTGATCGACGGCACCACCTTCGCCGATCTGAACGACACCAGCGCCGCAACACCGCAGTATTACCATGTCAAAGACATCGCCGTGGTCAGCGACCAGCAAGCCTATGTCAACATCAGCGTCGAAGCCGGATGGAGCAGTGTCGCCAGCTACCTCTATGAGATCAATCCCGGTAGCGACAAGGCCACCATCACAACCACAGCCAACGCCATCGACATTAACAGCCTGATGACCAACAGCGTCAGCAATCCGGAAGACAGCTACAGCCTCGGCGACATCACCATCGACAACAACCAGCGCCTGTGGATTGCTATCACCAACGCCACCCAACCCGGCCTGCTGGTACTGGATACCGACACCAACAGCCAAAACGGCGACGTCATCAGCCTCGACCTGGTACCTGATACCATCGTCTTCCTGACTGACGAACTGACCGCGCAATAACCCCGCCCACATCACCCATCCCGTGGGGACCGGCTCTGCCCGGCGCCCCACCCCTCCGCCCGTGTCCAACCGGCTCCATCCGTTCCCAACCGGCCCTGCCCGGCACCCCACCCCTGTAGGGACCGGCTCCGTCCGTGTCCAACCGGCTCCGTCCGTGCCCAACCGGCTCCGTCCGTGTCCAACCGGCTCCGTCCGTGTCCAACCGGCTCCGTCCGTGTCCAACCGGCTCCGTCCGTGTCCAACCGGCTCCGTCCGTGCCCAACCGGCTCCGTCCGTGCCCAACCGGCTCCGTCCGTGCCCATAAAAACCGCAAAAGTCACAACCACAGACATGGCCAGATATACCTGACAATCACGCACCTGAGTGACAATATTTGTCAGTTTATATCCGATCCGGTAACCCGCTCTTTTGAAAACGGGTTAAGCAACCAACAACCGGGCAAAAGAAACGAGAACCGGGTCACATAAACCCGCTCATTCCACGAAAATCAACACCTGGCACGCTATTCGCTTAATAGTTTATGAGCAAGAAGCAGATGGTCAAATTCCAGGAAGCCACCCCCTCTTCGACTTCCAGGGTTTACCCGGTGCTTTGACTGAGGTGTCGTCAAGACACCTCAAACTGCGTTCGCAGGACACTTGAAACGTTGCACAACCCTAAAATTTGAGAGTGGAGACTTCCATGAAAACGATGCAAAAAGGTTTTACCCTGATTGAATTGATGATCGTAATTGCGATCATCGGTATTTTGGCCGCTGTGGCGATTCCTCAGTATCAGTCCTACATTGCTCGCTCTGAAGTACAGACTTCTTTAGCCAGCCTGACAGGCATCCAGAATGCAACTGAAGATTACTTCGCCCGCTACGGCATACTGCCAGCAACAGCGGGTCCAATCGCGGATTATAATGGTACTGATCTAACAGAAGCCGCTTATATTACATTTGACAATTACGACGTCACTCTGGCTTGGCCTACGGCTGCGACCAGTACTGATGGAGATGCTGTAACGGCTACTATCACCTTTGATAATAATGCTAGTGGCTTGATCAATGGTAAATATTACACAGTGTCTGGTACTATCAATGGTGATGCCTTGACTCTGGACTGGACTGTAAGCGCTACCGACCTAGATACCGCTTATCAGCCACAAATGTAACACTGAAAAGACATAAAAAAGCCCCGCCATTGCGGGGCTTTTTTATGTCTCGCCCAAACCACAGATGCCGACCCCAACCAATTTTGCTATGTTGCTCTCTGAATATGGATTTGTCTCAGGTGAATCATGATCTCGCTTAACGGTATTTCAAAACGTCTTTCAGAATCCGGCATCGCACCTGCTCTATTGCAGGAATTGCTGACTCTGGCCCGCGACAAAAAACAGCCCTTTATCCAGGTGGCAGCAGAATCTGGCAAAATCACACCAGCACAAATCGCTACCGCTGCAGCCGAAGAATTTGGCTTGCCACTACTGGATCTGGAAGCCTTTGATATTGATCTGATTCCTGGTGACCTGATCAGCAATGAACAATTGGAAAAACACCGCACCCTGCCGTTAATGGTACGAGGCAACCGCCTGTTTGTAGCCCAGAGTGACCCATCCCAGATACAGGCGATTGATGAGTTTAAATTCAGTACCGGTATGACCATTGAGCCGGTGATTGTTGAGTACAACAAGCTGCAGGCGTTGGTGGATAAAATGCTGGCCGCCAACGATACCAGCATGGGCGATCTCGACAGTGAGCTGGAAGACGTTGATCTGGAAGACCCGGACGCCGCCGACAAGGCCCAGGAAAAAACAGCAACCGCAGCAGAAGACGACGCTCCGATCGTGCGTTTTGTTAATAAAATGCTGTTGGATGCCATTAAACTGGGCTCGTCCGATATTCACTTCGAACCTTACGAAAAACGCTATCGGGTGCGTTATCGTACCGATGGTATCTTGCATGAGGTCACCAGCCCACCAGTGTCGCTGACCGGCAAGATTGCCGCCCGGCTCAAGGTGATGTCGCAAATGGATATTTCCGAGCGCCGTATGCCCCAGGATGGCCGTATCAAGATGCGGCTTTCCAAAAGCAAGGCCATCGACTTCCGTGTCAATACTCTGCCAACCCTGTTTGGCGAAAAAATTGTCTTGCGAATTCTTGACCCGTCGTCGGCCCAGTTGGGTATCGATATGCTGGGTTACGAACCGCAACAAAAAGAGCTGTATATGCACGCCCTGTCGAAGCCACAGGGGATGATTCTGGTGACCGGCCCCACCGGTTCCGGCAAAACCGTATCGCTTTATACTGGCCTGAATATTCTTAATGTCGAAGGCACCAATATTTCTACCGCTGAAGACCCGGCCGAAATCAATCTCGAAGGGGTTAACCAGTGTAACGTCAACGCCCGCGTCGGCCTCGATTTTGCCGCAGCGTTACGTTCTTTCCTGCGTCAGGATCCGGATGTCATCATGGTAGGGGAAATCCGCGATCTCGAAACCGCCCAAATTGCCATCAAGGCTGCCCAGACCGGTCACTTGGTGTTGTCCACTTTACACACCAACAACGCTCCGGAAACCATTACCCGCCTGGCTAATATGGGTATACCCTCGTTTAACATTGCCACTTCGGTATCCTTGATTATTGCCCAGCGACTGGCCCGCCGTTTGTGTAAATCCTGCAAAATCCCGACAGACATCCCCAAGGAAGCCTTACTCGAGACCGGCTTTACCGAGGAAATGCTTGAAACCGCTGAAATCTATCAGCCAGTCGGCTGCGAACATTGTAAACAGGGTTATAAAGGTCGTGTTGGTATTTACGAAGTGGTTAAAATAACCGATGCCCTGTCTCGTATTATCATGCAGGGCGGCAACTCGATTGAAATTGCCGATGTTGCTCGTCAAGAAGGCTTCAACGACTTGCGTACCTCAGCATTACAAAAAGTTGCTCAGGGCGTTACCAGCCTCGAAGAAGCCAATCGAGTTACCACCGATTAACCAGCGGCGGCTACCTTGTGGCCAATGATTTTGCAGAGGCGTTCCAGCAGTTATGGCCAAGCAAGCAAAGAATATTGATTTTGTCTGGGAAGGCGTCAACAAACGCGGCCAGAAAATGAACGGCTCCCTGTCTGGCCAGAATATGGCCATGGTCAAGGCCCAACTGCGCAAACAGGGGATTCAGCCCGACAAGGTAAAACGGGCATCTCAGCCGATGTTTGGTCTGGGGGGAGCGTCGAAAGGCAAAAAAATCAAACCCGCCGACATCAGCTTTTTTACCCGCCAGATGGCCACTATGATCAAGGCTGGGGTACCGTTGGTACAGTCGTTCGAGATTGTCGCCGATGGGGTTGATAACCCCAGTATGAAAGATCTGATTTATCAACTGCGCGATACGGTGTCCGCCGGTAATGATTTTGCTTCGGCACTGAAAGAGCATCCACAGCACTTTGATGAGCTGACCTGTAACCTGGTGGAATCCGGCGAACAATCCGGCGCTCTGGAAACCATGCTCGATAAAGTCGCGATTTATAAGGAAAAGTCGGAAGCGCTCAAATCCAAAATCAAAAAAGCCATGGGCTACCCGATTACCGTACTGGTGGTGGCCGCCATCGTCTCGGCCATCCTGCTGATCAAGGTGGTGCCTACCTTCGATGGTATGTTCAAAAGCTTTGGTGCCGAGTTGCCGGCGCCGACCCAGTTTGTGGTCGATCTGTCTGCCGCAATGCAGGCAAACTGGATGTACGCACTGGCAGTGGTGGTGGTTGCGGTGGCGGTATTTAAACAATTGATGAAAACCTCGCAAAAATTCCGCGATCAGATGGATTACCTGGTACTAAAACTACCTGTGTTTGGCAATATTATGCATAAGGCGGCGGTAGCCCGTTTTGCGCGGGTATTATCGACCACCTTTGCCGCTGGCGTGCCTCTGGTCGAAGCGCTGGAATCCGTGGCTGGCGCTGTCGGTAACAAATTGTACCGGGATGCGGTATTAAACGTGCGTCAGGAAGTAGCAACTGGCCAGCAGATGCATTTTGCCATGCGAGCTACCGGCGTATTCCCCAACATGGTGGTACAGATGACCAGTATCGGCGAAGAATCCGGCGCGCTGGACACCATGCTCGACAAGGCTGCCAGTTATTACGAAACCGAGGTGGATGAATCGGTGGATGGCCTTACCGCCATGATGGAGCCCTTGATTATGGCGTTTCTCGGGGTCGTCATTGGTGGCTTGATCATCGCCATGTACTTGCCGATTTTCCAGATGGGATCGGTAATGTAACCATGGAAGGCTTATCGCAATTATTTACCCTGATTGGCAGCCACTGGTTGTTGCAGGTGATGTTTATTGGCCTGCTGGGCCTGTTACTTGGCAGCTTTATGAATGTGGTGATTCTGCGGCTGCCGGTAATGATGTTCCGGGCCTGGAAGCTGGAATGTCAGGATATCGACCAACTGCCACCCCACCCGGCGCTGGACGACCTGAGTCAGCCCTATAATCTGGTCACCCCCCATTCTCACTGCCCCAAATGTCAGGCCCCGGTCAAAGCCTGGCAGAATATTCCGCTGGTCAGTTTTTTATTATTAAAAGGCCGCTGCGCAGGCTGCGATAGCCCCATTGGCTGGCGTTATCCCATTGTCGAGCTGGTAACGGCGCTGTTCAGCCTGACCCTGATCGTTGCCTTTCCCTGGGGATGGCAACTGGCCGCCATGCTGGTGTTCACCTGGTTGCTGATCACTATGTCGGTGATCGATATCGACCACCAGATTCTGCCGGACACCTTGACGCTGGGACTGTTGTGGTTGGGACTGCTGGTTAATTCCCAGGGGTTATTTACCGATTTGTATTCGGCGGTATGGGGCGCTGCGGCCGGTTACCTGAGTCTCTGGTCGGTGTTCTGGCTGTTCAAATTGGTCACCGGCAAAGAAGGTATGGGTTTTGGCGACTTTAAATTACTCGCCGCCCTCGGTGCCTGGCTGGGTTATCAGAGTATTCTGTTGATTATCCTGTTGTCGTCTGCCGTTGGTGCGGTAGTGGGTATTGCCGGTGTGATCATACTCGGGCGCGACAAAAATTTGCCAATCCCGTTTGGCCCTTACCTCGCCATGGCCGGATGGATTGCGGCGCTATGGGGTGATGAGCTGATCCATTGGTATTTGGGTGGTATGTAACTGTGGTATGTAACTGTGGCATGTCACTGTGGTATGTCAGCTTTCGGGCTGGGGCCTGTCGAACTCACTCAATCCACGCCAAGAGATTTTTTACCGCAATGGGCTTATCAGAATCGACGCACTGCGAGAGTGGTTAAATGACTTGGGTCGTGGGTATTACCGGCGGTATTGGTTGCGGTAAAACCGCAGCGTCAGATTACCTGGCGGCGAAAGGTATTATCGTGGTCGATTCTGATCAGATCGCCAGACAGGTTGTCGAACCTGGCCAACCAGCCTGGCGAGCGATTGTCGATCATTTTGGTGCCCATCAGGTACTGCTGCCGAATCAACAGCTGAATCGTAGCTGGTTGCGCACCCGAGTATTCGAACAGCCGGAAGAACGTCTCTGGCTCGAACAGCAAACTCACCCCGCTATTCGCCAACAAACTCAACAGCAATTGGCCCAGGCCAGTAGCCCGTACGCCATTCTGGCCTCACCATTGTTGTTTGAAAGCGGTCAACAGGCGTTAGTGCAACGCACTTTGGTAATTGATTTGCCAGAATCGCTGCAATTACAACGCGCCAGCCAGAGGGATGGTAATTCTGAAGCGCAGATTCGTCGTATCATGAGCGCTCAGATCAGCCGCGAAGAACGGCTGCAACAGGCAGATGATGTGGTAAACAACGCTGGCTCACTGGCTAACCTGCAGCAACAACTCGACGCTTTACACCAGCAGTATCTGGCGCTGGCAGCACAAACAAGCCCAAGCCCAAGCCCAAAATAGCAGAACGTACTCGCTCTGCCTGTTAACCGTTTAAATTATTTGTTATGAAAGGCGATCCAGCATGAGTGAATCCCATATCACCACCAAAGGCCAGTCGGCCGCCAACGATGCGGTACTCGCAGTCAACTGCCCCACCTGTCAGAAATCCGTGTCCTGGACATCCGCCAGTCTGTTTCGGCCATTTTGTTGTGAGCGCTGCAAACTGATCGATCTGGGCGAATGGGCCAGCGAATCGCACCGCATTGCCGGTAGTGATGACGACAATGACCTAATGTCAGAAGACGCGCAGTACTGATGACGAACAAGGCCAGCGTGGCAGCTGGCACTCCCAAACATTCGGGAAGGTGGGCCGCTGCGCCCGCTAATGGCTGCGATCACTACGCGAGGCTGATAGCCAACGCTAAGGCCAGCATGGCAGCTGGCACTCCCAGGCATCCGGGAAGGTGGGCCGCTGCGCCCGCTAATGGCTGCGATCACTACGCGAAGCCAACGTGAAGGCCAGCATGGCAGCTGGCACTCCCAAACATCCGGGAAGGCGGGCCGCTGCGCCCGCTAATGGCTGCGATCACTACGCGAAGCCAACGTTAAGGCCAGCATGGCAGCTGGCACTCCCAAACATTCGGGAAGGTGGGCCGCTGCGCCCGCTAATGGCTGCGATCACTACGCGAAGCCAACGTTAAGGCCAGCGTGGCAGCTGGCACTCCCAAACATCCGGGAAGGTGGGCCGCTGCGCCCGCTAATGGCTGCTAGCACTCCCAGGCATCCGGGAAGGCGGGCCGCTGCGCCCGCTAATGGCTGCGATCACTACGCGAGGCTGATAGCCAACGTTAAGGCCAGCGTGGCAGCTGGCACTCCCAAACATTCGGGAAGGCGGGCCGCTGCGCCCGCTAATAGCTGCGATCACTACGCGAGGCTGATAGCCAATGTTAAGGCCAGCATGGCAGCTGGCACTCCCCATCAACCCAAGCCGTTCGGCTTTATTGGCGCATATCCACCAGAGTGGCTGTGGTTAACAAACAACCACTGTGTACAAAACACAGCGTCAGCGGCAGCTCCTTGCCGATGACCGCAGGCAAGGGTTGCTGCAAGCCGAACAACATCAGATGCAGGCCACCCGGTTGCAAGGTGACGGTTTGCCCTGCAGGCACATCCAGGCCGTCGATCTGACGCATTTTCATCACACCGTTAGCGTGAGTATGCGTGTGAATTTCAATATGATCCGCCCAGTCAGCCTTGGCCGACAGCAAGCGATCCTGCCCAGAGCCGCTGTTTTTCAAGGTCAGAAACGCTGCACTTATGCTACGTCCAGGAATCGGGGCACGCACAATGGCATCGCTGATTTCCATAGTGCTGACGGATCCAGTGTTGCCAGTCCCACTACCGGTCTCAGTCTGTCCATATGCGCTCACAGTACCCAGTGCCGCCCCCAACACCAGGCTGACTAACCGTAACCAATAAAAACCACAACGGACGAAAGGTACTGGCTGACTTCGGGTCGATAACGGGCGAATCAAGTCGCGACGGCTCATAACACTATCCTTGGCTGAATCTATTGGCGGATCAAAAAGTATGTACGGGATTGTCGCAGCTGCTGATAGCCGCCGTACAGCGGCTAAATGCCGCAGGGTGTATCAGGAGAGATCCCGTGAGACTCTGGCCACTGTACGCGCCGTCTTATCAGTCAACTGGACGCTTGTTGATATTTTCGGCAAACTCCGCGCTTTGCGGCACGCCTGCACTACCAGATCATCGCAGCCAGACCATTCACTACCAGAGCATCGGAGACATATCATGAGCCAATGGGTTCAATTACGAATTCAAGCCAAAGCAGCGCAAGTAGATGCTTGTGAAAACGCCCTGCTGGCTCTGGGTGCCTTGTCCGTTACCCTGCAAGACAATGCCGACCAGCCAATTCTGGAGCCTGAACTAGGCACCACCCCCCTCTGGGATGATACCCAGATCATTGGCCTGTTTGATGCCGACACTCATACCGCTGCAATCGTGGAGCAGTTTCCCTTGATGTTTGCCGCTGAAGGCGGTGTTGGAAGCGTCGATTTGTTATGGGAACAGGTCGAAGACAAGGACTGGGTCAGAGCCTGGATGGACACTTACAAGCCCATGCAGTTTGGCCCGCGCTTGTGGGTGTGCCCAAGTTGGTGTCAGCCACCACAACCGGATGCCGTCAACCTGCTGCTTGACCCTGGCCTGGCTTTTGGCACCGGTACGCACCCGACCACCGCGCTGTGTTTGCGCTATTTGGATGAGCATATAAAAGGTGGTGAAGAGGTTGTCGATTTTGGTTGCGGCAGCGGCATTCTTGGTATGGCAGCGCTGTTACTGGGGGCCCGTACGATGACAGGTATCGACATCGATCCCCAGGCACTGACCGCCACCCGCGACAATGCCCAACGTAACGACATCCGTCGTGACCGTTTCGAGGTGTATTTACCACAACACACACCTGCGGTTCAGGCCGATATAACGGTCGCCAATATTCTGGCTGGGCCACTCAACGAACTGGCCCCTCAGCTGGCCCAACTGACACGCTCCGGTGGCAAGCTGGCCCTTTCCGGGTTGCTCTCCCACCAGGCAGACGACGTTATTCAGCGTTATAACGAGTGGTTTGTGATGGATACACCAAAGCAACAGGAAGATTGGGTTATTATCTCTGGAACCCGTCGCTAGGGAAGGACTGGTTTGAGCGATTTTTACGCAAACTTGAGGCAAATAATGGTTCTATTTAACACAGAATTGCGCACACAAGAGAGCCAAATTCAGCTTTTCCGCAGTAGCACAGTCCCAAGCACGACAGACTCTTTTTGAGCAACCTGGATAATTCTGAGGATTCATCATGGCCACGCATGTGACTCGCTGCCCACATTGCCAGACCAGCTTTCGCGTCCGCGACGAACACCTCACGATTGCGAAGGGGAATGTCCGCTGTGGCTCTTGCCTGCAAGTATTTAATGCACGAAATCACCTTGTGAACCCGGTTGCAGAGGCGTCAAAAACAGCCGCTGACAGCCATTCTGCAGGGTCGACAAAGACAGCGGCTCCGACGCACAAACCGACGCCAGCCGAACCGGCAAGTGCTGCCAAACCAGCCAGTCCCAAGCCCACCGCTCAGGCTCCGACGTCCTCAACAGCGACAAGTACACCGGCAGATACAAGCACCCCACCACCCGCCACAGCCATACCAGCCGAGGTTCACGATGATTTTGATTCCGTCAATCTTGAATCCCAGCAGGAAGTATCCTCCGACGAGCTGTTCGATAACCTGTTTGGCAGTGCCGACGATGATAATCTGGACGATAACAACAGTGGTTTTCTCGACAAGGCTATCTTCGACAGTCTGAATGGCGACGACACCAGCCCCCCGGAAGCGGAAGACAGCCAGCTTGATGACGACGACCTGCTGATCCACGACGAAATGGACAGCATCGGCGAACCACACGATGGCGACGAGAGCATCTCAGACGATCCGTTTGCGGATCTGGGGTTACGTGCTCCCGAACACCTTGATCGCCCCGCCCCCGGATCCGGTCTTGAAATTGACGATTCGCTGATCAACCTCGATTCCATGGATAACCATCCGCTCAGTTACGACGTCAGCAAACTGGAAAACATCGAGGAAGAGGAAGATGACGACGAAGCCTGGGCCAGAGCGCTGCTTGATGACGACTCACCACCGGAAGAAATTACCCGTGAGCTTGGTCTGGTTACCACTCGCAGCGAGGAAGCACAATTCAAACGCCCCGCCGCCACCGTCGCCATACCAGAAAATACGGAAGCAGACGACGAACCTCCTTCCGCCAACAAAACACCCATCCGCTTCGCCCTGGCTGACGAGCAACCAGAAGACCAGAGCAATACCGATTACCGCGCTGACAATGGCTTGCCTCCCGGCTTTGGACAACCACCTCGTCACCAGCAGCTGACAGGTAACATTCAGGCAACCCCGCTGCAACTGGATGCTGAAAAGCAAAAACGGGCCAAAACCGGTTGGTTGGTCGCCACCGTAGCCTTGCTGGTGTTGCTGGCCGGTCAGGTGCTGTATTTCAATTTTGACCAGTGGGCAAGAACTCCGAGCTGGCGTCCGGTGTACCAGTCGCTTTGTTCCGTGTTTGGTTGCCGTTTGCCACATGTTCAGGATGTGCGTTCCATGTCGACCCGCAACCTGGTGGTGCGCTCCCACCCGGCCATTGCCAATGCTTTGGTGGTCGATACACTGATATTGAACAACTCTGAATTTGACCAGCCATTTCCTGACCTGGCATTGATATTCAGGGATTTGAACGAAAATGTTATTGCCAGCCGCCAGTTTACACCGGCGGAATACCTCGCCGGAGAAGTTGCCGGTCAAAGCAGCATGCCCAGCAAAACGCCAGTACACGTCGCGCTCGAAATTCTTGACCCTGGACAAAACGCTGTCAGCTATGCCGTGCAACTGGTGGATAATCAATAACCGGTAGACGGGTAGCAAACCGTAAGAAAAATGACATATTTGTTGGCAAAGTGGTCTTTATTCAACCGATTCATCCGAGTATGATAGCGCCACTTTTTTCCGCACACTTTTTGACCAACTCGTAGTTATTCATGCCCACAATTGGTAAATACACGCTAACCAGCCCGGCCGTGCTGGCACCGATGGCGGGGGTGACTGACCTTCCGTTTCGTCGCCTGTGTCGACATCTCGGCGCTGGCCTTGTTGTTGGCGAAATGGTTGCTGCCAACCCCGACCTGCGCGCGACCCGCAAGTCACGGCAACGGCTGGATCACAGCGGCGAACCAGAGCCGGTTGCTATCCAGATTGCCGGGGGGGATCCGGAATCACTGGCAGAATGTGCCCGTTACTCCGTGGCGCACGGAGCCCATATTGTCGATATCAACATGGGCTGTCCGGCCAAAAAAGTGTGTAACAAGGCCGCTGGCTCGGCACTGATGAAAGATGAAGGTCTGGTGCGAGACATATTACAAGCCGTTGTCGAAGCCGTTGATGTCCCGGTAACGCTGAAAATGCGTACCGGCTGGGAACCTGAACATCGTAATGCAGACGTGATCGCAACGCTGGCGGAAGAACTCGGTATCCAGTCGTTGGCGATTCATGGCCGTACCCGTGCCTGTGGCTACAAGAACACCGTCGAGTACGACACCATTCGTGCAATCAAGCAGTCGGTGTCCATTCCGGTGTTCGCCAACGGTGACATTACCTCTCCACAGAAAGCGGTTGAGGTCATGGACTATACCGGTGCCGATGGCGTCTTGATCGGTCGTGCAGCCCAGGGAAATCCCTGGATTTTTCGGCAAATCAATCATTTTTTGGCCACCGGAGCAGAGCCGCAAGCGCCTCGGCCAGATGAGATTTACAACACCCTGCAGGATCACCTGCTGGCTTTGTACGCCTTTTACGGCGACTACCTTGGGCTACGTATTGCCCGCAAGCACGTTGGCTGGTATCTCGCCAGCCAACCCGGTGGTGAACAGTTTCGCCGCCAGTTCAATCAGTTGAATTCCATCGACGAACAAGGACACGCCGTTCGTCAGTTTTTCCTGGGGATCAGGAACTCGAGGGAGATTGCAGCATGAACACCCAAGCATATATCAAGAAGGTTGATACGGTGACCGAACCAGCAGAACAGCACATCCGATTGGAAACACCCGTGGCGTCAAACCAGACCCTGCGTGACAGTGTCGAAAAAGCGTTACAGAACTATTTCGACCAGCTTGATGGCCAGGAAGTGGCCGGTATCTACGACATGGTACTGTCGGAGGTGGAAGTGCCACTACTCGAAACCGTCATGAAATACACTCGCGACAATCAAACCAAGGCCTCTGTTGTGCTTGGTCTGAACCGTGGCACGTTGCGCAAGAAACTCAAGCAGTACGGCATGCTCTAACACCCGTACGTACAGATAATAGCGGCTGCAAGGCCGCTTTTTGTTTTTCAGACTTCGACGAATGTCTTCCAACCCGTTGCCAGGAATACCATGAGCCACAGCACTCCAACCGCACCGTCCCAGCCAGGCAACACGCCTGTTCGCCGCGCCCTGATCAGCGTATCCGATAAAACCGGCATTGTTGAATTTGCCCAGTCCCTGGTCGCGCTGGGAGTCGAAATTCTCTCCACCGGTGGTACTTACAAACTGCTGTGTGACAACCAGGTAGCGGCAGTGGAAGTCTCTGACTACACCGGCTTCCCGGAAATGATGGATGGTCGCGTCAAGACCCTGCACCCGAAAGTACACGGCGGCATCCTGGCTCGACGCGGACAGGACGATGCCGTTATGACTGAGCATGGCATCAATGCCATTGATATGGTGGTAGTCAACCTGTATCCGTTCGCCGCGACCGTCGCCCGCCCGGATTGCGACCTGCCGCTGGCGATTGAAAATATTGATATCGGCGGCCCGACCATGGTGCGTTCTGCCGCCAAAAATCACGCACACGTCGCTATTCTGGTGAACGCAACGGATTACCGCAGTGTACTGGACGAACTCACGTCCGGAGGCCTGTGTTACAAGACCCGTTTCGCACTGGCATTAAAAGCGTTTGAACACACCGCAGCCTACGATGGCATGATTGCTAACTACCTCGGCACCATCAACCAGTCCGAAGAAACACTTAGCGTCGCAAACCGCCTGCACTTCCCGCAGACCTTCAACAGCCAGTTCATCAAGGCGCAGGACATGCGTTACGGTGAAAACCCGCACCAGCAAGCGGCCTTCTACGTGGAAGCCAATCCACAAGAAGCGTCTATCGCTACCGCCAAACAGCTGCAGGGGAAAGAGCTGTCGTATAACAATGTTGCCGATACCGATGCCGCCCTGGAATGCGTCAAGTCGTTTACCAAACCCGCCTGTGTGATCGTCAAGCACGCCAACCCTTGTGGGGTAGCGGTTGTGCCGGAAGACGACGGTGGTATTCGTAAAGCCTACGATCTGGCATTTGCTACGGATACCGAATCGGCCTTTGGTGGCATTATTGCCTTTAACCGCGCACTGGATGCCGACACCGCCAAAGCCATTGTCGAGCGTCAGTTTGTCGAAGTGATCATCGCGCCATCGGTCAGTGCCGAAGCCGCAGCCATCATCGAAGCCAAGAAAAACGTCCGCCTGCTGGAGTGCGGCCAGTGGTCAACCGAACGCGTCCAGGCATTGGACTTCAAACGGGTGAACGGTGGCTTGCTGGTGCAACAGCGCGACCATGGCATGATCAACGTCGATGACCTCAAAGTAGTCACCAAACGCGCCCCAACCGAAGCAGAACTGAACGACCTGGTGTTTGCCTGGAAAGTGGCCAAGTTTGTTAAATCCAATGCCATTGTCTACGCTAAAAACCGCCAGACGGTCGGGGTGGGTGCTGGCCAGATGAGCCGGGTAAATTCTGCCCGTATCGCGGCCATCAAGGCTGAACATGCCGGTCTGCCGGTCGAAGGGGCAGTCATGGCATCGGACGCATTCTTCCCGTTCCGCGACGGCATCGACAATGCTGCGGCCAATGGCATCAAAGCCATCATCCAGCCCGGAGGTTCGATCCGTGATGACGAAGTCATTGCGGCTGCCGACGAAGCAGGCATCGCCATGGTATTTACCGGGATGCGCCACTTCCGTCATTGATAAATAGCCGGATGTCAGACATCAGCGGCAAATATCAGAATACATCATTGTGCCAGCCGTCGGATTTCCGACGACTGGCTGTTCGGAGTACCAATATGCAAGTATTGATCATAGGTTCGGGTGGCCGCGAACATGCGTTAGCCTGGAAAGTCCTGCAATCGCCGCAGGTAACAAAAGTTTTCGTGGCGCCGGGTAACGCCGGTACCGCACGCGAAGCCAATATGGAAAACGTCGCCATTGACGTGATGGATTTCGATGGCTTACAGCAGTTTGCGCAAACCAACAATATCGGCCTCACCATCGTTGGCCCTGAAGCGCCTTTGGTTGGCGGAGTGGTTAACCAGTTTCAGGCAGCAGGCCTGAAAATCTTTGGCCCCTCTGCCGGAGCAGCCCAGCTGGAAGGTTCCAAGGCTTTCACCAAGGACTTCCTGGCTCGGCAGCAGATCCCCACCGCAGACTACCAGAACTTCACCGAGCTTGAACCAGCGCTGGCGTATCTGCGTGAAAAGGGCGCACCGATTGTGGTCAAGGCGGATGGCCTGGCGGCCGGCAAAGGCGTGATCGTCGCAGAAACCCTGGCTCAGGCCGAAGCGGCCGTACAGGACATGCTGTCCGGCAATGCCTTTGGTGATGCCGGTTGCCGGGTGGTGATTGAAGAATTCCTCAGTGGTGAAGAGGCTTCATTTATTGTCATGGTTGATGGCAAGAATGTACTGACCATGGCCACCAGCCAGGATCACAAACGGGTTGGCAATGGCGATACTGGCCCCAACACTGGCGGTATGGGTGCCTATTCCCCGGCCCCGGTTGTGACGACAGCCATTCACGATCGCATTATGCAAGAAGTCATCTACCCGACCGTTCAGGGCATGGCCGCAGAAGGCAACGATTACACCGGCTTCCTCTATGCTGGCCTGATGATTGATGCCACCGGCACGCCCAAGGTGATTGAATATAACTGCCGGTTTGGTGATCCGGAAACCCAGCCAATCATGCTGCGGATGAAATCCGACCTGGTGGCTCATTGCCTGGCTGCGCTGGAAGGCCAGCTGGATAGCGAAACAGCCGATTGGGATGACCGCCCGGCACTGGGCGTAGTACTGGCTGCCGGTGGTTATCCGGCCGACTACCGCAAGGGCGATGTTATCTCACTGCCCGACGACGACGGCACCAATCGCAAGATATTCCATGCCGGAACCCAAACTGCGGACAATGGCGATGTATTGACCGCAGGCGGACGTGTACTCTGTGCCACCGCACTGGGTAACACCGTCGGTGAGGCCCAACAGGCCGCTTATGAGCTGGCGCAGCGGGTTAGCTGGCAAGATATGTTTTATCGTACCGACATTGGCTATCGTGCCATTACACGGGAAAACAGTAACAACACGGTACTATAATCCAATACAACCCATCCGGTACCACAATTCTGTACCACAACGCGTGGCAGGGCAGATTTTTATTGCTGCCCTGTCAGACTCGCAAGGGATTCCCATGGCAGATCAGGCAAAAAGGCTATTTGATTCATCATGGTTAGCGGGACTGCTCTGGCTGCTCTGGCTACTATGCCTAAGCAACAGTAGCTGGGCCAGCAGTCCGGTGCTGATTCCGGAAAGTGATTTTAATCATTCGATCAGTAGCTACGTCTCGATCCTGGAAGACCCGGAATCGTCGTTATCCATTGACGATATACTGACCCAGCAAGTCCAATTGCGCTTTACTCCAAGCCATTCCGAGAACCTCCATTTTGGGGTCAGCCATTCCACCTTCTGGCTACGCATCAGTCTTTATAATCCGTTTCCGATAGATAAGCAGGTCATACTGGCGCTGTCCAATAACCATATCCCGTCTGTGTCGATGTTTGATATCAGTCACGGTGATGCCATCGCAGTTGTCAACGGCTTTACTGCACCTTCAGGCAGTTATCAGCAGGCCCATCCGTTCTTGTTAACATTACCGGCAATGACAACACAAAGTTATCTGCTGTCGTTGTCGAGCGGCGGCCTGATCAATACCGATGTGCGGCTGATGACACCACAACGTTTTCTGCAAAACGAACAGTGTCAATCCATTTTGATTGGCTTGGTCGCTGGCTGGCTAATGGCAACCGCAGCCTACTTTATCAATCTGGCCTTAACGCGCCGCTCCTGGCTAGCCTGGTGTGCATCGGGCTACTGTCTGGCATCAACGGTATTTATGGTTAGCTGGCTGGGCCAGTTGGGTTTGTTACTGAATCTTGACCTCGAGCATTCGGAAATTGTTACCGAGCTGGCCACCGGCCTGACCATGGCTTGTCAATCTCTGGCGGTCTACTTCCTTGGCTGGAAAGGCCAGCACGCCCGGTTGTTCCGTCAGATATTACTGGGCTGTACCGGCTTATCAATCCTCGGCACCATACTGCTAACGTCCTTGCCCGGCAGCTATAGCGAAACTCTGGCACCTGTTTTGGTGATGCTGATGCAATTAGTCCTGTCGATCTTGCTCGGTATTGGCAGCAGTCGCCACCCATCAGCGCAGCGTTGGTTCCTGACTGGCACCATGGCAAATCTTGGCGGTGTATTACTGATCCTGTTCATCAGTAATAACCTGTTGGAGTTTGATTCCATCAATAGCTGGATGGCATTGTTGTTACCGTCCGTTATGACCGCCTGTATGGTCATGGCCGTTTTGCGCCTGACCCGCAAGAGTGACCAGTTTCTGGAATCACCCAACCGGGGCGTTGCGATCAACCCGGCGATTCTGTCACAAATCAGCCACGAACTGCGCACTCCCATTAACGGCGTATTGGGCATGAATGAATTATTGTCGGATACTCCACTGACCGATGGCCAGCGTGATTTCACCGAAACCATTGCTCAGGCCGGGCGGGAAATGCTGCACGTCGCCAACGAAATTTCGGTGCTGGCCAAGATTCAGGATGATCATCTGGAGCTGGACACCCGTGCCTTTGATCTGGTTTCCCTGACCAACCAGGTACTGGTGCACTTTCAACTGGAAGCCAACCGTAAACAGGTTGAACTGATGGTTGACCAGGAAGAAGACCTGCCCGCACGGCTGGTGGGTGACCGTAATCGGCTGCAAACCCTGTTGCATAACCTCTACGCCCGACTACTGGCCTACACCGAGCAAGGTGAAATCAGCACGCATTTAAGTCCTCTGCGTAGCAACCGGGGCCAAGTTCATGGTGTGTCGATCCAGATTCAGTTACATGGCACCATCACCAATCGCGACGATTTGAGAATCATGCTGGATCTGCTCTGCAGCACCCATCAATCAAACGGCGAAACGCCCTGGAATCTGACCGTCAGCCGTCATCTGATCCGCTTTATGAAGGCATCGCTGGAAATGGAAAGCCTGACGACCCAGGCGGGTTCTCTTACCCTGTACCTGCCACTGGAGCCTGAAAGCGCAGAAACATCAATACAACCGGGTCACGATGATAGTCTGATTGGTATGCACATCCTGATCGTTGACGATAACGCCTCGCTCAGGAAAGTGATTGAAAAGCAGATCCGACGTTGGGGAGTGCGTGTTGAAAGCACCTACAGCGGCAAGGAAGCCCTGGCCATGCTGCGTAATCAGGCCGCTACCGGACACGCGTTTGATGGTGCCATCATTGACCAGGATATGCCGGTCATGAACGGGCTTGAACTGATGCAACGCATTCAGGATGACGCCTCGATCAGCCCCAAGCCCAACGTATTAATGCTCACGGGTCTCAGCATCAGCTCGGTCAGAGAACAGGCCCATGCGGTTGGTATCTATCACCTGTTAGCCAAACCTGCCAGTGGCGAACGCCTGAAGCGAGCACTGCTGGAACTCAAGTATCGTCCGCAACGACCGTCCAGTACCCACTGACGTAACCTGCTAATTCGCGGACACCGCACGCCCGGCGGCCCATAGCCGAAGGCGCTGTAACTGCTCAGCCATAGTGACCGACAGCGGCTGCGTTGCATTGGCTGCCGCGACCAGTTGTTGGGTCGTCAGTAACGGCTCAGTGGTCATTGTCTTGCCGGCTTCGGCACTGGCATACCAGGCAGCAACCACCACTTGTTCTATTTCTGCGCCGGAAAATCCCTCCGTCGCGGCTGCCAGTACCCCCAGATCGACTGCGTCGGCATCATGACCGCGCTTGCCCAGGTGGATGCGGAAAATTGCTTCCCGTACACTGGCATCGGGTAAATCAACAAAAAAGATTTCGTCCAGACGACCCTTGCGCATCAGTTCCGGTGGCAAGGCATGAATATTGTTGGCGGTCGCCACCACAAACACCGGCTGTTTGCGCTCGGCCAACCAGGTCAGCAAGGTACCCAACAAACGCTGGCTGACGCCACTGTCCTGGCTGTCTCCAGCCAGCGCCTTTTCGATTTCATCGATCCACACGACACAGGGTGACATCAGTTCGGCAAGCTGCAACGCTTCCCGCAAGTTACGTTCTGTCTCACCAAAAAACTTGTTGTACAAGGCACCCATATCCAGACGCAACAAGGGTACTCCCCAACTGCCAGCCACCGCCTTTGCCGCCAGGCTTTTACCACTGCCTTGCACACCAAACAGCAACATGCCCTTGGGTCGCAGATCGGTATCGGCTTCGAGGAACGCCTGCTGGCGCTGTTGCAGCCACTGCTTCATGCTATCCAGACCAGCCACATCGCCAAAACGGGCGGTGTCGTACTCAAATCCCATCACGCCGTCCATATCCATCAACTGGAGTTTGGCCCGACTGACTTCCGGTACATCTTCTGCCGTGATCGCACCATCATCGACTATCGCACCACGAATCAGTCGGCGGGCATCGGAATACGTCAAACCACGAAGGTTGGCCACCAGGCGCTTGAGTGTTGGTTCATCGGTTTTTACCCGTGTACCGCTATGGGCAGCGTAACGACGTGCCTCTTCCTGTACCAGGGTCATCAATTGTTGTTCATTCGGCAGTTGCAGCTGAAAACGGGCACTCAGGCGCATCAGTTCATCAGGTACCTCAAGGCGGTGGCTGAGTAACACGAGGGTTTTTCCGGCATGCATATGTTGCAAGGCAATATCCTTGAGCAGCCGTACTATCTGTGGTTCTGCGATAAACGGATGCAAATCGCAAAAGACAAAAATACCGCCCTGTTGTTGCTGCTTGATATGCAGTAACGCCCGTTCGGGCACCTCACTTTGCTCCAGTCCCGGTTCTTCACCAAAACCCAGCCGCCGCAAGCCGTCGGTCAGAGTCCATTGTTGCAATGCTGCCCCGCGTTTGATGGCCAGACGAGTCAGCAAGTCCAGCGCTCGGGGTTCTTCGTGAGTTTCAATCACCAGAATCGGCGTATGGCGCTCCAGCATCAGTGCCAGGTCGTGTACATCCTGCATTCTATTGGCTCTCTCTGTCAGACTGGCTGACGCCAGGAGTGTTATGGTTATGGCTGAATAGCGATGATACGGATCATGCATCAGAACGCAGAAAAACGTAAACTGTCAGCCGATTCAGTTTTCCGGGTATGGCCTGCCATGCCCGCGTTGCGGAGAGACCCGTTATGAGCCAGCAAGATACCCGCCAGTTTTCCCTGTTAGATCGCCTGATTGGCAGCGCCGACCAAGCCCTTCGCACCCTCGTTCCCGGCGTTGCCTCAGCAGCTCGCCCCTCCCCAGCCCTCCAGCGCGAGCAACATGAGATGAGCGACGCCGAGCGCCAACATGCCGCCGCTCTGATGCGCATTAATCATACCGGTGAGGTCTGTGCCCAGGCCTTGTATCAGGGGCAGGCGTTAACAGCCAGATTGCCGGATGTGCGTGGTGCCATGGAAGAAGCCGCCGCAGAAGAAATTGATCACCTGGCCTGGTGTGAAGCTCGCATCAAGGAGCTGGACGGCCGTACCAGCCTGCTGAATCCGCTGTTTTATGGATTATCTCTGGGTATCGGTGCCGCAGCGGGTAAAATTGGTGACAAGGTCAGCCTGGGATTTGTTGCCGCAACAGAACAACAGGTGTGCAAGCATCTGACCTCCCATATCAGTGCATTGCCCGTTCAGGATGAACGCAGCAAGGCGGTGCTGTTGCAAATGCTGGAAGACGAGGCCAAACACGCCACTACCGCACTGGATGCTGGTGGCCAGAAATTTCCATTGCCGGTAAAAATGGCCATGACTGCTATTTCCAAGGTCATGACCAGTGCAACGTATCGGGTTTAAGCCCAATCACTGGTTAACCCCATAAAAAAACCCCGTTGAAGCGCAAGTCATTCAACGGGGTTTTTTTATGGCCAGACTGACGCGAAGGGCAAAGAGCGAAGGCTACAGGCTCAGGACTTTCTCACCACGAGAAATACCCGACACACCACTGCGCACGGTTTCCAGCACTGCAGTCGAACCAATCGCCTCAATAAAGGCTTCCAGTTTATCGGTCGCGCCAGTCAATTGGATGGTGTACACACTGGGTGACACATCGACGATCTGGCCACGGAAGATATCTGCCGTCCGTTTGATTTCAGCACGCTGGGCTCCCACGGCTTTCACCTTGATCAGCATCAGTTCGCGCTCGATATGTTGACCCTCAGACAGATCCACCAGCTTGACCACCTCGATCAGCTTATTGAGCTGTTTGGTGATCTGTTCGATCTTGCGATCATCGCAATGGGTGGTCATGGTCAGACGCGACAAGGTCGGGTCTTCGGTAGGCGCAACCGTCAGGGTTTCAATGTTATAGCCACGCTGGGCAAACAGTCCGACTACACGCGACAAGGCACCCGGTTCGTTTTCCAGCAGGATAGAAATAATATGTCGCATCATATCAGGTACGCTCCGTCTTGCTCAGCCACATGTCGCGCATGGAGCCCAAAGGCACCTGCATTGGATAAACGTGTTCTTCCGGGTCAACGGCTACATCGAGGAATACCAGGCGATCCTTGTATTTATTCAAGGCATCGTCCAGCGCTTGCGGCAATTCATCGCGGCTTTTCACCTGAATACCCACATGGCCATAGGCCTCGGCCAACTTAACGAAGTCGGGCAGTGATTCCATATAGGAATGGGAATGTCGCCCTTCGTAGTTCATGTCCTGCCACTGACGTACCATACCCAGCGAACCATTGTTCAGACAGACGATTTTTACCGGAATACCGTACTGCAAGCAGGTCGACATTTCCTGAATGTTCATCTGGATCGAACCTTCACCCGTGACACACACCACTTCGTGATCGGGGAAGTTCATCTTCACCCCCATCGCGGCCGGAAAACCAAAACCCATGGTGCCCAGGCCACCGGAGTTGATCCAGCGGTTGGGCTTGTCAAACTTGTAGTACTGAGCGGCAAACATCTGATGCTGGCCAACATCGGAGGTGACGTAGGCATCTCCCTGAGTAGCAGTCCACAGCGCTTCGATAACTTCCTGTGGTTTCATCAGGCCGTTTTCATTTTTTTCGTAACGCATACCATGACGCGGACGCCACTCGTTGATCTGTTTCCACCAGGAGGTTATCGCATCGGCATCCGGTGTTTCACCAGCTTCATCCAGCAATGCCATCATTTCGTCCAGCACCGTACCCACTGGCCCGACAATGGGCACATCGGCGGTGATGGTTTTGGAAATAGACGATGGATCAATATCGATATGAATGATCTTGGCGTCCGGGCAAAACTTGGTCGTGGCATTGGTCACACGGTCATCAAAGCGAGCGCCTACCGCCAGCACCACATCGGCGTGGTGCATCACCACGTTCGCTTCGTAGGTGCCGTGCATCCCTAACATACCAAGGAAACGATCCGCCGTGCCGGGATAAGCCCCCAGCCCCATCAATGTGCTGGTGCATGGGAAGTTCAGGCGATCCACCAATGCCCGCAGCTTATCTGAACTGCCGTCGATGATCACACCACCGCCGCTGTAGATAACCGGACGCTTGGCGCTCAACAGCAATTCAACCGCCTTCTTGATTTGGCCGGAGTGGCCACGCTGAGGCGGTGTGTAAGAGCGCAGTTTGACCTTTTTCGGATAAACGTATTCAAAACGCTCATTCGGCATGGTCATATCTTTCGGTATATCAATCAGTACCGGGCCGGGACGACCGGTGCTGGCGATATAAAACGCTTTCGCCACCAGCTCTGGAATTTCTTCCGGGCGGCGAACGCTGAAACTGTGTTTCACCACTGGGCGAGAAACCCCCAGCATGTCCGTTTCCTGGAAGGCATCATCGCCGACCAAATGGCTCATCACCTGACCAGAAATGACAACCATTGGAATAGAATCCGTAAACGCAGTAGCAATACCGGTAATGGTATTGGTCGCTCCAGGGCCGGAAGTCACCATCACAACACCGGCTTTACCGGTCGCGCGGGCATAGCCATCAGCCATATGGGCTGCGGCCTGCTCGTGACGGACCAGAACGTGTTTGACGGCACTTTGTCTATAGACGGCATCGTAAATGTGCAGCAATGAGCCGCCCGGGTAGCCATAGATGTATTCAACGCCTGACTCGTGCAAAGCACGAACCAACATTTCTCCGCCGGAAAGTAATTCCACCGTACTTATCCTCTTGCACAAGCTCTTGTCAGAGCATGAGTGAAATAAAAATTGCGGGATCAGCGTCATCACGCCCTGAAAGCGGATGGATCCCGGTGAGGATGAATAACTTGTAGTTGCTCATCAGAGTCCCGGAGTCTGGTCATAAACTGCGGGTTGGAACTGGATCGGAGGATAACCCTGGTCCAGAGGCCATGGCTGCCAGAGATCAGCACGGGGGTGTTGGCTGCTCAATCCGGCAAAAGCTGTGCAATTTTAGCACCATAGCGCTGTTTGTCCAGAGAACACGCGGCCTGCGGGATGCCAGAATAACGGCTATTTCCTTGACTTATCAGCTCGTTGCCATAGTGTTCGCAACATCCCGGTTCTGTTGATATCACAGGTGATTATGAAATGTTTGCTCTCGACAGCAGTGGCGCTACTGCTATGGCCAGCCTTGGTAACCAGCCCGGTGCAAGCACAGGTATACCGCTGGACAGATGAAAGTGGCCAGATTCACTTTGGTTCACAGCCTCCCCATGAGCAACAGGCGACAGCAGAAACCTATGATGTGCAGGTTTCGCGCCCTGCCACACCGCCCGCCACAGGCAGATCCCTGGTGGACATTGCCAATCCGAAAAAGGCTGAGGAAAAACAGCCAGACTCCGACGAACCCGCAGTGTCCAGCGAAGAAGCCGACAAGTATTGCCAGCAGGGCCAGACCTATATGGGCAAGCTCAGCAGTAATTACAGCCGTCGCTTCAAAGACCAGGAGACCGGTGAATACCGTCCGTTGACGGACGCTGAACGGGAGCGCGAACAACAGAAAGCCCGCAAGATAATGGACACCTATTGCAAAAAACAATAACCGCCTGAGCTACTCGCGCCAAATCAGGCTGGCCTGCCGACCGGTTTGGCCATCCCGACGAAAGGAATAAAACCGCGTCGCTTCCCGATAAGTACACCATTCCTCCCCGAATATCCGCTCGACGCCCGCCTGTTCCAACCGCCAGCGCGCCAGCGCATGCAGGTTGGCATGATAACGATCGCCGTGACCGCGATAAAAGCAACTTGCCGGCGCCCCGGCGAAGCTTGCCCTGACCTCTGGCCCGACTTCAAACGCTGCCGGGCCAATGGCGGGACCCAGCATGGCCATGACGCTACCACTAAAACAGGTCAGGGCCTGTTCCAGCACACCGGCAGCCAGACCACGCCATCCGGCGTGTATCGCTGCAAGCTGTTGGCCATTTGCACTGACCAGCAACACCGGCAAACAATCTGCCGTCATGACGGCACAGGCCAGGCCTGGCTCTGCTGTCCAGCAGGCATCTGCTGGCAACACAATCTCGTTCCCACAAGCGTGCCGACATTCAGTGCCGTGCACCTGATCAAGCCATTGAATGGCACGCACAGCGGGTAACTGCTGTTGCAAGCGGATACGGTGCTGCCGTACTTGCTGTGCATTATCACCGACATGCAGCCCGAGATTGGCACCATCCCAGGGCACCGCAGAAACCGGCCCACTCAGTAACCGGCGCGTACTGAATGCCACCTGTACCCCGGCAGGCAAGGGCCAGTCTGGCCGGATCAGTTCAAATGTCGTGCGCACCACGCCGGTCAGCCTCCAGCATCTCAAGCAGTTCGATCATGTCGGTTGGCAAGTCCACTTCCCACTCCATCCATTCCTGCTCAACCGGGTGCAATAATCCCAACGCCTTGGCATGCAGCGCTTGACGTGGAAAGTTTTGCAGCATGGTACGCAAGGAAGGGCCAATACCCTTGGTCAGGCGAGTACGGGCAGCGTAGGTGGCATCACCCACCAGCGGATGGCCAATGTGCGTCATATGCACGCGGATCTGGTGAGTACGGCCAGTTTCCAGTTTGCAGCGAATATGGGTATGGGTAGGAAACTTGTGTAATACCCGGTAATGGGTCACCGCGTCTTTACCCATAGGATTGACCGCCATACGGGTGCGCTGGGTACCATGACGACCGATCGGTTCATCTACTTTGCCGCCGCCGGTCATGTGCCCCTGAACCACCGCTTCGTACTCACGTCCCATGGTGCGATCCTGCAGTTGTGCGACCAGATGCGCCTGGGCTTGCAGGGTTTTGGCCACCACCATCAGTCCGGTGGTGTCCTTGTCGAGCCGATGTACGATACCGGCACGGGGAATATTGGCCAGCGCCGGACAATGATGCAGCAAGCCATTTAGCAAGGTGCCTTCACGATTGCCAGCCGCCGGATGCACCACCAGATCAGCCTGCTTGTTGAGCACCAGAATATGATCGTCTTCGTAGACGATATCGAGGTCGATGGCCTCTGGCTGCCAGTCACCTTCGGGGGCCAGCTCCGCTTCCAGTACCAACGTCTCACCGCCGGTGAGTTTGTCACGCCCGCGCCAGGCCTTGCCATCAACCGTAAGCTGTCCCTCTTTGATCCATTGTTGCAACCGTGAGCGTGAATAGTCAGGGAACAGTTGCGCTGCTACCTGGTCGAGTCGTTTGTTGCCCTGATCAAAGGGAACCTGAATACTGCTAGAGATCTGATTGGTCATAGTCTGCCAAATCGGGGAGGGTCGATGCGATACCAGACGTCAGAACCGCCAATCGGTTGGGACTGTGCTGTGACTGTGTTTTAATACCGCGCTTTAGCGAAGTATATCCACAATTAGGAATCCGCTCCATGACGTGCCGCTGGCTGTTGATTTTATTGTCTGTCTTGATGGTCGCCTGCTCCGGAAATCCGGACAAACCCAAAGAACAAACCGAGCAACAATTATATAAAGAAGCCAGAACCGCGCTGGATAAAAACAGCAACGTTATTGCCATTGAAAAGCTCAAGGCGCTGGAGTCCCAGTACCCTTTTGGGGAATACGCCGAACAGGCTCAACTGGAGCTGATTTACGCCTATTTCAAAACCAGCGATCTGGAAACCGCCCTGGAAGCCAGCGAACGCTTTATCCGCCTGCATCCGCTGCATGAACAAATCGACTACGCCTACTACATTCGCGCGCTGACCACCTACGAAATGGGATTTTCCATGGTGGAACGGCGTTTTTCCGATGATGTTGCCAAGCGTGACCCAACACCGCTGCGCGATGCCTTCCAGTATTTTTCAGAATTATTGACCCGCTTCCCGGACAGCCCTTATACCGCCGACTCCCGCGCACGTATGCTCTATCTGCGTGAACGCCTGGCCAGTTACGAGATTGGCGTGGCGCGCTACTATATGAAACGTCACGCCTTTATGGCAGCTGCCAACCGGGCCAACAAGGTGGTATCTGAGTATCCAGGTACCGCTGCGGTTGCCGATGGCCTGGTGATGATGACGGAAGCCTATCAGGAGCTATCGATGACAGCAGAAGCTAATGACGCTTTGGCACTGCTGAAATATAACTTCCCACAGCACCCACAACTACGGAATGGTGAGTTCAAGAACAGCGGTCTGGCACAAACAGATCGGCGCAGCTGGCTGGAAATCCTCTCCTTTGGCTTGAGTAAATAACTCGATACCAGACCACATTTTCAGGCCACTTTTGTAACGATGGCCGAAATACAAGCAACTGAACACAACCGGCCCCGGAATACACGTCCAACCAACATCCGGGGCCGGGTTATTCACTTCATCTGACAGATTTCAGATACCAGCCCGCCAACCACTGGTGATCGGATAGCGCCGATCACGACCAAAACCACGCCGAGTTACTCGGACGCCAACCGGTGCCTGACGGCGTTTGTATTCGTTTACGTCAACCAGACGCAGCACCCGCATCACATCATCGCGGTCGAAGCCACTGGCAATAATCGCCTCGGCACTCATGTCCTGCTCAATATAATTTTCCAGTATGGTGTCCAACACCGGGTAAGGCGGCAAGCTGTCTTCGTCCACCTGATCGGGCGCCAGTTCCGCCGATGGCGGACGATCAATCACTCGCTGCGGTATTACCTCACCCTCACCGATCGAATTACGATATTGTGCCAGTGCGAATACCCGTGTTTTGTAGACATCCTTCAGCGCCCCGTAACCACCCGCCATATCGCCATACAGGGTTGCATAACCCACCGCCATTTCGCTTTTGTTGCCGGTGGTCAGTACCATATAGCCCGTCTTGTTCGAGATCGCCATCAACAACACACCTCGACAGCGGGACTGCAGGTTTTCTTCCGTGGCATCAACGGGTAAACCGGCAAACTCCTGCGCCAGAGCACCCATAAATTGCTCGTACATCGGAGCAATCGAAATCGACTGATAACGTACTCCCATAACCTGCGCCTGCTGCGCGGCGTCTTCTTTGCTCATATCCGAGGTATAGGCAAATGGCATCATCACAGCCTGAACCCGATCAGCCCCCAGAGCATCCACGGCAATGGCCAGTGTCAGCGCTGAATCGATACCGCCTGACAGCCCCAGAATAACGCCCTTGAAATGGTTTTTATTGACGTAGTCACGCACTCCCAACACCAGCGCGTTGTAGAGACTGGCCAGTTCATGTTCGTGGGCTTCCACCACCGGTGCCGCATTCGCAGCCTGCAAAACACTGGCTGAAAACCGGACGTCAGCCGTTGCTGCCTGGTATTCCGGTAGTTGGGCAACGCAGAGGCCAGTGGCATCCAGAGCAAACGAGGCACCATCGAAGACCAATTCATCCTGCCCACCCACCTGATTGACGTACACAATCGGCACTCCCAGGCGACCAATATGCTCACGCAAGACGGTCAGGCGCTCGGTTTGCTTGCCAAGATGAAAGGGCGAGGCGTTCAGGTTAAGAATCAGCTCGGCACCAGCGGCCACGGACTGTTCTGCCGGCCCTGTGTACCAGATATCTTCACAAATGGTTAAACCCAGATGCACGCCAGCGATATTAACAACGAGGGGCTGGTCGCCAACGCTGAAATAACGCTTTTCATCGAACACCTGATAGTTTGGCAAACATTGTTTGGCGTAACGCCCCAGTGATTCGCCCTGATACCAGACACCAGCACAGTTATAGAGACGCTCGTCCTCACGCCAGGGAAAGCCGGCCACAATAGCAATGTCGTGACTGGCAGCCGCCAGCCGTTTTATGGCGGTTTCAACACGAAGTTGCAAACTTGGTCGCAACAACAGGTCTTCTGGTGGGTAACCGGTCAGCGCCAGCTCGGAAAACAGGATAAGATCGACGCCACGGTTACGTGCTGCGTCCACTTCGCTGAGCATCAAATCACAGTTGCCGGCAATATCGCCAACCAGAAAATTGCATTGCGCCATGGCGATGAGAAGTGACTCTGTCATGCTGTCGCGTTACCTTCTGCTATTTTTCCGCAGTATTGTCTGGAAATTCCGCCGGTTAGGCAAACACATTAGCGCCTGGCCAGGTGAACGCCAGTAGCCGAAAGGATATTTAACATGTCGTCTAACGTGAGCGATCTGGTTGTCAACGGCAAGCGCCTGCTAAAAATTTACAGCTATTACTCTCTGCTCCTTGCCTTGCTGATCATGGCGGTACACGCCACCGGTGGTACCGCTCTGATTGGCCACGACGCGCCTCATGCCAGTCTGCTTGCGACGGTACTTTATGTCATGGTCGCGGCCAGCTTTGTTGCCATTGCCAGCCTCGGCCCCCATGTTCAACTAGCAACCAGTTATTTCTTTCTCGAAACGGCGATCCTCTCGGTACTGATGTTTGCCTCCGGCGGGCTTGATACTGGTTTTTCCAGTCTGATTCTTATCTGTGTAGTGATCGCCAACCTGCTGGCACCCGGAGTGCTCGGGTTTGCAGTCGCCGCCTGGACCACCCTGGCCATTTTGGTAATCCAGCATTTCTGGCCAGAACACTATCAGGCAGGCGAACTGGTTAATTCCGGTGTTTACGGTTTTTTATGTTTTTTACTCGCGGCCCTGACCCAGGCGCTGTCCCGTCGCCTGAACAGCGCACTGGAACTGGCCAGAGACCAGTCATTACGATTACGCCGTCTCAGCAAGATCAGCTGGCAGGCACTGGCGGACTTGCCCAATGGCATTATTGCCTGCGACCGCGATAACCGTATTCTGTTTTTTAACCAGCAGGCGCAACGCTGGCTTGGTATCAGTGATGAAGCAACCCTGCCCCAACCCCTGCTCATTGCCCTGACGGAGCCAGGCCGCAAGCACGCACTCAAGATATACGGTGAATCCCTGCTGGTCAGCAGGATGCCACTGCCGGATTCCATGCCAGGCGACTATCTGGTGTTTATGGAAGACCAGTCTCGCATTGCCGCGACAGCGCAACAACTCAAGCTGGCCTCACTCGGACGTCTGACCGCCAGTATCGCCCACGAAATACGTAATCCACTCAGTGCCTTGCGCCAGGCCAGCCAGTTGTTGGCAGAAACCCCGTATCTCAAGGAAGAAGAACTGTATCTCAGCCAGGTCATCGAGCAGCACTGCATGCGTATCAACCGTACGGTGGAAGACATCCTGCAACTCAGCCGCAAGCGCCAACCAGCCATAGAAGTATTACGGCTAAAGCCCTGGCTCGAGCACTTTCGTGAACAGTTTATGGCCATGCAAAAAGGCCAATCGTTTCAGCTGGTGATTCGCTGTCATGAACACCAGCAAGTGGCGTTTGACCCGGATCACTTGCAGCAAATATTGCACAATTTGTGCGCCAATGGCCTGCGTTATGCGATCAGGCAACAACCTGACAACGCCCGCCTGGTTCTCTCGGCACAAGCCCAGGAACATAACCGGCTTCTACTTGATGTGCTGGATAACGGCACGGGGATTGCTGATGAACAAATCGAACAGCTGTTCGAACCCTTTTTTACCACAGAACACAATGGCACCGGTCTGGGACTCTACCTCTGTCGCGAGTTGTGCGAAGCCAACCAGGCCAACATCCAGTATCATCGCACCCGGTCGGGTTCCTGTTTCCGCTTGACATTAAGAACGGACATTATCCTATGAAAAAATACTCCGCCCTGATCATCGACGACGAGCCGGATATACGCCAGCTGATCGCTCTGACCCTGAGTCGCATGGACATGGAGTGTTACCAGGCCGCCAACGTCAGTGAGGCATTAGCCTTGCTCGCCGAACGGCCTTACCACTTTTGCGTCACCGATATGAAACTGCCGGATGGCAACGGCCTGGAGATTATCCAGCTGTGCCATGCTCGCTACGCTGATATGCCAGTCGCCATGATCACCGCCTATGGCAGCATGGATATGGCGGTTGAGGCGTTAAAAGCCGGTGCTTTTGACGTGGTTGCCAAACCGCTGGATATTGCCCGTTTGCGTGAGCTGGTTGCAGCGGCATTACAATTGACCCGTGTACCGGTACATCTGGAATCCCTGCCTTCCAGCGATGCCCTGCTAGGGCGTTCTGGCGCCATGATGGCGCTCAAGGACAAGATCCAGAAAGTCGCCCGAACCCAGGCACCGGTATTTATCCACGGCGAATCCGGCACCGGCAAAGAACTGGTCGCACGACTGATCCACCATCAGAGCTCTCGTGCCGATGACCCTTTTATTCCGGTTAACTGTGGCGCCATTCCAAAAGACCTGATGGAAAGCGAATTTTTTGGCCACAAACGTGGCTCCTTTACCGGTGCCAGTGCTGACAAGGATGGTTTTTTCAAAGCGGCAGAAGGCGGCACCCTGTTCCTTGATGAAGTCGCTGAATTACCCCTCGACATGCAGGCCAAACTGCTACGAGTGATTCAAGAAAAAGCCACCCGAGCCGTCGGCAGCGAGCATGAATCTCCGATCGACGTCCGCATTCTCAGCGCCAGCCACAAGGATCTGGCTAAAATGGTAGAAGAAGAACGCTTCCGCCAGGATTTGTTTTTTCGCCTTGATGTGATCCAGATTGCCGTACCCCGGCTACGTGAACGGCAGGAAGATATTCCCACCTTGATTAATCACTTTATCCGTAAATACAGCCGCGAATGGGGCATGCCGGAAGCCAGCGTCGGTCGTGATGCCATGGCAGCCCTGATGGACTACAACTACCCCGGCAACGTCCGGGAACTGGAAAACATCCTCCAACGAGCCGTCACCATGGCGGAAGGCGATGAGATTAACCAGCTCGATCTGAATCTGCCCGTGCATGATAAAGACCCCGCCACCCGATTACTGATGCCCGCCATCGACCCGGCCGCCGCCATCGAAACCAGCAATCTGGAAGACTATCTGGAAAACATTGAACGCAGTGCCATCACCCAGGCATTGGAGGCTACCCGCTGGAACAAGACCGCCGCCGCCGAAAAGCTTGGGATCAGCTTCCGGGCACTGCGTTATCGTTGCAAAAAGCTGGATATCGATTAACGCCTGCCAGGAGCCTGTACCCGGAAGTGAACTCAGAATTTTGTCTGAAAGCAAACCCTGACAAACTAAGCCATATGCCCGAGTGACAGACACCGCCCCAGCAGTAATGATAGCCCGCCAACAACATCAGAATCGCCAGTCAGGGAGGACAGGCTATGACACGGTTTGCACACGGAACGACCCTGACCGAATTGATGGTGGTTATCGCCATTCTAGCTATCGCTGCCTTTACCATTGCCCCCGCAACTACCAGTATTATCCAGAAGCAACTCGCAGACCGGGACGTATCCCTTGTTCACATGGCAATAGCCACTGCCAGAAGCCGTGCCATCCTGACACAAACCCCGCACACCTTGTGCCCGCTCGACAGTAGCAAACACTGCAGCCGCAACTGGAATAACGAACTGACCCTGTTTGCCGACCGCAATCGCAACAGAACCCTGGACGATGACGATACCGTTGTGCAGCGCATCACGGACGCAGATAACACCGTGCTGCGCAGCTACAACCGCAGCGCCATTTCCTTTGGTGCCAATGGCTTCGCAGGGGGCTACAACGGCTCATTCAGCTACTGTCGCACCACCTCGATGGGCCAACACAAAAGTGCCGCTTTTATTCTTTCCAGAATTGGCCGCCTGCGTCCGGGCACAGATTCCGACAATAACGGTCGGGTGGAACTCGCCAACGGTCAGGATGTGGAGTGTCCCTGACAGACATTCCTGAGTTTGACCGGGCCGTACCGACACAACCAGCAACCACTTATCGTTTCCCTGACTCCGCTAGTCCAGCACCACTGGTGGTCAGACAGCCTATACGAGTACTTTAGGTGATATCTATTTGATCTTGCACAGAGCGCTGCGCGAGGTTGCAGGACTAAATAGATGCCCCTTTTAGATCATCAGCTATCGTTCGCCGAGGTTTTTCATGTATGCCAACTTGATCACGCACACATCGCGTCAGCGCGGCTCAACACTACTGATCAGCCTGGGAGTTCTCACCGCTATTACGGTCGGCGCAACCGTGGCCATGCAGCAGTCGACCACGCAAGTCCGCATGGTGACCAATATGAACGTTGAAAAACAAACCTTCGCAGCTTCTTATAGCCATTTGACCCGTGCAGTCAAAAACCTGGGCAACTCCAGTGGTGCCTTGTTAACCGATCTTATTACACGACAAAATGCCAGTATTGCAGCACAAAAAGCGGCCGGTATTGATGATGCGGATATTATATATAACTCTGCAACGATTGATGCCTACACGGACTTTGGCTGGCAGCAACCGGATAGTGCCTTGCTCAACAGTGTTGGGGATACTCAAGTGGTTATCACCTATCCTGCAGAACAGGTACAACAGAGCAACACGACTCCCGTTAATCCCAAAGATAACGAAGGTTCTTCCAGTGCTGCCAGCTCTGTTTATCCTTTTGTATTGACTGCAACAACCGCCAGCGAACACGGCAATATTACGTCGACGCAGCAAATCGGCATTAAGAGAAAAGGCGCTTCCGCTCAGTAAAGCTATTCGAGGTCAATATCATGAACACCAGACACCTTATATTGTTTTCCCTGCTTGGCTTACTGATCAGTCCGCTTGGCAGAGCAGAATCTGCAAACCTGATGCGACATGCAGAATTCCACATTCTGCCTGCAGAGCTGATTACCTTCTCTGGTAGCGCAATAACGGTAAAACCCTGTGATGAATGCCAGACCGAAACATTCACCATGAAAAGTGAAACCGCGCTGTTCGAATATGAACAAGCGATTGATCTCCAGCGAGCGTCAGAGCTCTACCTGCGCAAAAACATACCCGTTATTTTTCTGGGCATCGACAGGCAGCAGAACCAGGTGGACTACATTAACTTTGGCGGCCATGCGTCGAGCGAATATTAAGGAGCAGCGCCATTATGAAACTCTACTGGTTCACCCTGATTGCCTTGGGATTGTTTAGTCATCTTCCCGCCTTGGCCGACGATACTGAAATTTACGTTCAGCGTACCACTGCCGCCTCTCCCAACGTGGTATTTATTATGGATACCTCCGGCAGCATGAATGGCAACGTCTACGAAGATGGCAAATACGTCGGCTCACGCCTTGACGTGGTAAGAGAAGCCGCTGTCGAAGTCATCAACAGTACATCCAATATCAATATATCGCTGTTCCGTTTTAACAGTTCCAACTCCCAGGGTGCCTGGATGAGCAGCCCCATGTTATCGATTGATGCGGAAGGCGTCCGTAACATGGTCAAGGACATCCTCTACTCCTACGCGCCCGGCGGCGGCACACCCATTACCGAAAGTATTTACGAGGCTGCTGCCTATCTGCGCGGCGATACCATGAAGTACGGTAAAACCACCACAGCCAACTCAGACTTGTGCATGGTGTGGGAAGAGCAGGAAGTACCCGTTTCCAGCTTCAGTTCTCAGTCAGCATCAACCAGAGGGCTGGCGCAATCCAATGCTTCCGCCAAAGCCTACGGCGGCGTTGATACCAATCTCTGGTGGTTCCGTATGATGGCGAATGGCGACGCCTGGGCCGTCAAAAACTATTACATCAAAAGCAAGAAAAACAGTCTGGAGTGGCTATCCTGGAACAAAGCCCGTAAAAACTACTCCGGCAAACAAAAGCTTGATAGTTATGGCGTAACCAAATCCGAATACGAAGCCAGTGAACCGGCCTGGTTTATGGTTATGGATGCCTGGATGTGGTCCTATGTCGTTAATACCAGCACTGGTCTTTATACCGCCTGGGATGACATACCTGAATGGTTTCGTACCAACGTACTTCAGTACACCTATGGTATTGATAAAGCCACCTACATTTCCTATACCGCCTCATCCATTGTTGACGACTCAGGCGATGACCCTGGTGACGACCCAGACCCAGAGACTGAAACGGTACTGGTGTGTACCGAATATTTGAATCTTGATGATACCCACGATGGTCATGGCAACTATGTTTCCCCTATCACCGAAGAATGCCAAACAAACCATGTGGTTATTTTCACTGATGGAGAACCCAACAGTGATACGGATATCAATTCAAAAGTGCAATCATTGTTAAAAGAACTGCCCAGCGCCGATTTCCCCAATGACAGTGACTTCAGCGCTAATTGCAGCGGTAATGGTGGCTGCGCCGAAGAAATCTCCTACTACCTTTATAACGCCGACAATAGTGATGCCTTCGAAGGCAGGCAGGCAATTTATGTACACACAATTGGTGGTTTTGTTGGTGGCAGCACCCAGGAACGTCTCGATGATATGGCATCGTATGGCGGCGGCGTGTCCGGTAACGGCTCCGATTCTGCGTCGTTACGCCTGGCACTGACCAAGATTTTTGAGAATATTTCCAAAACCTCCGGCACATTTGCCGCACCTGCGGTTGCCGTTAATGCCTACAACAACCTTGAGCACCTCGATCAACTGTATTATTCCGTCTTCAGTCCATCAACAGCAGCCAACTGGAAAGGTAATATCAAACGTTACCGACTGGATACCAGTGGCGATATTATGGATGCCGATGGCGACCTGGCTGTCGATTCGACAACCGGCTATTTTGCCGATAATGCCCGTAGCTACTGGACGCTCGACGAAGATGCACCCGATGGCGAAACCGTCAACAAGGGTGGCATAGCCCGTCGATTGTCTGACCCGGCCAACCGCAAAATCATGACCGATATCTCCGGTAGCACCATCAGCAGCGCGGCGAATCGGATTACCAGTAGCAATACGACACTGCTCAGCAACCTGCCTACCACGGTACCAGCTGATGACAAGGCTGATTTTATACGCTGGCTGGCTGGCTACGACCCCAGCTCTGCCAGTACCAGCGCTCCTCGACGAGAAATGGAAGATGCCCTGCACAGTCGCCCGGTACTGCTCTCGTATAGCTCCGGCAGCACGACCAAAACCGCCCTGTTTGTCGGTACCAACTCCGGTTACCTGCATGCATTTAATACCGATGAAGATAACCCCAAGGAATATTTTGCCTTTATCCCTTCTGATCTGTTTGACAGCGCCTATGCCTACTTCAGCAAGAGTGCAGAGCGCAGCTACGGACTGGATGGCTATATTTCCAAATATCACATTGATACTAATGGCAATAATATTATCGACTCGGGTGAAAAAGCCTACCTGTATACCGGGATGCGCCGCGGCGGACGGAATTACTATGCTCTCGACGTCAGCGATCTGGATGCTCCAAAGCTGGCCTGGACCATCAAGGGTGGTAGTGGCGATTTTGCAGAACTGGGACAAACCTGGTCCAAAATGCTGCCGGTTACCGTACTGTGGAAAGGCAAACAAACCGATGTCCTGATGTTTGCCGGTGGCTATGATGCAACCGAAGACGACAATGCCAAACGCACGACTCACAGCATGGGGAATGCGATTTATATGGTGGAACCGGCAACCGGCAAGCTGCTCTGGAAAGCATCCAGCTCCAGTGGCAATCTGAAGCTCAGCGAGATGACCAGCGGTATTGTCGGCGACCTTGTACCTGCCGATAACGACGGTGATGGCGATGTGGACACCTTGTATGCCGCCGATCTGGGAGGTCGTATCTGGCGCCTCGACCTGGCTCAGGAAGATGATTTATCCAATAGTCCCGCCACCTTTGCCACAGGTGGGTTGATAGCAGACTTGGGCAAGGACGAGACCGAAGCCAACAACGTGCGGTTTTTTTCTACCCCGGATCTGACCTATTCCTCCCGCGATACCTTTTTGGACAAAACCACCGGGGCTAGCTACTCCGCCGGTCGTTACCAACTGGTGATTGGCTCCGGTTATCGTGCTCATCCATTAAACACCGCCACCCAGGATCGGATTTATATTATCAACGACTTTAATGTTGATACCGCGCCCGAGACCTATACCAGTGTTACGCTGGATGATCTGGTGGAGTACAACAAACTTGCCACTGCCGACACCGACAAATTAAAAAATGGTGTATACCTCGATTTATCCGGCAGTGGTGAAAAAGTGCTGTCGAATGCCATCACTTTAAACTACTACAGCTATATCAACAGTTATCAGCCATCGGATTCGTCCTACCGCTCAGGTTGCGAGCCGGATACCGGAAAGAGCACCCTGTATATTCTGTCATTGCATTACAGCGCAGGGGCTGCTTCGCTGTACAAGGAAGAGATTGAATCCAACTTCCCTGGTATCCAGGACACTCCAGTGGTGGTGTACCAGGAAAAAGAGGTGGATGGCGATGGCAATAGCAATGGCGATAATTCAACCGATGATCAGACCGAATACTGCCAATCGATTACGGATTTTGATTACCTGACGCACCTTGTTGATAGCGGGGTTTGTCCTGCTGATTTACTTGATGGCACTGATGGTACTGATGACACGGACTTAACGAGCTGCAGCAGTAATTGCGACACAACCGATGGTAGTGGCAGTGACGATGATAGTGGCAGTGGCAATGATAGTGACGGTGGCGGTTCGATAATTTCATCACCCTCGATCGTTAATGGCACAACAACGGTTGAAGTAACCGGTGGGGATGACCCCGTAGAGCAGGCCTACTGGAGGGAACTGGAGCAATGATACTGGTCAAGCGGGTTCCCGAACCAAGGAGAGCCTCGCCACCCGGTTTCACCCTGATCGAGTTAATGGTCACCATCGCTGTGTTTGCTATTCTCGCGGCGGTGGGCACCCCCTCTATGACCCGCTACTTTAATAACCAGACCGCAGACCGGATAGTGCGGCAGCTGAATACGGATATCCAGTTTGCTCGCAACCATGCACTGGCCTACAAGTTGGATGTTAACATCCAACCCAAATCCGGCAGCTGGAGTAATGGCTGGGAAGTTCGGGAGGCCTCGTCCAACATTCTCGTTCGTCAGGCGACACTGGATCCCACTGCGGGGACGGTATCCGCGTCGTCGATGTCGTCGGGGAATAGATTAGCTTTCAACGGTGCTGGACGCGCAACCGCCGTTGGCGCGCTGACCATTACCATTACCGGATGTACAGGAGACAGGGTCTACCGCATTGAGATCTTGTCTATTGGCCAAATCATTCGATCGGAGAGTAGCTGTGTCTAGATTACGCAGTGGCGCATTGTCTTCAAAAGGCTTCAGCCTGATTGAAATCATGGTGACGGTCGCCATTACCACCGTCGGTTTGGTCGGCCTGGTCGCCTTGTTACTGGAATCTGACCGCTCCGCCCAGGATTCCACCAGTCGCTCACTGGCATCCTGGATGATCGATGACTTGACCAATCGTATTATGGCCAATCAGGATGCCGTTGCCAGCTACGACACGGGGGGCGCTGCGGTCAATTGCTCCGCTCAGCCAACCATGTGTGCGGCCTATCACAACGGTACAGCACACGTTAACAATGCCATATGCAGCGGCGATCAACAGGCCGCTTTCGATTTATGGAACGTTGCCTGCCCTTCTAACGTTACCGTGCCAGACTCGGACTTTACCCGAGCAGGCAATGCCGATTTTATGGCACCTCCCAAGCTGTATGTCAACGTACTGACAGGATTGGGGGTTGGTGCATTATCCACCCAGGTTTCTATCACCATGACCTGGGATGTCAGAACCTCAGGCAGAGAAGCTGACGGCAGCACCAATTACCTGAATGAAGGCAATATCACCAGCCGTACTGACGCCCTTTCAACGGAAATAGACCTGTGAAAACCTTTCGTTTCAAACAACAGGGCATGACACTGATCGAGCTGATGATCGCTGGAGTTATCTCGATCATCATTGGCCTGGTCGTGATGCAATTAATGATAGGTTCAAATCGCGCATCGAACCGTATTGACGGCATGGCACAAGCACAAGAAAACGCCCGCTTTACCCTGACCTGGTTGGCCAAACAGGTTCGCCATGCAGGTTTTAACCCAGAGCTGTTTGGCGCTGCGATTCAACCAGTGGCTGACCTTTGCACGGGTGCTGGCGTTGTGCCGCCAGCCAACGATGCAGCTTGCACCTGGGAAGCGACAGATCAGGCCGGAGACCGACTGGCAATCCGTCGCAAATTTAGAGATACAACAGATAACACCTGGGATCAGTTTACCTGCAGCGGCGTTGACCTGGCAGGCTTGCCGGGTGTCGATGATGAGTCTGTTATTATCGATGTCTACTGGGTTGCATTGAATACCAGCGGAGGCACGGATGACGAATACGATGACGTACTGCGTTGTGCCAGTTATCTCGAGAACAGCGGTGCGGATACCATCCTCAGTGGCGGTGTTCAAACCATCGCCTCCGGTATCGAATCCTTTCAGGTGTTGTACGCAGACCCTGGCGCAGGTGGCACCAATGCCACCCGTTATGTACCGGCCGACCAGGCAACCATCACTGACGTAACAACGATCCGTATTGCCATCCTGGCCAGAGCCTTCAGTGATGCTGCCAGGGTACAAGGAAAACGCAGCTATGTTGTGCTGGATGCCAATCCGATTACACTGGAAGACAACATCCCGCGACAGATTCTGGCAACGACCGTGTTTTTCCCTAACCGCTAACGTTTTGACAACAGGAAACCTGAGTACTTATGAGATTGTCTTCGAGAACGTCCAGAACACGCGGTGTTACCCTGATTGAACTGATGGTGGTGATTGCCATCATCGGTATTCTGGCAGCTATCGCTATTCCGGGCTATCACAATTATGTACGTCGTGCGCTTAGAACCGATACGATCAAGGAGCTCTCTCGTATCATGGCAGCACAGGAGCGCTACTACTCTGATGAACTGACTTACAGCGCCGACTTGAGCCAGCTGGGTCTGACCTTGAATGGCGGTTTTTACCTGATCAAGGATAGCGGCAACGGCAGCACGATATACCAGGTCGCCGCCGCCAGCTGCAATGGTGCCCCTCTGACTCAATGTGTGCAGATAACCGCCACGCCTCAAGGCACACAAGCAGCCGACGGGACTCTGTTGATGGATTCAACCGGAAGCCAGACTCGTACCGTAGGAGCCGATGTGTATGAGTGGTAGAGTCAGGAGCAGTCAATCGCCCCGTTATGGCTCTAACCAGGTGATGGGGATTAGCAGCATTGATGGGGAATTCAGGTTTCACTACCGAAATATAAGCAAAAACCTCACAACCACCACTCAGACCTCCTTCAATCTGAGTTCTTGCGGCAGCGAAAACACCACATTTTCTTCGGTGCCCTGCACTTCTTGTGGTGCTTGGCCACCCTGATCCACCAGGCACTGCACCACTTCTTTTACCAGTACTTCCGGTGCTGATGCCCCGGCGGTTACGCCAACGCTATGGATACCTTGCAGCCATTCGCCACGAATTTCACTGGCGTTATCCACCAGATACGCTTTGGCACCCATACGCTCGCCCAGCTCTCGCAAGCGATTGGAGTTGGAACTGTTGGGGGAACCAACCACCAGTAAAACTTCGCATTCTGCAGCCAATTGCTTGACAGCGTCCTGACGGTTTTGGGTGGCATAACAAATGTCGTTCTTGCGCGGCCCCTGAATCTGGGGAAATTGCTCTCTCAGAGCGTCAATCACCTTAGCGGTATCGTCCATCGATAACGTCGTCTGGGTCACATACGACAAGCGTGAGGCATCCCTGACCACCAGATTGGTTACATCCTGCTCATTTTCAACCAGATAGATGCCCCCTCCCCGACGGTGATCATACTGGCCCATGGTGCCTTCCACTTCCGGGTGCCCTTTGTGGCCAATCAACACACATTCACTGCCATCGGCGCTGTAACGGGCCACTTCGAGGTGCACCTTGGTCACCAGCGGGCAGGTGGCATCAAAGACTTTCAAGCCCCGATCCGTGGCATTTTTGCGCACCGTCTGAGCAACACCATGAGCCGAGAAGATAACAATGCTGCCATCCGGTACTTCATCCAGCTCATCAACAAAAATGGCCCCGCGCTGACGCAAGTCGTTCACCACGAACTTGTTGTGCACCACTTCATGGCGCACATAAATCGGCGGATCAAACAATTCCAGCGCCCGGTTGACGATATCAATGGCACGATCAACACCGGCACAAAACCCGCGCGGGTTGGCGAGCTTAATCTGCATGGGCGTTCTCGACAGCCTTGACGTCAAGGATCTGTACTTCAAAGGTCAGAATCTTGCCTGCCAGTGGATGGTTAAAATCCACCTCCACCCAGTCACCCTCCACACTGGCAATCACTCCCGGCAGTTCGGTGTTGGAGGCATCGGCAAATGACACCACCAGGCCTGGAGAGATCGGCAGATCAGCAGCAAAATCTGAACGTTTCATGCGTTGGACATTGTTCGGGTTATGCTGACCAAAAGCGTGCTCCGGGTCGACACTGAAAGTCTTGTGATCCCCTGTCACCAATCCTGGCAGCAGGCTTTCAAAACCTTCCGGCAGATTACCGTCACCGATCACCAACTGTGCCGGAGTGGCCTCAAAGGTGGAATCAATCACCTGGCCATCCGCCAGTTTCAGGGCAAAGTGAAGAGATACGGTACTACCACTGGAAATGATGTCTGTAGCCATGGGGTCACCTTTTGTTATGCTTTTGTGCTGCTTTTACAACGCTGCAGCGCTGATTTAATCGCCATTACTTGCTGATGCAGTGGCTGATTTACTAGCCCTCAAACTGTCGCGAATTACGTCGATAGCCATCATGATGGCACCGATCGTAATGGCCGAGTCAGCAATATTAAACGCTGGGAAATAAGCGTTTTGCCAGTGCACCGAGATAAAATCAATCACATGTCCGAACAGGACACGGTCAAACAGGTTACCCAGTGCCCCACCCAGAATCAGCGCCAGCGCAATGCCAAGCCAGCGTTGATGCCGAGGTAATCGGCTCATCCAGACCACCAGCATGACACTGACGGCGGCCGAGATAAACGTAAAGAACCAGCGTTGCCAGCCCGGTTGGTCGGCCAGCAAACTGAATGCAGCCCCTTTGTTGTACAGCAGGGTAAAATCCAGCACCGGTAGCAAGTAGATCGGATCACCATAAATCAGCCAGGCTTCAGCAACCTGCTTGGTGGCAATATCGACCACAAACACCAACACGGTGAGCCAGACCCAGACCAGTGCACTTGTTTTAATAGATGGCATCAGGCGTACAGGCGAACTTCGCCCTCTCCTTCAACGTTGTCGATACAACGACCACACAAGGTCGGGTGCTCGATGTAACGACCGACTGTGTCGCTGTGGTGCCAACAACGCTCACATTTTTCGGCGGTTGATGCCGTAACGTTGATACGCAAGCCGCTCAGCTCGGTAGCGTCGCCCATATCATTGGTGAACGGCTCAACCCTGGCTGCTGAAGTCATCAGCACAAAGCGTAATTCGTTGCCCAGTTTTTCCAGTGCTGGCTTGAGTTCGTCACTGGCATACAACACCAGGTCTGCACCCAGGCTGGCACCGATGATTTTGTCACCACGGGCTTTTTCCAGCTGACCATTCACCGCTTCCTTGACCCTGAGAATGGTTTGCCAGTAGTGGTTATCAAAGCCGTTGTCGTTGAGTGCAGGAAAGCCGGTATACCATTCTGCCAGCAGCACCGACGCGTCACGCTCGCCTGGCAGGTTGTCCCAGATTTCTTCAGCGGTAAACGACAATATTGGCGCAATCCAGCGAGCCATGGCTTCCAGTACATGGAACAGCGCGGTTTGGGCACTGCGGCGCGGCAGGCCGTCGGCCTTGCAGGTGTATTGACGATCCTTGATGACATCCAGATAGAAGCCACCCAGTTCACTGACGCAGAAGTTCATCAGTGTTTTGGTCAGGCCCTTGAAGTCATAATCCATATAAAAGGCAATCACCTTCTCTTGCAGCGTACGGGTGTAATCCACCATCCAGGCATCCAATGGCAGCAGCTGTTCGCCCGCGACCAGATCGGTCTGTGGATCAAAACCATGAATATTGGCCAACAAGAAACGACAGGTATTGCGCACTCGACGATAGGCATCGGCGTTACGTTTGAGAATCTCGTCGGAGACGGTCATTTCGCCGCTGTAGTCGGTGTCGGCAACCCACCAGCGCAAGATGTCGCCCCCCAGACTGTTCAGCACTTTTTGTGGCTCAACGGTGTTACCCAAGGATTTCGACATTTTGCGACCGTTGGCATCCACGGTAAAACCATGGGTCAGTACGGTTTTGTACGGAGCTTGTCCATAAGCTGCCACACTGGTCAGCAAGGAGCTCTGGAACCAGCCACGGTGCTGATCAGAACCTTCCAGATACATATCCGCCGGGAAAGTCAGCTCTTCGCGCCGCTGGCATACCGAGGTATGTGTTACTCCGGAGTCGAACCAGACGTCCAGCGTGTCGGTAACCTTGACGTAGTCTGCGGCTTCATCGCCCAACAGTTCCGCAGCATCCAGTTCGAACCAGGCATCAATACCCACGGCTTCTACTTTTTGCGCGACCTGTTCAATCAGTTCGGCAGTACGGGGATGCAATTCACTGCTGTCCTTATGGACAAACAGCGCGATCGGTACACCCCAGGTACGCTGCCGCGAGATACACCAGTCCGGCCGATCCGTCATCATGCTTTCAATACGGGCCTTGCCCCAACCCGGACGCCATTCAACGGCATTTTCCACTTCGTGCATGGCCTGCTGCAGCAAGCCATTCTGGTTCATGGCAATAAACCACTGTGGCGTGGCGCGGAAGATGATTGGGGTTTTGTGACGCCAGCAATGCGGGTAACTGTGCGTGATATTGGCTTTTTTCAGCAATGCCCCACACTCGTTGAGAATCCCCAAGACGCGGAAGTTACCCTTGTCAGCCGTGCTGAGCCCGGTCAGTTCCAATGCTTGCAAGGCCGCGTTATCAATAAAATGACCATGGCTGTCAACCAGCATCTCGGCGGCAGTGATACCAAAAACCTGACAGACGTTATAGTCGTCGGCACCATGCATCGGAGCGGTATGAACAGAGCCAGTGCCGGAGTCAGCCGTCACATGGTCACCGGTGATAATCGGTACGTATTTTTCTGCGCTATCGGCCGCAGGCATAAAGGGATGTCGAACCGCAAACGGGGCACTGTCGCCAGCGGCCAGCTGTTCAGGGGTCCAACCCAATACCGCGCCCTTGGCGGTAGCAACCACGTCGTAATCACTGGCATCAATGCCATAACGCGCCATTGAGTCAGCCACCAGGTCGGCCGCCAGCACCAAAAGTTCATCCTGCTCTTTCAGCAGTACCAGCGAGTATTCCAGCGTTGGGTGTATCGATACGGCTTCGTTCGCTGGCAATGTCCAGGGAGTGGTTGTCCAGATCACGATGCTGGCAGTTTTACTCGCCAGTGTCGCTTCGGCACCAAAGGCAACCAGCAACTGCGCGGTATCCGGGAAGGCAAACTTCACATCAATCGCCACCGACTTTTTATCTTGGTGTTCAACCTCGGCTTCGGCCAGGGCAGAGCCACAAGCCGGACACCAGTTCACCGGTTTGAAGCCCTTGTGCAGATGGCCCTTGTCGATGATTTTGCCCAGCGTCCGAATGATGTCCGCTTCGGTTGTAAAATCCATGGTGAGGTAAGGGTTATCCCAGTCGCCCAACACCATCAGGCGCTTGAAATCTTCGCGCTGACCGTCAACCTGTTTGGCAGCGTATTCGCGGCAATGACGGCGAAATTCACTGGCGCTGACCTTGTCGCCGACCTTGCCTACCTGCTCTTCCACTTTTAGTTCAATCGGTAAGCCATGGCAGTCCCAGCCGGGTACATAAGGGGCATCAAAGCCACTCATGGTCCGTGACTTGACGATCATGTCTTTCAGAATCTTGTTTACCGCGTGGCCGATATGAATTTTGCCATTGGCGTATGGAGGGCCATCGTGCAGTACAAACGTGTTACGCCCGGCACGGGCGGCACGAATCTGCTGGTACAGCCCCATGCTCTCCCAGCGCGCCAGCATATCCGGTTCGCGCTTGGCCAGATTGCCACGCATTGGAAATTCGGTATCCGGCAAATTCAGGGTCGGTTTGTACTGGCTGTCCACTTTATCGTTCATAACGGGTCGCTTCTGAGAAATTCAATTCGGTCGTGGTGATCCGGGACGATCCCGAATCACGGAAAGAGTGTGGCAAGGTGGCGAAATAGCACTGGGCCGAGCGTTTGTCGTTATCAATGGCGTCGCGTAACGCCTCCAGGCCATCAAAGCTGCGTTCGCCACGAATTTTGTGCCAGAACTCAACGGTCAGGTGCTGGCCATACAAATCACCGGAAAAACCAAACAAGTGCACTTCCAATGACGGTTCGGGTATTGAGCTGATGGTAGGCTTCACACCAATATTGGCAACACCTGGGTATTCCTCGCCAGACTCCTGGATACGGGCGACCACGGCATACACACCACTCAATGGCAACCGATGACGCTTGACCAGCACATTGGCGGTAGGCGTATTCAGTGTACGTCCAAGCTCCCGTCCATGAGCCACTCGTCCGGACATACGATAGGCACGCCCCAGTAATTTGCACACTTCGTCCAGACGGTCAGCTTCGAGTTCGTTACGAACACGGGTACTGCTGACCCGCTCTCCCGCCACCAGAAAGGTCGAGGAATCCCGCACGTCAAAGCCATACTGCAAGCCTGCACTTGCCAGCGCCTGGTAATCGCCACGACGATCACAACCGAAGTGGAAATCATCTCCCACGATCAGATGGCGAATACCCAGCGTATCAACCAGTACCTGCTTGATAAAATCATCTGCCGACATCGAACGTAATGCCTGATTAAACGGCAGGCACAATACGTAGTCGACGTGATCAGCATCGAGATCAAGCAGTTTTTCACGCAGGTTCGCTAAACGCGCCGGTGCTTTGTCAGCGGCAAAAAACTCTTTTGGTTGCGGCTCGAAAATCATCACCAGCGTTGGTACGCCCAACGCATTCGCAGCATCGTGCAAGCCACGCAAAATAGCCTGATGCCCCAGGTGCAAGCCATCGAAATTACCGATGGTCACGGCGCAACCCGAGAATTCCGCTGGAATATTATGTAAGCCTCGCAGCAGACGCATGGGCGATGACAGTCCTCAGTGGTTCAGTTACCCGAACATAAAAGGTAACCAAGCAAAAATACAAGGGGCTGGATTATAGCCAAGGCACTGCGCCGGGAACAGCCAAACCCCGGAAACAGCGTGTATCAACAGGATTTAACCTTCTCTCCCCGCTAATCAAACAAGGCACCACGCACATGTCGCGGCCGCAGCCCGGCCATGAGTAACACCAGTACATACACCACCACACCGGCGGCGACCACTAATGCCATTTGCAGCATACGCTCGGTTGCCGACCACAGCAGCCAATCCGCCGCCGCGCCCATCAGCCAGAGTATCGTACCCAGCAATGCGGCATTGGCCAGCGCCAGCTTGGCTATGAAGCCTGGCCAACCGCTCTGATGCTGCAGCACCCCGGCCTTGCGTAACCCCAGATACAACATCAGGGCATTAAAGTACGACGAAATCGCCGTCGCCAGCGCCAACCCGACATGAGCCAACGGCAGCACCAATATCAGGTTAAAAACCATGTTCACCACCATTGCCTGAATACCGATACGCACCGGTGTACGAGTATCCTGCCGGGCGAAATAGCCGGGAGCCAGTATCTTGATCAACATAAAGGCCAGCAAACCCGAGGCGTACGCCTGCAGGGCGGCGGACATCTGTACAATATCGTAGGCTGTCATTTCGCCGTGATAAAAAATCGTCGCCATCAAAGGTTGCGCCAGCAGCGCCAGCGCCAGCGCCGCCGGTAACGCCAATAACAGCACCATGCGTAACGCCCAGTCCAGCGTCCGGGCAAAACCGTCTGCCTGTTCTGCCGCGTGCTTACTCGACAGCGCAGGTAAAATCACCACACCAATGGCAATAGCAAAAATCCCCAGCGGCAAATTATTCAATCGATCAGCATAATACAACCAACTGACACTGCCATTTTCCAGAAACGATGCTAATACCGTGTCCAACAGCAAATTGATCTGACTGACCGAGACGCCGAATAACGCTGGTACCATCAAACCCACAATCCGCTTTACCCCTTCGTCATCGCGCTTTACCGTTGGGCGCACCAGCAACTGCAAGCGCGCCAGAAACGGCAACTGAAACAGTAACTGCAGCAGACCGGCAAAAAACACGCCCCAGGCCAGGGCAAACAGCGGTTCTTCAAACCAGTCGACGGCGAATATCGTGGCAGCAATCAGAACCAGATTCAGCAACACCGGAGTAAAAGCCGGGATGGCAAAACGCCCGTAGCTGTTCAAAACACCGCCCGCAAATGCGGTCATGGCGATAAAAAGCAGGTAGGGAAAAGTAATCCGCAGCAGATCGCCCGTCAGGGCAAATTTACCCGGATCCATCGCAAAACCCGGTGCGAACAACCAGGGTAAATGCTCCGCCAATAATAGCGCTAACACCGTCACTGCCAGTAGCACCAACCCCAATGTGCCAGATACCCGCGATACCAGCAGCTGCACCTCATCCAGAGGACGACGGGTGCGGTACTCACTGAGGACAGGCACAAAAGCAACTGAGAACGCACCTTCTGCAAACAGACGGCGGAAAAAATTCGGAATTTTAAACGCCACCAGAAAGGCATCAATACGGGTACCAAAATACTGGGCCACCACCACATCACGCACCAGCCCCAACACCCGACTGAGCAAGGTAAACACACTCACCACCGACGACGAGCGCAACAAGCTGCTGCCTGCAATCCTGGCTGTTTTTTCCGTTATTTCCTCAACTGCAGCATTTTGCTTGTCCACCACGGCTATACCCTTTTGCAACCTGACTCGTCGCTACCCGGACGTAGCAACAATTTTTGAATACCGGCGGCAGGCTACTGAAAAGCAGCCACAAAAAAGCCCGCAAGAGCGGGCTTTTTTATCGTTAAAAGGCATTAGCCTTTCAGCGAAACAACCTTCGAATTCAGACGGCTCTTGGTACGTGCTGCAGTGTTCTTGTGCAGAATACCCTTGTTAACCATCTTGTCGATGTAAGGTTGAGCTTTAACGAACGCAGCCTGGGCCTGTTCGTAATTGTCAGTCGCTACAGCAGCGTGTACTTTCTTGATATAGGTACGCACCATAGAACGAAGTGCTACGGTACGAGCACGACGCTTGATAGCCTGACGGGCGCGTTTACGAGAACCAGCAGAATTTGCCACAGTCGGCTCCTCAATAATGGGGTTAGTGGATTCTAAGAGGGCAGGGATTATCCCGACCCTCCTATTCTATGTCAACCCAAAGTCACCGTTTTCCGGCAAACAGGCAAATTTTACTGCCACTTAGCCAATAACAACCTTTTCAAAGGACTTGACCAAATCATCCACCGCTTTCATCTGCGTCAAATACACGTCCAGTTTATCCAGCGGCAGCGCACAAGGGCCGTCACATTTGGCTTCAGCAGGATTCGGATGCGCTTCAATAAACAGCCCGCCAAGGCCCAGTGCCATGCCTGAACGCGCCAGCTCAAATGCCTGCTGACGGCGACCGCCCGCAGAATCGGTACGACCACCCGGACGCTGCAGCGCATGAGTGGCATCAAAGACCACCGGAGCCATGGCTTTCATATCATCCATGCCGAGCATATCCACCACCAGGTTGTTATAACCAAAAGAGGAACCGCGCTCGCACAGCATGATGCGTTCGTTACCGGCTTCGGCAAATTTCTTGATGATATGACGCATTTCGTGAGGTGCCAGAAACTGGGGTTTCTTCACGTTAATCGCCGCACCCGTCGCTGCCATAGCCACCACCAGATCGGTCTGGCGCGCCAGAAAGGCAGGCAGCTGGATCACATCCACCACCTCGGCAACCGGTGCCGCCTGATGCGGTTCATGAACATCGGTGATGATTGGAACACCAAAGGTCGATTTGATCTCTTCAAAGATCTTCAAGCCTTCTTCCATGCCAGGACCACGGTAGGAATTGATTGAGGAGCGGTTAGCCTTGTCAAATGACGCCTTGAAGACGTAGGGAATACCCAACCTGGTCGTGACTTCAACATAATGCTCACAAATCGCCATGGCAAGATCGCGGCTTTCGAGCACATTCATACCACCAAACAAGGTGAAAGGCTTGTCGTTGCTGACTTCCAGGTTCCCAACGGCTACCGACTCAATCATAGTGATCCTCAGATTTCTAATAGAATGTTCAGGGTCTCAACCACACATCCTGCAGGAATGAGACTTGAAAAAATATTGTTACTTGCTGCTATATTACCACCAGATTGTCCCGATGAATCATTTCCTGCTCGGCAACAAACCCCAATGCCAGTTCCAGACCAGACGACGGGGTACGTAATATCTTGTTTGCTTCCGTGCGACTGTAATTGACCAGACCCTTGGCAACCAGCTCGCCCCGTTCATTTTTGCAGGCAACCACTTCACCACGCTCAAAGCGACCATTGGCAGCAACCACACCAATCGGCAACAGGCTGCGATGGCCGTTGCGCAAGGCATGAACGGCACCCTCATCCAGAATCAAATCACCCCGCGTTTGCAGATGCCCGGCAATCCACTGCTTGCGGGCAGCCACCGGCTCTCGATCGGCCAACAACAAAGTACCCAACAGCTCGCCATTACGTAACCGGGTCAGCACCGCATCAATCCGCCCCCCCACAATCAGAGTCTCTGCACCTGATCGGGCAGCAAGAGAGGCCGCTCGCACCTTGGTCACCATACCGCCACGACCCAATACACCGCCACCGCCTGCCATGGCAGCAATCGCAGGGTCGGAGGCGCGTCCTTCCAGCACCAATTTGGCATCCGGGCTGGAACGGGGATCCGCAGTGAACAAGCCTTGTTGATCGGTCAGGATAACCAGCACATCCGCCTCGACCAGATTGGCCACCAGCGCACCGAGGGTATCGTTGTCACCAAAGCAGATTTCATCGGTCACTACGGTGTCATTTTCATTCACCACCGGCACGACACCAAGATTCATCAGAGTGCGTAACGTGCTGCGAGCATTAAGGTAACGAGTGCGATTACTGAGGTCATCGTGGGTCAGCAACACCTGAGCAGTCAGGCGATCATGCTTGCCAAACGCCGTTTCGTAGGCTTGTACCAAACCCATCTGCCCTACCGCAGCTGCTGCCTGCAACTGGTGTAGCTCTTCAGGGCGCGTACTCCAGCCGAGACGTGTCATGCCTTCCGCGACCGAACCGGACGACACCAACACAATGTCATGCCCTTGGCGCTGCAACTCGGCCATTTGATCGACCCAGGATTGCATCCCTTCACGATTAAGACCCTGACCGTCATTGGTCAGCAAGGCGCTGCCGATCTTGATCACCCAGCGTTTTTTACCCGCCAGACGAGTACGATGCTGCTGAATTTGCTGTTGTGAGTCCAAAGCCATTCCGAAAGCTCTTGATACAATGTCACGGCCAGAAGCGGTGACTGGAATTCTGGTAGCGACTCTGCAGTGTTGACATCACACCAGCAGGGCCGTCGACCAGCGACGGGAAAGCCTAACGCCTGTTACGAAAAAGACTATTCGTTAAGATAAACGACTTCGACATCGTAGTCATCGTCATCGTCGTCACCATTGGAAGCAGCCCTGATCGCTGCCCGCTCGGCCCGATACCGCTCTTCCAGCTCTTCAATACGCTCACGCGCTTCTTCTTCGACCACTTCACGTTCGCGGTTAATCTGATCGGCAAACTCTTCATCTTCTTGGGCACGCAGACGGCGAGCTTCGATGTATTCCATAATGTCGCAACTCAGCGGGAAGGTACCCTCCTTGTTAATCGCGGCAATCTGGTAAACCGGCCCCTGCCAGCCAAGCTTGTCCAGTACATCCTGACAAGCAGCTGCGCGTTCGCCTTCCGGCAGCAAATCCAGCTTGTTTAATATCAACCAGCGATCACGCTTGGCCAGGCCCGGAGAAAAGTATTCCAACTCGTTGATAATCGCACGGGCGCACTCAGCAGGATCAGCACCATCCGGCGGCACCATATCAACAATATGCAGCAGCAAATGAGTGCGCACCAGGTGCTTCAGGAAGCGAACGCCGAGGCCAGCACCTTCCGATGCCCCTTCAATCAGACCAGGAATATCGGCAATCACAAAACTGCGATGTTGCTCAATAGAGACCACACCCAGGTTAGGCACCAGCGTTGTAAACGGGTAGTCTGCCACCTTGGGACGGGCCGCCGAGACAGAGCGAATAAAGGTCGATTTGCCTGCATTTGGCAACCCCAACAGACCAACGTCGGCCAACACTTTCAACTCCAGCTTGAGGTTACGCGACTCCCCCATTTGCCCCGGCTTGGTCTGACGCGGCGCCTGATTGGTGCTGGACTTGTACCGGGTATTACCCAGTCCGTGGAAACCACCGCGAGCAACCATCAGGCGCTGACCGATCTCCGTCAGATCACCCAAGGTCTCGCCGGTATCTTCATCAATCGCTGTCGTGCCCACCGGCACCAGCAGCACCGTATCTTCACCCTTGGCTCCGGTACAGTTACGGCTGGCGCCGCCCTGACCATTCTGAGCGCGATGACGGCGGGTATAACGATAATCCACCAGTGTATTGATCGAGTCGTTGGCTTCAAGGTAAACCGAGCCACCATCGCCACCATCGCCACCGTCCGGCCCACCCTTGGGGATGAATTTTTCGCGACGAAAGCTCAAACAGCCGTTGCCGCCCTTTCCCGCTTCAACTGTAATTCGTGCTTCGTCAACGAACTTCATATCGATACCTCAAAAAAACATACAAAAACGCCCCAACTGCAAGCAGCTGGGGCGCTTTTTACGGCAAACCAACCGCCGACAACCCGAAAGGGTTGTCGATCAGGCAGGAACGACGCTAACAGTCTTGCGGTTCTTTGGACCTTTCACTTCAAATTTGACAACGCCTTCGGCAGTTGCAAACAAAGTGTGATCACGAGCAACACGCACATTGTCACCTGCGTGTACACGAGTACCACGCTGACGAATAATGATAGCGCCTGCTTTTGCAGCTTGGCCGCCGTACAGTTTGACGCCAAGGCGTTTACTTTCGGAATCGCGACCGTTTTTGGTAGAACCACCAGCTTTTTTGTGAGCCATGCTTCTTTCTCCTTCTGAGGGACCACTACAACACTGCGGATGCGGTGACCGTCATTCACAGTCACCCGGGCCCAAATTGAATTTAAAAAAATTAGCCAGCGATGCTGGTGATTTTCAGTTCGGTGAACCACTGACGGTGGCCCATTTGCTTCATGTGGTGCTTACGACGCTTGAACTTCATGATCTTCACTTTCTTGTGACGACCATGGGCAATAACTTCTGCGGTTACTTTAGCGCCTTCAACCACAGGGGTGCCAATTTTAACGTCATCGCCGTTACCAATCAGCAAAACTTTTTCCAACTCGACAGCGCCGCCGGTAGCTATTTCCAGTTTTTCAACCTTCAGCGTCTGACCTTCTTCAACACGGTATTGTTTACCGCCGGTAATTACTACTGCGTACATGATGTTCTCCATCGGCTGCGTTTTAGCCGGGCCTCTGATCAGCACCGGTCCATAACCGAACACGCTACTTTCACGGCCTGCTTCTACTGGGAACGCACGGGTTACCATATGGCAGGGAGCTGAAATTCGGGCGCGAGACTATACCCCAGAGACTGCACCCTTGCAAGTCGGCGATTATCGCATTTCCTTGACACTGTGGACGGTCAACTCTAGCATTTGCGGCAGTTTTCTCGGGACTTTATGAACATGCCGTCATCCACCATGACAACTCCATCCCCGGCCCCGTCAATGTCACTGGCCGCTATACTGGCGCAGGTTGATGACGACTTCCAGGCGGTCAACCGGTTGATCAACGATCAACTTTCGTCCCGTGTGCCTCTGGTGGAGAAAATCGCCGATTATATTGTTAACAGCGGCGGCAAACGTATCCGCCCGCTGCTGGTGCTGCTGAGTGCCCGAGCGCTCGGCAACTGCAACCCGGACGTAGTCAGGCTGGCCGCCATTATCGAGTTCCTCCACACCGCCACGTTGCTGCACGACGATGTAGTTGACACCTCAGATCTGCGGCGTGGCAATCCAACCGCCAATGCCAAGTGGGGTAACGCCCCCAGTGTTTTGGTCGGAGACTTTCTCTATAGCCGCTCGTTTAACATGCTGGTCGAACTGGCCAACCTCAAGGTCATGGATATTCTGTCATCGACCACCTGTGTGATTGCCGAAGGCGAAGTCCTGCAGCTGACCAACGTTAAAAATCCGAATATCACCGAAGCCCAGTATATGGACGTTATCCAAGGGAAAACGGCGCAATTGTTTGAGGCCTCGACTCACGGTACTGCCGCCTTGCTGCAAGCACCCGACGACGTTCAGGAAGCCTTGCGTATTTATGGCAAGGAGCTGGGCCTGGCCTTCCAGCTGATTGACGACGTACTGGATTACGAAGGCAATGCTGCCGATCTGGGTAAAAACGTCGGCGATGATCTGGCTGAAGGCAAACCCACCCTGCCACTGATCCATGCCATGGCGCATGCCGATGAAACCGGCCGCAAACTGGTGCGTCAGGCTATTCGTAAAGGAGGTCTGGATAACATGGACGAGGTGATGGCCGTGGTTACCAGCACCCGCTCGATGGAGTACACCCGCAGCAAAGCCAATGCCTGCGTACAACGGGCTGAACAACAGCTGCAACTTTTACCGCAATCACCGGCCAAAGACGCCCTGATCGCACTGGCGCGAATCGCCGTGCAGCGTAAAACATAACCACACCAAGCCAACGTCAGGGATTCCCTATGCCGATGATTGCCAGATATATGGTTGCCATACTGGCACTACTAGCGGTAGCAACCACCACCCGGGCAGGACTGTTTGATGCACCGGGCAACACGGAAGCGTTATTTTTGCCAGTGGAACAGGCTTTTCCATTGCAAGTGGAAATGGATAACGGCCTGCTGATTGCCCAGTGGCAAACGCCTCCCGGCTATTATCTTTACCAACACCGCATTTATCTGAGCCAGAACAATAGCCGTATTGATCCCGCCAGCTTTTCCCAACCGGGCAAGGCCAAGTTTGATGAGGCCTTTGGCGATATCATCGCTTATTACGGCCCGTTGGAAACAAGTTTCAAACTGGATCAGCTCAATGCCGGAGAAGTGACTCTGCATTATCAGGGCTGTGCCGACGCCGGACTTTGTTATCCACCCCAGCGTTTCACCATTCATGTTTCCGCCTCCGATATTCATCGACCGAAGCTACCAATTACACCAGTAGCAGTAGCTCCTTCAACCGTCTCACCCCTGCCAGACTCCAACACGACCAATACACTCGATACACTCGACACACCCGCCGCGTTGCCTGCTACGACCAGATCAACAACTCCTGACAGTAACGGTATCGGCAGCAACAATACCGCCGCACCTGCGAGCACATCAGCAAGCTGGTTTGAAGGCTCCTGGCTTACCACCATCGGCTTGTTTTTCCTGCTTGGACTCGGGCTGACGTTCACGCCCTGTGTATTGCCGATGATTCCGATCATGACCGCCGTAGTGATGGGGCAAAACCAGACGATTTCAGCCCGCCGTGGCTTTCTGCTCTCAAGTACCTATGTCCTCGGTATGGCCATTACCTACGCCCTGGCTGGTGTGATCATGGGATTACTCGGTGCCGGTGCCAACATCCAGGCCTGGATGCAAACCCCCTGGGTGCTGGTGCTGTTTGCTCTGCTGTTTGTATTATTGGCGCTGGCCATGTTTGGCCTGTATGAGCTGCAATTACCCAGTGGTATCCGCAATCGCCTTAACCGGATGAGCCAACAGCAATCCGGAGGGCACCTGCTCAGTGTCTTTGTGATTGGCGTGCTGTCAGCACTGGTTGTCTCCCCCTGCGTATCCGCCCCACTGGCGGGCGCTCTGGTTTACCTCAGCACCACAGGCAACGTCTGGTTGGGTGGCAGCGCCTTGCTGGCACTCGGGCTTGGCATGGGCGCACCACTGATTGTACTGGGCACCAGTGGTGGTTCCCTGATGCCCAAAGCCGGTGCCTGGATGAACCAGATCAAGGTATTTTTTGGTGTGCTGCTGCTCGCCGTGGCTATCTGGCTGATCAGCCGTATCCTGCCCGGCCCGATTTCCCTGGCACTCTGGGGGCTACTTGCATTGATTTACGCCGTGGTGCTTGGTGCTTTTGAAGCAGCCTCAACTCCACTCCAGCGTTTACTCAAAGGCCTCGCCTGGTCATTACTGCTGTATGGCATTGCCGCGTTCTGGGGGGCATTGCAGGGCAACCAAAACCCTGTTCAACCGCTGACCCCCAGGCACCTGTCGTCAGCCCCCGGAGCGGGCAAGCAGAGCAGCGCTTTTTACCGCACCGAATCCGTCGCTGAAATACAAGATCTGATCAGTAACAGCCAACAACCCGTGATGCTGGATCTGTACGCCGACTGGTGCATCAGCTGCAAGGTGATGGAAGATGAAATTTTTGCCGATGCCGACGTCCAACAACAACTGCGCCACATGACCTGGCTGCAACTGGACGTCACCCGCAATACTGCAGAGCAAATCGATTTCCTGCAAAACATGGCGGTTTTCGGGCCACCGACGGTGTTGTTTTTCCACAACGGGACTGAAATTCCGGCATCACGTATTGCCGGGGAAATATCCAAAACCGAATTTCTTCACCGCACCGCTCCCTGAGGCCTGCAAAAAACGACGAGATAACCAAGGGTTTTACTTGAAACTCCATAACCAAAGCCGCATATAGGTTGTATTGACGGATCACTTCACGGAGCCAAGCCATGTTTTATACCTGCCCTTCCTGTGGCGCCATCAACCGCATTCCCGACGACCAGCACAACCAGCAAGGCCAATGCGGAAAATGTAAAAGCGCGTTATTTAACGCCACGCCGGTGGCGCTGAATGACACCGGCTTCCAGCGTTTTCTGGCCAAAAACGATTTACCCGTCCTCGTCGACTTCTGGGCAGAATGGTGCGGGCCATGCAAGATGATGGGGCCTATTTTCAAGGAACTCTGCGCTGAACAGCAGCACCAGTTACGCTTTGCCAAGGTCAATACCGAGCAAGCCCAGATGGTGAGCCAGCAGTTTGGTATTCGCAGCATTCCGACGCTGATTCTGTTTCGCCAGGGCAAGGAAGTGGATCGTCTTGCCGGTGCTCTGCCAGCTCCCCAACTGCGCCAGTGGATAGCCGCAGCGTTGCAAAAATAGCCGCCAATACCTGCAGCAACCAGTAGGGTCAACACTCAGCGCTGGATCGGAGATTCTGCGCTGACGGTGATGGTTTCTTCAACCACGACACTCTTGCCGGGCTGGCGAGCGCTTTCAAGCTCTCGCAGCGTTTTATCCAGCAGATCCCGCGCTCGCACAATGGTTGAGCGGTGAATTTCCTCGGAAATATCGGTAATCATGGCTTTATTGGTAACGGTTTTCAGAATCAGCTCGAACGTTGTAGTGCCAGTGGGATCATGAATCAATGAATCCACAAACTGGCCGTTAACTGTCTTGCGGCAAATTCGGTCAATCGCCGGGTACATCAACGAATGCGCCATCAGATAACTTTTGTAGTTTTTTGGCACAAACGTTACCTGAGTACTGAGAAAACTGAAAAAAGTCAGTAAAAATAATGCCTGAACACCGTTGGCTATAGCGCAAAACACACGATTGGTCATCGTTGTGAATCGATTGTTCTCAAGCCAGCGGCCATGCACATTGTAGTGCACAGCAATTTTTTCCAGCAAACGAATGGAAAACCACATCGCCAGAAACAGAATCAAGAAGCCGGTTAACGTCAGCACCGCCCAGTCATTGGCGCGCAAAAGACCCACCTGGGTCAGATACAAACCAAAGTGGTCGCTATAGGCGCTGGCAATGGATATCGGCAAAAACACCTTGGCCAGATCCAGCATTTCTTTCGACGTACCGTATTTGTAGCCAAGTACGATCAAGGCAATAAACGCCAGTACAATAAACGCATCAAATATCATGAATCAGCCATCCCCGTGTGGTCATCCCTATTTCTGCTCACCTCTCATATACAACACCACAAAACGGCTGCCGATCTCGGCACCGCCCGAGTACATGAAGACACTGTCAGCAGCAAGTTGCAGACCAGCCAGCGTCAGTTAGCTTTTTCCCGCAAGCTCCAGCCAACAAGCCCCTTCCCTAGCCTGCGCGCGCCCCACAGTCCTCCCCCGCCCAACGGATTGAAAAAACCAGCCAGACACAACCAATCGCACCAAAATGAAACATAAATATCAAAAAATGCACTAAATTGACTCAATAAATATCTTGAAATACATTGCCTTAGTCAGTCACGCCACAACTTAATGCGATGATGGTGCCATTATTGTGCACTGGATTATAACTGGCTTATTTTTTGCAAATTAGGTGTAAATATGGAGAACCTTACAATGCGTGCCAGCCCCCTGTTAAACCAACGAATCATGGAGCACCTGAATACCGGTGTGCTGCTGCTGGATGCTGAGCTGATTATTATTCATATGAATCCTTCTGCTGAAGCCTTGCTGGAAGTCAGCGGCAAACGTGGCGTCGGCACCCACTTTTTTGAGTTGGCGGTCGAAGACCAGAGCGATGTGGATGCCATGCGAGATGCGGTAATTACAGGGCATTCCTACACCAAGCGAGAAGCCCATATCCACCTGCAAAATCAGCAAACCCTGACCCTCGATTACAGCGTCAGCCCGGTAACTCACCCAGAGACCCGCACGCCCACCTTGCTGGTTGAACTGCAAGGTCGCGATCGGCTGATGCGTATCAGTCGGGAAGAACAACTGATCGCCAAACAGGAAACCACTCGTTCCCTGGTACGCGGACTGGCTCACGAAATCAAGAATCCACTTGGCGGCATTCGCGGCGCCGCCCAGTTACTGGAACGTGAATTACCTTCGGCCGAGCTGAAGGAATACACCAATATCATTATTGAAGAAGCTGATCGCCTGCGAGATCTGGTCGACCGCCTGTTAGGGCCGCGTAATATCCCCAAGCAGGAACCGGTCAACATTCATGAGGTGCTGGAACGCATCTGCCAGCTGGTCGATGTGGAAAGCCGGGGACAGGTCGTTATTCACCGGGATTATGACCCCTCCATCCCGGAAATCGAGGCCGACAAGGGCCAGCTTATTCAAGCATTGCTGAACATTGGCCGTAACGCCATGCAGGCGATGTTGGAAAACCCGGATCAACAAGAGCGCCCCAGCCTGACCATTCGTACCCGCAGCGTACGCCAGTTCACCATTGGTCATCATCGCCATCGTCTGGTGGCCCAGGTTGAAATTATCGACAACGGCCCCGGCATACCGGCAGGGATCAGGGACAACCTGTTTTATCCCATGGTCAGTGGCCGCGCCGAAGGCTCAGGGCTCGGTCTGTCTATCTCCCAGTCCATTATCAATCAGATTAACGGCATTATCGAATTCACCAGCGTGCCCCACCGCACGGTGTTCTCCATCTTTTTACCATTGGAATCGCTATGAGTACTGTCTGGATCATCGACGACGACAAATCCATTCGCTGGGTGCTGGAAAAGGCACTCGACCAAGCCAATATCCAGACCCGAGTGTTTGAACAGGCAGAGCCCGCACTGAATCAGCTGAAGCGGGAACAACCGGACGCGATTATCACCGACATTCGCATGCCGGGTATGGACGGACTGATGCTGCTGGAACAGGTACATGAGGCCAATCCGGATTTGCCCGTGATTATCATGACCGCCCATTCCGACCTGGAAAGCGCGGTGTCGTCTTACCGCCGGGGTGCCTTCGAATATCTGCCAAAGCCCTTTGATGTTGACGAGGCCGTCAGCCTGATTGAGCGAGCGATTGCCCATTTCGAAGAAATGTCGGCCAACACCCCGGCACCGGAAAAAGAAATCAACGAGCATGAAATCATCGGTGAAGCACCGGCGATGCAAGAAGTTTTCCGGGCAATCGGGCGCTTGTCCCACTCCCATATCACCGTGCTGATTAATGGCGAATCCGGTACAGGTAAGGAACTGGTCGCCCATGCCTTGCACAAACACAGCCCCCGTGCCGTGGAGCCCTTTATTGCCCTCAACATGGCCGCGATTCCACGGGATCTGATCGAATCGGAATTATTTGGGCACGAAAAAGGCTCCTTTACCGGTGCTGGCGGTCAACGCCGGGGCCGCTTTGAGCAGGCTAACGGCGGTACCCTGTTCCTGGATGAAATTGGCGATATGCCATCCGAAACCCAGACCCGCTTGCTACGCGTACTGGCCGATGGCGAATTTTATCGGGTTGGCGGTACCACGCCGATCAACGTCAATGTACGTATTATCGCCGCCACCCACCAGAACCTCGAAAGCCTGGTAAAGGAAGGCCGCTTCCGCGAAGACCTGTTCCACCGCCTGAACGTTATTCGTATTCACATCCCGCGTCTGGCCGACCGCCGCGAAGACATCCCCAAGTTGCTGGGTCACTTTCTGCAGTCGGCAGCCGAAGAACTGGATGTCGAGTCCAAAACCCTGCGGCCGGAAACCGAAGACTTCCTCAGCTCGCTGGATTGGCCCGGTAACGTGCGTCAACTCGAAAATACCTGCCGCTGGATTACCGTAATGGCATCCGGTCGAGAGGTCTTGATCAACGATCTGCCGCCAGAACTGCTGGAGCAACAGAGCAGTACCCAGACCTCCGGTAACTGGGAACAGAACCTGCGCTTCTGGGCCGATCAACAACTGTCTCACGGTGCGGTCAACCTGCTCGATACTGCCGTACCGATCTTTGAACGCATCATGATCGAAACCGCCCTCAAGCACACTGCAGGGCGTCGACGGGATGCGGCCAATTTGCTTGGCTGGGGACGAAATACCCTGACTCGCAAAATCAAGGAGCTGGGTATGGAAACCGGCAACGACGACAGTGAAACGGACGAATAACCCCCCCATCCATCACCCACGCCACGTGCCCGCCCAAACAGCGGGCTATCGTACGGCCTCACGCCAGTAAATCACCCGGTCATTGCCTCGGAACTGGCCAAAGCTGATCAACGCCGTCGAGTCATCGTTATAGTCGCCATCACCATCAAACTCACCTGACAACCAGCTCGGTGCCTGATAGCGGTAGCGCACACTGCCGTTGTGACCCATACCCGGCGGAAGGTGCCGGATCCAGCCTTCTCCGTTCTCAATATCCTGCCACCACATTGCCGAGGTATCCGCTGCTGACAGGTTGCCGCTCCAACTGTCGGCATCGGCACGGTAGACTGCGGCACTCACATCCAGTGGCGTGCAATTATCATCGCTATTGACCGGCCAGCCAGAGCCATCAAACTGCAAGACATGCACTGCCTGATCAAGCGGACTCTCTTCCGGGCCAAAGGCATTTTCAATTTGCAGCACCCCAAAGCGCAGATCCGCCGTGCCCAGCTGCTGCGCAATACAACCACCAGCCGCGACACAATCCTCACCATTGGCACCACGACTGGCCGGGTTCATATTCATGCCCTGCAATGGGGTCAAACCACCGTCACCATCATCGATCCCGACCCCGACCGCCAGGGCAGAAAAAGGGCCATCCGGGCGGGTTACACCGCCATCACGGTGACGCAGCAACGTCAGGGAATCAGTCACCAGCGCTTCCCCGGCATCCCAGACCAGGGCACTGCCACCTTGCAAGCGAGTCGACAAATCGATGCCATCCTGATTATTTTCAGCCGCCCAAAAAGCCGATGCCCTGGCAAAACCTTGCTGATAGTTCCGGGTGATTTCATTGTTCGTATTACGTGCCTGCACCCTCAAAGTCGTCAACATTCCGGCCTGCCCCATATAGGTAAATGCCCCACAGGCCTGGCTGAAGACACTATCCAGAGCCACAAAGTGATGGGGATAAAAACGCCCGACCGGTTCGCTGTTATAATCCGCAACCGTCTGGCCAAAGTAACTGGCACGGCTGTTGAAACGAAACACCCCGACCTCATCAAGCTGCTGATCCAGCACTCGATCACCGGCATCCGCCGCGCTGATAGCAACCGTGCTGATCGCCAGTGTTGCGTCTACCCCGGCAACGGGTGCCAGCCGTTCGCTACCAAGCAGTACCTCACCGATAAAATCGGTTGCCAGCGAGCCATCCGCACAACGGGCACTGAGCGTCTGGGAAAAAGACGCCCCGGCAGCCACAAACGGACTGCAGCTGGCATCTGCCGCCAGACACTGCCCGTTGTTGTCTGCCAGGTTCAGCGTGAGTGCTGCCGGGCGCACAAGCAGCCGGTCGGTGCTGGCATTCAAAGAGCCAATACCTGCGCTGGCGGCTTCACCGGCGTCGCTATAAGGAGCCGCGTCATAGCGGAAGTGAATCCCCAGAAGCTCCGCCGTATTCAGATACCCCAGCGTCAAATCCGCCCGGCCCTGAACAAACATCAGTTCCAGATTACTGCGGTCAGGTTGCTGCTGGGCGTTTATACCCTGGCCATTGAGCAACAAGGCTGTCGCTACCGTCCGGGCCTGAGACACCGCAGGTGGCGGCACATTATTCACGGTAAACCAGCTTTTCAGCGCTTTTATGCCGGTAAATCCGCTTAACTGCTGACACGGTCTACCGCCACTGTCTTCACCAATCGCCACCAGGGACAGGCTGGTAGTGGCACCGCAGATAAAATCTTCCGGTGCCTCAGCCAGCGCAAATCCCTGGGTTCGAATGTCCGTGCCAGTGGCAGCCGTCGCAGCAATACCCGATTCCCGGTCGGTCACCGTAACCCGCAGATGGGTATTTTCGTTTGCATGAAACAGAGACACATTGGTTTCGCCCGCTTGCTCTGCGCTCAGCGTCACGTCGCTGATTGCGTCATCGCCACTGGCACTGGCAAAAAAATGGCTGCTACTGGCTTCGGTACTGCCCAGCGCCAGCGTTCCGACATAGTCCGTCTTGATGGTCACACCATCAGCGCACAGGGCCTGAATACGGACATCGCTACGACTGAATGGACACGCCAGGCCGTATGTCGGTTGCTGTATCTGAAAACCACCCAGAGCACAGCTGGCACCGGGACACAAATCACCAAAGTCCATTGCCGCCCCGCTCTCTTGCAAATAATAAACGCGGACATAAGGTTGCAACCTGATATTAGCCGCCGTCACCGCCCCGTACAGTGTGGCCGAGCGCCCCAACTGAGTACTTCTCCTGGCGTAAATCAGACCGCTGAAGCGACTCTGAGCACCGATATTAACGTCGCCATAACCAAACAAAAACAACCGACTGGCATCCCCAGACCCAGAATCCGGCGAATTGGCGACGAACCCGCTGCCGATATTCACCGTCTGACGAGCGTAAATTCGCACACTGCGCTTGCCATCCACCACCCAGCGCACATGATTACCAACGTTCAGGTTATCGATCCAGTAATTGCCGGGTGCCAGATGCAGTACCGTGTTGTCGGACAGCTGCAGGTTGCCGATACGGTAGTCGCTGGCACCGCCAGCAAAGGTCAGTGTGGCAGCACGACCCACCGACACCCGGTTGAATTGAGTCGTTAACGGGCCGAGGGTGACAGATGAACCATCTGCAACATATTCACTCCCTGGACGATGCCTCCGACTCCTGTCTTTATCCCGACCATCAAAATCAATCGACAAAAACTCCGGCGCCTCAATGACAGGGGCCGATAAGCCATTACTACGACAGGCGACGGTTACACAGCTACGGGCCGAGGTATTAGGGTAGGCGTAGACACGGCCGGCAGACAACACATTGGAGGGGCTATTAAACAACTGTGCATTTCTACCGAAGTAAATCCGCCCGCCATTATGACTGGCCAGACCATCAACAAAGCTGGCAGAGCAGCTGTTCAAGGCACCACAAGGATGGGTTTGTTGCATCAGCTCCAACACCTGGTTCTGGCTCAGGGCAGAAGCAAACACAGCTACCTCGTCAATGGCCCCATGTAAATATCGGCCATGAAAGTTCTGATCAGCGCCGATTTGCAAGGGATCGTTATTTTCCATCAACAACCCGGAAAACGAACTGCTGGCCACCACAACACCATTCAGAAAAAGAACCTGATTGCCGTCACGATAGCTGATAGCCACATGCGCCCACTCACCCAACACGACGCCACCAGAGCTGGTCAGCGAACGGGTATGACCCCGCGAATCGCGCCACCACCAATACACCCGCCCCGTTGAGTTGATGTGAAATTCGTAGTTTTCATCCTTCGACACCACCGGTGCCAGATCTGCGGGGAACGCATCCAACCGTATCCAGGCACCGACACTGACGGCGGCGGCCAGATCCAGCGCAGCGGCATCACTGACTTCAATATAGTCATCAACCCCATCAAACTGGCTATAGCGACACGTGCCCGGCGTGCCACGGATGGCTGGCGACAGCTCGCTGCTGGTAATACCGTTAAACGCTCGTCCATGCAACCCGGCGGTGCCACGATCACGGACTTCTCCCGCGCTGCCGCTGTAGCCACTTTCGTCCAGCTGATAATGCACCACCGGTTCCGGCAGTTGTGCCCAGGTGTTCGAGCCACTCAGCAGCAAGCAACACAACAACCAGCGCCACAGGATGATCATTTAACCCGTACCTCCAGCGTCCGGCTGGCATTTCCCCCATCACACAATGACTGGCTGGTCAGGGTGCAATAGGTATCGGTATCCACCACAAACCGGCTGCACTCAACCGTCACCTGGCAGCCAGACAAGCCGGATACCCCGAACTCAATCTTCTGCCGGGCCAGGGTACATTGACAGGGGGAAGCAGACAGCGCGTCAGGCAACACCAGTTGGGCACCACTGTAAGCCGCCAGATAAGCCCGTGCCGCCGACACCGTCTGGCTGTACTGCTGCGCAGTCGTACTGGTTATACGTTGTACCGCCAGACCGACCATGCTGAGTATCAGCAAGATAAACAGCGCCATCGGTAACCCCATTCCCTGGCTGGCTGGCCACGCCCGGCCAGCACTTTGCCCGGCACTTTGTCCGGCACTTCGCGTACCGATAGTGGAGACAACAACTGATGGGACAAGCCTCCCGGCGTCAGGGTACATGAAGCAGACGCACCTCCCGAGTAATCGACTGACGTTCTCCGGCACTGCCCGCTGCATTGCCATCGCGGACAGAGCGCAAGGTAGTAAAACGGACGCTGACCACCGCATTACGTTGCACTCCAGATGCCAGCAAACCGAACTCCAGCGACCCTGGCAGCAGACTGTCCAGCATCAACGTGGCATCGGTAGCTGGCAGCAACTGACTGCTGTCTGCAGCAAAACCATAGCCGCGATAGCGCCAGATGCGCCCGCCAGCGTCCTCACAGTAGGCCACGGGCGTATCCACCAGATAGACGCGACGCTGAGGAGAGTCGGTAAGAAAGCGTTCGTTCTGGCTGAACACCAATGTTTGACGATGATTCTGTACCAACCCCAAGGTCGCCATAGAGGATGAAAGTGCCGAACCAGGTTCGCTGCCTGCCGCACCGTAAATAACCTCACTGCCGACCGGATAAACGGCCACATACCCCGTATCACCCGAACGTAGGCCGGGGAACTCCACCACTTGCATCACAGTGCCAGCCAGCCCCAGCGGCAACGTGAGATAGTCACTACTACCGAGCACCGGCACCAGCTCCAGACAGGAAGAACCGTTATTTTCAAAACGCCGTACACTGTTTGGCAGCGCCAGGCGAATATCGCGGATGATCTGTTCCGCTGTCGCACTGGCATTGCTGGCCCACATTGAACGGGAAGAGGTATCGAGCCAGCCCAGCACCGACAGACTTATAAACCGGGTACTGACCAGCCCAATAATGCCAGTGATCACAATCACCATAATCATTTCGATCAGCGTAAAGCCGCCAACACCCACAGCCATGCAGCGCCGTGGCATCAGAAGTTTCCCCGCAATGCCGACAGCCGCAAGCGCTGATTGTCCGGCCCGCTGACCGTCACCTGAATCAGTTTGCTGCGACTACTGACGTTGCCAACGCCATCCTGGCAACTCACCTGCACATCCACCTGATACAGCGCCACGGCAGCCAGCAAAGCGCCATCCAGAAACCGGCCTTGTTCGCTCAAACCATGAAAATCGTCCACATCATCAAAATCGCTACGCCCCGACTCACCACCCTCTGGCCCATCAATCACGCAACGACCAACACTGCCGCCACCCAATGGGCTGTCCTGCTGAAAGTGCAGCGCCAAAGCGTCATCCAGATAGGATTGTGCCAACTGCACGGCGCGGGTCTGCCACAGCGGATTGGCACTCTGCCCCACCCCAAAACTGATACTGCGCGTAACCGCCGTCAGCGCAATCGCAAGAATCACCAGGGTAATAACGGTCTCAATCAGACTGAAGCCCGCTGCCACATAACGACCCGACTCAGCCATATGGCCGTTCACAAACATGCCCCTTCATAGGCGTATCCCGAGGCACTGACACAGAGTTGAATAGGCGGAGAGGAAAGCACACAGAGCTGCAACGGCTGATAGGGCACCAGCTGACCATTACCATCAAACAGAATCGTTGTCGGCAAGGACGGCAAATCGCTGCAGCCAGCCGCCAGACGGCGGCCGATCAACAATGACAGGCCGCCACGTTCCAGCGTCTGCGACAGCACCACACCCTGATCAGCAGACAAACTGGCGAGCCACTGATCACCCAACTGAGAAATCACCAACGCCACCGCCGCATCACTGGAGCGCGACAGCGATACCTGACGCGCCTGCTGAAAGACCCCCAGCCAGTGATCAACAATGACACGGCGATCATAGCTGTCGCGGCTGGCAAAGATGCCGACCGCAGCAGCAGACAACACCCCGGCCAGCACCAGTACCAATATCAGTTCAATCAGCGAATAACCGTTCTGCCGCCCGGCAGCCACCAGGCATCAACAGCCGGTAGCAACCACTGAAACGACCGGGGTGATATTGGTCGAACCATCGGCTGCTTCGTAACGGGCATAACAGTTGGTTTTGGCCGGTACCAGATCAAACTGCAAAGTGGTAATCGTGGCACCCGCTACGTCTGAGGTGGCGTAATCGGAAATCTGCGCGGAAGCAACAACCCCGGCCGCGTCGGCAGTCGGATAGCCAGAAGCCATCGTCACTACCTGACCATCCAGAGTCACGGACGACGAGCCGGAATTGCCATCCGCCAACTGCTGGGCATGGGCAATATTGGACGACGAGCGTAGCGTACCTGCCAGCGCATTAAGGCTAGCCAGTCGGGCATCACCACCGAGATCCGCAAACCGTGGCAAGGCGAACGCCGACAATACACCCAAAATCACAATCACCATGATCAGCTCGATCAGGGTAAAACCGGAAACACGTTTCATACATCACTCCTGCGTGACATCTGCCTGACTGTCAGGTTACGACCGCAGCAGGGCTACGGCACACACGAGACAGCGAGGATTAATTGATCTGTTCCTCCTAACCATAGATCACAGCATCGTGATTGCCCGCGCTCTTACGAAAAGACACAGAGCAGCCCTGAACCACAACAAAACACGGGAAAAAATACGGAAAAATGACGCCACCAGCGCCACTTACCGACGAATGACTGGCAGGTTTTCAGAATTTCACAGCCTGATTTGTGTCAGTATGACAAGCCATAAAACGACCATACCCTTGCTACGCCAGCCGCAATCACCACGGCCAGCGGCAATCACCACGGCCAGCGGCAATCACCACGGCCAGCGGCAATCACCACGGCCAGCGGCAAACAGATTACCCGCGCACTCGTAACAAAGATGGATACTCTGTGGTCAGAACGCTTGTTATAGTCAAAACCAAAACCGAAAGGACAGGAGGCTAGACCCACATGAACAACCTGCACATTCTTATTACTGGCGGGGCCAGTGGTATCGGCCTGGGCATTGCCGAACAGCTGGGCAAACAAGGCGCCCGCATCGTGATTTCTGACATCAGTCAGGAAGCCCTGGACAAAGGTCTGGTTCAACTGAGAGAAGAAGGGATCAACGCGACAGCAGTCGCCGCCGATATGTCCGACATCACCGCAATCGATGCCCTGGCAGCCCACTTTACCGACGACCCGATCAACGTGGTGGTCAATAATGCCGGGTTGCAATTTGTTTCCCGCCTGGAAGACTTCCCTGCCGATCGCTGGAAATTGCTGATTGATGTGATGCTGGTTGGCCCCGCCATGTTGTCGCGAGCGCTATTACCGGCTATGCGAGCACAAGGTTTTGGGCGCATCATCAACATTGGCTCGATTCACAGCCTGGTCGCATCGCCCTACAAATCCGCCTATGTCGCCGCCAAACACGGCCTGATTGGTTTTTCCAAGACACTGGCACTGGAAACTGGCGATACCGACATCACCGTCAACACCATCTGTCCGTCGTACGTCAAAACACCGTTGGTTGAAAAGCAGATTGCTTCCCAGGCCAAAGAAAACGGCATTACGGAAGAAGAAGTGATCAACAAAATCATGCTCGAACCAATGCCGAAAAAGCAATTTATCGACATCTCCGAAATTGCCGGCACCGTTGCTTTCCTGGCCAGCCCGGCAGCCAAAAACATCACCGGCCAGACCATGGTGCTGGATGGTGGCTGGGTCGCTCGCTAACACTCACCGTCAGATTGGAGATCCCCTGGGGCCGATGGTGCCTATCCGCAACACTGAATCATCATCGGCAAGCCGCCTTCTACGGCGTTCAGGGGCCATTTCAATCTGATCGTCCCGCTCCCTCAGGCCGGGGCCGGGTGGGTGGGTGGGTGTATTGGTTCCAGGTGTCATCCACCACATGGACGGTGGTCTATATTTACGGGCTACCCCGCTGCTGCTCCTCGCGCCGCTGCGCCCAGCTCCCAGATCGGTAAAAATACACCCAGCGCCAGTATCAGTACCAGAATGCCCATCAGCACCAACATCAAGGGTTCCACCGCGTCCGCCAGCTGTTTCAGCTCGTAATCGATTTCTTCCTCGTAAAAATCCGCCACGTCGTTCATCAGCTGGTCGATCGAACCGGTCTCTTCGCCCACCGCCATCATTTGTAACACCAGCGGGGTAAACAGCCCGGAACTGGCGGCAGTGCGGGTTAACTGGTCGCCGCGTTCCACTCCGGTCTGCATCAAACGGATCGCCCGACCAACATGACGGTTACCGACACTGTCCGACACAATCGCCAGGCAGCGTAAAATAGGTACTCCGGCCGACATCATCATCGCCAGTGAGCGGGCAAAGCGCGCCAGTGCCATGCGCCGGAACAAAGAGCCAAAGATCGGCAGCCGCAGCTTTAACGCATCCCAATACACGCCGCCGTCCGGGGTTTGCTGGTATTGCCAGGCGGCGACCACCAGCGAGATCACGCTCAGGGCGATCATGGAGCTGTAGTTGGTTGCAAACTCTGAGCTGGCAATCAGCACACGGGTCGCCAATGGCAGCTCCGAGCCCATATTTTCAAACACCGGGATAAAGTTCGGAATGACGTACAGTGTGACAATGCTGATGGCTGACACCATCGACATCAGCACCAACATCGGGTAACGCAACGCAGACTGAAGCCGTTTGGAGGTTTCCTGTTCCATTTCCAGGTGTCCTACCAGGGCTTTGAAGGCTTCTGGCATGCGTCCGGTTGTTTCACCGATGTGCAGCATGTTGATATAAATCGGCGAAAACACCTTGGGATGCTGCCGGAAGGCCGACGTCAAATCGCCGCCGGAGGTCAGGGTGCGGGAAATATCCGCCACGATACGTTTTATTTCGACATTGGGAGACGATTCGGCCAGGCCATTCAAGGCCCGAATAATGGGCACTCCGGCACGGGTCAGTGCCAGCAATTGGCGAGTAAAAATAATTTTTTCAGCCAGTCGGATACGACGGGAATGCCAGAGTGGCATAGCCTCGCGATCGCGGCTGGCTGGTCGGGCATTCAGCCCCAGTACCAGAATCCCCTGCCGTTGCAGCTGCGTCGCGGCACTTTGCTGATCTGCGGCCTGCACCTGACCCGTGACCGCTTGTCCACGGCCATCGCGGCCTCGATAGTCATAACCCGGCATCAACCATTGGCCTCATCAAGGGTGGCAGAAACCCGGAATACTTCTTCCAGCGATGTCCATCCCTGGCGGGCATAGTCCAGCGCAACCAGCCCCAGTGGCCGAAAATCCGGCTGCCGGGCGGCGGCTTCAGCAAAGGCGTTGGCATTATTGTCACGTAATGCGGTGATCAGCGGGCCACGTATTTCAAGCAGTTCATAGATACCGACCCGTCCCTGATAACCGGTGTTATGGCACTGGTGGCAGCCATGGCCACTGCGATAAGAGTGGTCTGCGGCTCCAGCTTCCATGGCGTTCAGCCAGGCACGTTGCTGCTCTTGTAGCGGCTGCGGCTGAATACAATTCGGGCAGAGTCTTTTAATCAATCGCTGTGCTACCACGGCGCGCAGCGATGACGCCACCAGATAGGTATCCACGCCCATATCGAGCAGCCGCATGGCACTGGAAGCAGCGTCGTTGGTGTGTAATGTCGACAGCACCATATGGCCGGTCATGGCTGCTCGCAGACCGATTTCGGCGGTTTCCTGATCACGCATTTCACCCACCAGAACAATATCGGGATCCTGCCGCAAGGCAGCGCGCAGCACCGTGGCAAACTCCAGCCCGACCTTGCTGTTGATCTGTACCTGATTGATACGGGGTAATCGGTATTCCACCGGATCTTCCGCTGTGATGATTTTTTTCTCTGGCCGGTTGAGCAAATTCAGTGCCGCATACAGAGTGGTGGTTTTGCCACTCCCTGTCGGCCCGGTGACCAGAATCAGCCCGTGAGGACGCTGGATCAGATGGCAAAAACGCTGCCGTAATGGCGCTGGCATCCCCAGCCGTTCAATGTCGAGCAAACCGCCGCTCTGATCCAGCAGACGCATCACCACCGATTCGCCAAATGGCACCGGCATGGTCGACAAACGGACATCGATGCTTTTGTTGGATACACGAATATTAAAACGGCCATCCTGAGGCAGGCGTTTTTCCGAGATATCCAGCCCCGACATGATTTTCAGGCGCGACACCAGAGCCGATGCCACCCGTTTTTCTTTCATGATTTGTTCTTGCAAATCACCATCGATGCGCAAACGAATACGCAGCAGGGTTTCTTCCGGCTCGATATGAATATCCGAGGCTTTCACCTGCACCGCATCTTCAAACAGGTTTTGTAACAGTCGCACCACTGGCGCATCGCTGGAATCGGAGTCCAGCGCCATCTGGTCTATGTCAAAATCGCTGGCTTGCAGTTCGCCTTCCAGCTCACCGGCAATCGACGCAATTTGTTCCTGCCGCCGGTAGAGGCTGTCCAGCAAGGTCAGTAATTCCTGCTCACGTACAAAAGCGGGCAGTACCGGCCTACCCAGTGCCCGTTGTAATTCGTCCACCAGCATCAAATCGGTTGGATCCGCCATACCCACTCGATAGCCGCCACCTTCTTCGGCCAAGAGAATGGCGCGATAACGCCTTGCCTGCCGCTCGGGCAGGCGCTGCACCAGTGCCGCATCAATACGAAAACGGGACAGTTCGATAAAAGGAAAATGGAAACACTCGGCCAATGTCCCCAACAGCTGTTCTTCCGCTAAAAAGCCAAGATCGGTGATGGCGCGCCCGAGCTTCTTGCCCGAACGCTTTTGTTCCGCCAGTGCCTGTTGCAACTGGCTAGCGGTGATCAGCTGGCGCTCCAGCAGCAGATCACCGATGCGGATCTTTTTCGAGGTATCCATCAAGTTGCCACTCCTGGCCTAATGCTCGCTGGCCGAATAGCTTTCTGCCACAGAATCATGTGGCACCGGTGCCTGCAGCAACGTCAGATCACTGGCCGGAGGTTGCGGTTTTAACACCGCCACAGCCCCTTGCGCAGTGGCTGCAGACGAGGTTGTTATGGCTGCCGTTTGCCGCAAGTGCTCGTTACTGGCGTCAATCAGCCAGCCAGTCAGCAGCGCAATGCCAAGCATAATCAGCATGGCACCTGCTAATACCAGCAGTGCATCTTTAATTGGAAGTTCCCTTTCCGGAGTATCGCGCAGCGCATGGCTACGCGGACGAGTACGCAATTCATGCGTCTCGGCGGGTGCAGTTACAACTGACCCTTTTGTATACCATTGATGGTTCATGGTGTTGGTCCTCCGGGAGTAGATACGGACGGTACCAGGGTGGAGAAACGGCGATTGATTTCACCAATTTCTTCCACCGGAATGGCTCCGTCCACGATGTGCGGCTGAATCAGAATGACCAGCTCGCTTTGCACACTTTCCTGCCGCTGCTGGCGGAACAGCCAGCCCAGCAGGGGAATATCACCGAGTAACGGTACTCGCGCTTCGGTCGTGACCTTGCGGTTTTGCATCAGACCGCCAATCACCACTACCTGACCGGACTGCGCCCGAATAATGGAATCGGTCTCGCGTACGGTGCTGTAGGCCAGCGGCAGGTTAAATTCCTCGCTCCCCAGCTCAATGGTTTTGACCCGCTCTTCCACCTCGGTCACGGTCGGGTGCACATGCAGGATCACTTCTTGCCCATTGCTGATCTGAGGGGTGACATCCAGTGCGATACCAGAGAAAAAGGGCGTCAGTTCAATGTCGGGGCTTTGGGTGCTGCTGGTAGTCGAGGTCGTGGTGGTGGTACTGACTTCGGTAACAAAAAACTCGTCCGACCCCACTTTGATAACGGCTTTCTGGTTGTTCACAGTGGCAATACGCGGACTCGACAACACCCGGACATCACCCTGGGTCTGCAACAACTCCACCGCGCCGGTGAAATCACCCATACTCAAGTTGAGCGAAAAAATACCGCCAATACGATCGGCATTGTCCAGCCCCACACCAGCCTGCCCGGCGGTGACCGAGTTACGGCTGCTAGTGGCGGCCAGCGTGTTCCAGTCGATGCCAGCCTGAAAACCATCGTTCAGGGTGATTTCAAGAATTTTGGTTTCGATCAGCACTTGTTTGCGAATGCTGATCTCGGCCTGGCGCAAATACGCCTCGACCGCTGTCTGAGTCGATGGCATGGCGCGAACAATCGCCAGACCGGCATGAGCATCGACGACCACTTGTGCACCCTCCTCACCCTGTATCAGCAGTTGCAGGGTGGAACCCAGTTGTTGCCAGAAATCCGCTCGGGACGCCGTTTCAACTTCGCTGGAGTTCACTGTCCGACTGCCGGAACCTGAAACGTTAGATCCACTGCCGCCATTACGTTCAACATTGGACACCTGGCCACTGCTGACTTGCATGCCAGAACGGCCATTGCGGCTCACATTGAGGTAATCAATCGGATAAATCCGGGTTTGCTGCTGACGCGGCAAAACCTTCACACCATAACGGGTTTCGATAAAATCATAGCCATGAATATCCCGTACTGCTTCCAGTGTTTCCCGCAGGGTTACCTGTTGTAAATGCAGCGAAATCAGCCCTTTCACCTCCGGGTGCAAGACCAGATTGACCCCTGTGCCATGCACCAGGCTGTTAAAAAATACCGCGACCGGGGTGTTATCTGCGATGACATCAAAGCGCTCAACCGCAGCGTTAGCCTTCGCCTTGTCAGCGGTTGTACTCGCCATCAGGTCAGCACCCGCACCCGCACCCGTATTAGAGTCTGCGGACAGCGCCCGTTGATCCACAACTTCTGCCGCTGCCGCGACCTGCAGCAGCGGTTCAGCGGCAGCCGATGGTGGTTGCAGTGGCGTCTGGCTGCAGCCAGCCAGCGACACCAACCCGGTGAATACTGCAAGCAACAGCCCAAGTAGCCGTCGTTGCTGGTGAATTCTCAGAGACCCCGTCATTGTGATTGGTTTCCTTCAGTGGTCGTCTTGTGCTGGCGCGGTTGGGAGCGCAGGGCGCTGTTAACCAGCGTCAGCCGTTGAGTGTCGGTGGCTGATCGCAATAGCACGCCCTCCGTATCAATGCGTATTAACCGATAACCCTGGATACGATCGCCACTGGAGAGCAACTGATTGTTAATCACCACCACCGCCTGACGGCCCAACTGCAGTTGTTGCAACACCAGTGGCTCAGCGGTTACAAACTCGACGGGGTGACGGGATTCATTACTGGCCCAGGCCGGTGGCCGGGTTGGATCCGAATCTGCCTGTACCGTCATGACAGCGGTAAGTGCTCCCCCCAGAATGACTCGCAAAAAAAGACTATCCACCCACCACCTCCGCTTGTGTACTCAGGGTGAACACTGTCAGCGACAGCTCTCCCCAGGGATGCTCTTGCAGACGGTAGTCCAGTGACTGCCAATAAATCCGGCCAGGACTGGTATCCAGCAGACGCAGGTAATGATTGGCGCCACGCCAGGTGGCCTGTAAGCGAATCCTGAAACTGTGTTTCCAGAGCAACGGTGCCTCGGCAATTGGCAGAATCGATGCGGTCGTGGCATTGGCACCAGCCGGTACTGCTGCAGCCTGTACCGCAGAGAGTGATGTCGTGATTGGCGCAGCAAGTGAAAGCGAATCAGCAACCGGTTCGGGCGGCAGATTTTCCAGTGACAGCAAGACCAGCTCCGGCGTTTGCTGCAACACCGGCTCCAGTAATGCCACCATCTGCCTGGGTGCCACTAACTGGTCGGAAAGATTGTCGGTCATCTGGTCCAGCGCCCGCTGTTGTTGCTGCAGACGCTCCAGACGACGTGCCAGTGCCTGATTAGGATCCTGCGGTTGCAGCTGTTGTAAAGCAGCCAACTCCCGATCCAAATCCGCTATTGCCTGCTGTGAGCCTGCCAACAGTTGTTGCTGTTGCTGCCGTTGTTGCCATAAAGGGTCGATACATACCCAGCCTGCCAGTAGCAGTAACACCATCAGAGTGATGGACAGCAGCCGTAATTCTCGCGGTGCCAGCTGCTGCAGTTGCGTAGCCAGTTGCACAACCAGCGCGTGTTCCTGCCAGTTTTCTGTCCAGCCCGCCATCCTGCTCATGGCTGTTCCTCCCGGATGATGGGCAATACCGATGCACGCCTGCCGGGTTTCGCTGCTCGGGTATCCAGAACAAAACCGAACCCCGGCGCTTGCCCGGTAATGCCAATTCGCTGAAAACGCCGTTGCTGATAGGCCGGCAGTAAACCGAGTTGTGCCAGATAACGGGACACCGCCACCGGCTCGCGCACCTGCCCGGACAAGGCGATCTGCTGGCCCTGATCGCGGATGGCAATCTCTGCCAGCCAGACGTTATTCGACGACACACTGCCCAGCTGGGACAGCAACGGCAGGAACGACTGTGAACCGTCCGGCAGACGACTGTGCCGTTCAATCTGTGTTAGCAAGGCCAGCCGTTGCTGGCTCTGCTGCAAACGTTGTTTGCTGTGTGTTATTTGCTGCTGCAGGGCAGCGTCCGCTTCCGGCATACGCAAACGCTGGTGTTGGCGGCTAATATCGCCCTGACGCAGAACCACCACCTGTTGTTGTTGCTGTAACCGCGACTGGTTATAACGCCACTCCAATGCCAGCCCGACCACGACCAGCACCAATAAACCCAGCGGTACCAGCAACTGTCGAAGCAGCTGCCGAAAGGCAGGCGGCAAACGCACCGGTTGAAATTCGGGCAGGTAAAAATTGACCCGCTGACGGGCTTGCCAACTCATTAAACGGCCTCCCGCCAGAACGGATCCAGCGCCAGCCAGGCAGCCCCCAGAGCACTGGCTGTCAGCGCGTTACCATCACTTTCAATCCAGTGGCCTAACGACAAACGGCGACAGGGCATGGCAAGACGCTGTTCCAGCGCCAGTAGCAAACTGTCGTCAAGCTCGTCGATCGCAGCCACCAGCCACAACTGCCCCACCACACCCATACCCTGTTGACTGTCGAAATAGTCCAGCGAACGCTGGATTTCCAGCGCCAGCGTATCCAGCCGCTGAAAACCGCCCGCCGCTGGTGCTGACTCGCCGACTGACAGGCTGTCAGACCATGAGCCAGCAACGGTCAACTCGCTATTGTTGTCCAGTTGCGCTAATTCTGTTGTCAGGGCTGCCGCTCCGGTTTGCAGATCGCGGCGTAAATACAGTGCTCCCTGGCTGTAGATCAGCAACCGGCCGTTGTCTTTTTCCAGCTCCAGAATGGCAATACTGGTTTCTGGCTCCAGCGGTTCCAGCAGGCCAAGTAAAGCCAGCTCAGTAATCGTCACGGCCTCTATGCGCAACTGTTGCTCGCGGCACTGATTCACCAGCGTCTGCACCGAATCCCGTGGCGACATCGCCACAAACGCCATGTTCTGGCGTCCGCGATAGGCGTCTTCTGGCAACCGAAACGCCTGCACCAGTAATTGTTCCAGCGGTACATCCGCCAGCTCGCCCAAGCGGAAACGCATGGCATCGGCAAGCTCACTGTCTGCCACCGGAAGCGCATCCAGCAGCTGTAGCTGATAACCATCACTCGGCAATACCAGCACAACACGTACACGCCGACAGGGCAGCTGACGTGCCCAGACACCCAGCGCCTGCCAGTCAGCCAATGGCTGAAAACAATGGCCCAGCACCTTGCGCCCACCGTCTGCCGACACCACGCCACTGGCCACCGCTGCCAACGCACCCGATGGATGCAAAGCGATACCGATATAACCGGTGCCAATGTCGGATCGTGATTGCCAAGGCCAGCGCATAGATTGTCAGTCCAGTTGTTGAATACTGTCAGTGTAGACAGGATTTTGGCGTTTGCCGGTTCAGCCCTGAACCTGTGCCCGGTGGTTACCCATCACCTGTTTGCCAGCATCACTGGTGATCAAGGGGGTGAAAACCTATACTGCCCGACCGCTTGTTCGCCGGATAACTGCATGTTTCATATCGTTTTGTTTGAGCCGGAAATTCCACCCAATACCGGCAATATCATTCGCCTGTGCGCCAACACCGGCTGCCAGTTGCACCTGATCGAGCCACTGGGATTCAACATGGAAGAAAAAGCGCTGCGCCGCGCCGGACTGGATTACCACGAATTTGCCTGCGTCAAAACCTACCCCAGCTTTGAACACTTTTTGCAACAGGCACAGCCAGCGCGGCTGTTTCCATTCACCACCAAGGGCAGTACGGTGCATTCATCCGCTGCCCTGCAGCCAAACGACTATTTTATGTTCGGGCCAGAAACCCGTGGCTTGCCAGCCGAGGTACTGCGACAGTTTCCGCCAGCACACTGGCTAAGACTGCCAATGCTGCCGGACAGCCGCAGCCTCAACCTGTCGAATAGCGTCGCAGTGGTGGTGTTTGAAGCCTGGCGGCAAGTGGGATATGAGGGAGCAAAGCTGGCGGGGGACGGGATTTCAGCGTCAGAAAGTGAATCAAGGTAGGGCTAGCCACCATGCTCCCAGCCGACATAACAACGACTTCCCATCGGCTTTGCCGGGCGTTTCACAAGTAGTTGCCTAACGCTGATCCAGCGTTCTTGCTTGTGGTGGTCTCAAAAAAATTAGCCTATGGGGGACATCTAACGACTGCTTGCAGCTTTTCGGGCACAACGATGAGTTTGCGCCGAGATTTTTTGGCCATACTCGTCTTGCCGATGACGTCACACAGCAGCAACAAGGAATAAGGGGTCATATCACCACCGTCAATACTGGCGGCAATTTGGCAAGGCTTGAGAGGAAGAAAACGGGATGGCATTCAGGTCGCATATTGTCACGACGGTCATCTCTTTGGAGCTAAACAACAAAAACCATAAGGGATACCGCCGTTTTTGTAGCTATCCTCGTGAAATATCCTGGCTGATGAATTTGAAAGCGGGCGAAATTTAACAACCTGTTTGGTATTTTCACCATCAGGGTACATCTAAAAATGTAGCGAGCGATGAAAGGACAAGGCAAAAATCGACGAAAAAGCGCAGTTTATAAGTGATAAATGAGCATTTTCAGTCGATTTTTAACGTCGCAATGTCGAGCACAGTCATTTATAGATGCGCCCATTACTAAAGAGCCGCCTTATCTTCTTCAATTAGCTGTTGTAAAGACACAGGCTTTTGGCCCGTAATAAACTCTACATGGTGAGAAAGAATGTTATGGTAACCCTCGTCAAACGCAACATACGCACTCACCAGTTCATCAGAACCCCAAAACACACCAGGGTTTGTTGCATCTTCCTGAACATCGCGACCAATACCCCAACTGGCAAATTTCTCATGCATTTCATCTGGCGTGAGTATTTCATATTGAATTGGGCGGTCGTATAGTGTTGAAAACATGCGTGAAATTTCTCTAAAACCAAGAAGGTCAGGGCCAGTAAGTTCGTAGGTAACCCGATAGTGTTTTGTCGGCTCTTGCAAACAGACAGCGGCACAGCGTGCTATATCTTGTCTTGATACTGGAGCAATTTTACCTTTATCGCCAACTTGGTACCATACCCCTCCCATTAATGCACTCTGTGCCATCGGCGTGAACATTTCCGAGTAGGTTTGGTCTCGGAAGATCGTATAACTTAAACCTGATTCAATCAGATCACGTTCACTTTCAATATGGTCGCCAGCAGAAACTGTCGGATTACCAGGGTGAACACCCGCAACTGAGGTATAAACAATGTGTTTAATACCTGATTTTTTAGCTGATTCTATCGCATTACGGTGCTCTTGGACTCGTCTACCGACCATAATACTGCTAATTAACAGCATGGTATCATTCCCTGCATAAGCCGCTTCCAATGATTCAGGATCACGGTAATCTCCACGACAAACGCACACCCCCTTCGCCGCCAGATCAGATAGTTTATCCGGGCTTCTTGTAATAAGTGTCAGGTTTTCTGGCGCAACCGTTTTCAGCAATTCGGAAACAACCAGTTTCCCCAATGTGCCCGAGGCACCATTAACAACTATTTTATTCATATTAAACGCTCCTGGCTTTTTAAATAACATAAAGAATTTTCAAAAAAATATCTTTTATGGACTATTCATCAATCCCTAAATTCAACTAATAACTGCAACACTCGTATGCAGAAGGCAATCCGCCCCTTCCCTCTAATGGAAGGGGAGTTTCAAGTGTTCCTGACCACGACTCTCTTTTAGGTCGATATAGAAGTTTTATAAATTCAGGCTGACAAATAAGGGGAAATTTCTGAAAAACCACGACCTGCCATTTCCAGCAATATTTATTTTGTTTTGTCCGCAAGTGCAGTTCGTAAAGCAGTGGGGGTTACTGCCATCGCAATCATAAAACCGTAGAAACCTTTAACAAGATAGATACTGCTCAGGGTCATTGAATCGTTCCATGCAATGGATAAAATAAAAATAGCAACGGGGGCCGAAACAATAGTAACCACAACCGCTACGAACAAAGACCGTATAATAATATTACCTGGTAGCATGGATTTTCCATTTTCCAACGGTAAAACACTGCCAGAAGCTACACGTTTACGAGTAATAAAACCCAACGCAAGCACACTCATTAGTGTAATGACAAAGGTTTGCGGAACAAAATCCGCTGCAAGCCCTGACGTACCCCATAACTCAATACTTTCCACATTGGAAAATAGCATCCACGCAAAAAACACACTAAGCAACCCACTGACAACGGAGTTTATAGCAGTTTCCTTGATTATGTAACTTTTGTGTTCCTGAAGCATACTATTAATCTCACCGTCCAAGTTATTTTTATCAAACATAAACCAGACACGTCGACACCAACTTAAAGGGGACATCTATTTAATCCTGCACGGCTCTGCGCGAGTGTTGCCGTTGTTCAGGGCAAGGCGACGAATGCAGCGAAATGACGCGTCCTTTTCAAATTCGTCAACACCGCACTGGACGGCGGCAACCCGCGCCCTTCGGGGGCTGCCGGATGATCTCGACTCGGTGTCGCCGACTTTTGACTTGACCCGTCAGGCCTGCAAGTCGGCTTCGTGATTCGAAACCATCCGGTGGCCCAGAGTGAGCACCGGATTAAATAGATGTCCCCTAAAGAATAGACAAGTCCGGGGCATCCAAAGCTATTACTGTAGCGCGCAAAAAGTTTTTAGACAATTGGCGGTATGTTTTTAGACACTGCGAACTGTAAAAAACTCGCTGGAACCGGATACTGGGATGCCCAGCAAGTCGCCAAAATCTGACCCGTCGATGTTCGTCCCATCATACAGGCATCCAGTTATTTGGCTAATCTCATCAACTGCTGTCCCATACGACCAGGGCCCACCGAATTGATACCTGGCCAGGAGACCATCTGACCAAGAACCGGACACTTTGCTTATTCTGACTGTGTCACTGGCAACGATTGCTGCTGCGAAACCAGATCGCGACCATGTTGCGCCACCATCTGCACTCAGTTCGATTCCTGTAACGCTTTCGCTGCCATCTGTTTGCAAATGACCATAGTTCGGCATCATGACAATCATGTTGATCGAGGTTTTTCCTGAGTCTGTAAAAACAAATCTATCAATCACAGGATTTTTTGACGTGCTGGAACGATTCCAGCGACAGAGAGCCTCAGCAATCCTCACGCCAATGCGTGGATTACCACGCCATGAATCCGGATTCTGATGCGGACCACCAGAATTTGCGATTCCGCCATTTGCGATTTCAATATCTGACGTGAATGGTCCTACAATGCCATTCACGTCAGCCCAAAGTGCTTGTGAATCACGTGCTAACGATACATTTGCGTATCCAGAGTCTGCATCGAATGGCCCGCCTGACGTGGTTCTATGCCCTGTTGCTGGCATGATGATGAAATCACGACACGATCTGAACGTGCCATCAAACAATGTGTGATCTACAACTGCAATTTCTCTTGCGCTCTCTGCATCTGATCCAGTCGCCTTTCCATCCAGAAGTGGTTGGAATATTTTTGACATGTAATCAGCGGCAGCATGCTGATTGTTCGTCACCCAAGCCCAAACGTAGGCGCTCACGTCTCGTCCAGCCAGCATTGTCATGTCAGCACTGAGCTGCCACTGTCGCGCAGGATCTGCATCATCCAGCCACTGGTCAACTCCAGTGCCAGCAACACAGTCTGCGATTATACAAACCGGAATAGAATTTTTCGCTGACCAGTGAGTGAGCATCGCTGCGATTCCGTCAGAAACCGCCTGATCGTCGACTCTTATCAGGCTCGGCAGAGTTTCATATCCGGTTGGCGAATTCAACCGGCACAATGACGCTGGAATTGCGTTTTGAGTGATGCCGAGGTCAGTAGAATTTGAAAAAATTACCATTTGGCTTTGGCCGATCAATTGGATTTTTACGCCTGCTGCGACTGGATTGCGATGCATCAGCGATGACGATCCACAACGGAAATCGATCGCCAGCCATTTATTTGTAACCGGCAATCGCACTCTCGCAGTTGCTGTTGTGTTTCCAGAGCTCAGAGTTGCTGCGGCCATCCAGGATGTCAGTGCATAGCCGTCAGCATCCAGCACTTGGCATTCGAGCACTCCAGCGATTGCACCATCAGTCATGCAATCCAGCATCATCTCTGCCGAGCTGGCTGACGGCCCTGAAATGCCAGCGATAAATCCAACCGGCTTTTCGTTTAGCCAAAATTCAGATCCGCATCGACCGATAGATGAACCTGAATAAACTCGTCCGATGATTTCTGTGTCAGCCGATGAATCGACAAAATCGCCGGAATTTTTACACCCATCTATGCCAGCAAGGCTGCGGTAAAACCGTACATCAGCTGGCGCATTGTCAGTCAGCCATCGCTGCGTATCAGCCACAACGATGTCAGCTAGCTGCGCCTCGGACAGCGCGCTACTTAGCATAAAGACATCAGATATCGACCCAGGCCATAGGCCGTTTGGCTCATCGTAACCGGTCAAAATTCCTGCATTTCCTGATCCACCAATCAGGAAACCGTCTCCGCTGAGTGAGGTGATCCCTCCGGCCGTTGTTCCTGTAGCAGACGTGGCAGAAATTATGCCGCCGTTTTGTGCATCGATTACATACAGATGTATTTCTTGCCCATCATCGACAACAACAATTTGTACATCCTCCGAGTCAATTTCATCAGTTAAAATCTGAATCGGCTGAACAGAACCGGATACCCTCACGTAAAATTTAAGTTTTTTGGCATTGATCGCACTGTTGAAATGCTGTCCGTAGAACGCAAAATAGAATCCGGCTGGATATTTTCCAGTGCCCATTATTTTGAACGCACGATTTTCAGCTGTTGCATAAAAAGGAATTTTTAATTTAAAACCGAATGATGTGTTTGCACCCATAAAAACTGGCATACCGGTTTTTGACTGCCACAGCACGCCCGAACTTGACAATTTTTCCGGAGACAGTCCGTTTCTCTCGTAAAACCTGATCGATTTCCCGTCGAGTGATATTTTTGAGATGGCTGCAGGCTGGCCAAAATCGCTTTTAACCCAACCCCCATCGATGAACATGTAAATTCCATTATTGCTACCATCCAGCAAAACCTCTGCCGACTCTCCCGATGCTGGCGCACCACTGGCCTGCAGATCGGCCAGGGTTTCAAACGCCAGTCTTCCCTGAATCTGAGCCTGCAACGTGTCAAATTTTTCGGCCATGGCAGCTTGCACTGAGTCTTGATCAACTAGCGCAACTTCGCCACCGTTGATCACCATGGCCTTATCACCAGCTTGGTGATCACGGATCGGAGTTTGTGCAGAATCCGTCAGTTCAAAATATTCTTGATCAGCCATTATTGACCTCCGAATGAAACCGTGCGGCCGTTAAACGCCAGGCGTTTACCAGAAACCAGTAGGATGGATGTGATAAAAATGGGTTTTTGGTACTGCACCGGCTCTTCCGAGCCGAATGAAATCTGGATAAGAGCTGACATATTAACCATCCACAGGATTTGTTGAGTTGAACGTAACGGCGACGGGTTCGCCTGCGTAGTTGATGAGCGCGCCATTAACCGCCAAATAATTGGTTTCTGAGCGGTTGCTGATCAGCACTTTGTGAACGTGGATCAGACGGCGCAGCATCTGTTCGAGCCGAGCGACTGATGCAGCGTTTGCATTAACGACATGAACGCTTGCCTGCACAACAAACGCCCAGTCTGTGCCATAAAAATACCCGCCGAAATTGCCGCCGAATGTCGTTTCGGAATACTCAGTAATCGTGATCTCAAATCCCAGGGCAGCAGCCATGGCGATCAGGAATTCACGAGACTGGGAACCATACTGCTGGTACTTTTGAACAACCGCGTTGCGACGGTCTTGCAACGTTATTGCAACGTCGGTGCTGTCATCTTGCAACCCATATTCCGCTTCCCATTCGTCGATCAACTGAGTGATATGGCTTGGCAGTGACTCTGCTGCAATGTCGTCCAGCATGGCGTCGACACGGGCGTATTCTTCAGCCAGCCCGCCCATTAACTTACCCAGCGTGCTGTCTGGCTCACGGGGCCATGCAGGCCCCAGAGGCAGCAGTGCCAGCAATTGGCGCTGGTAATGGCTGATCGCCATACTCACAGCAGGATAACCTCGAAAAACACATCCGCGTCATAACCGAGGATGTCACCAGTACCACCGGAGTCGGCATCTCGATAGGTTTTGATGTTGACGCCAGTAGCCGTCTTGCTGTCTTGCTGTACCCAGGCAGCCACCGTGACGCTAGCGGTTGAAATCAGGTAGCTGCTGTAACTGGTGCCAAACGACAATGTGTAATCGCCAGTGGCGTTTTTAACCACAGACCAGCTGGAAACGGGTTTGTGTGTCCAGCTGCCATCTGCGGCAAAGGCCGCCGGAATCCGAATGCCGCGAACAAGAGACAGAACCGCGCTTTCACCGTTTGTCAGCGCTGAGAACAGATGTGTATGACCATCATCACTTTTGAGATCCAGCGCATCTTGTGTCGCTTGCGCCAGCGTATCGACCTGATCGTCGACATAGTTCGTATTGTTGGTGCCGATCGCGCTGGCGATGACGTTGTTAATGGCCGTGATCAGCTGAGTCACAGACTGATCAGACGGTGTCAGGCCGCCTGCTGTGATGACGTTCAACAGCTCGTCAAACACCATGTTCTGATACGTAGCGCTGTTCTTTGATGGCGGTACAACTGGCGATGCAGTCACGTCACCGTCGGTGAATTTGCCGTCGGCCAGCCGGGCTTCTGTGTCGGATGTCGGGTAATCCATAAACGTCCTTTAAAACTCGTTTACACCGGCCATGAAACCGTACCCAGCACGATCAGTTCGTTGCTGGCACAGGTCACATCAGCGGTCAAATTAATGGAGTGGTCGGTCTCGCCGCTGGCGATGCTGATGGCTTCGCGAATACGGCTGACCTTGATGGTGCCGCCGGGTTCGGCATCGCGACGGATCATGTCGTCCAGCTCGCCTTTTACCGCTGCGCGAACAGCGGCGGTGTTGGGTGTCAGGCTGGTGATTGTGATGTCCAACGGAGCGGCGACGATTGAACTTACGTTAAATCCGCGCATGCCCGCCGGTCGCACGCTGTCGATGTAATCGGCCACGGCATCCAGATGACTTTGAGTCGGGATAGGGCTGGCGAGATCGTCGGTGGTGAATCGCACAACGACGGTGCCGGGGCCATTTTCGTTGGAGTAACACCAGGCGCGAGTAACATCGCTGTGAGCCGCTTTTGTCCATGCAATGTAGTCGGTGGCATTGCCGCCCTGGGGTGGATTTTTACGACGCTCTGACAACCGTTCACGCAGGCGGGTGATGGTCTCGATGTCGGAGCCGCCCGCCAGTTCAACCACGGTGGCGACGGTATCCAGACCGGCGATCGTCTCTGTCATGCTCAGTTCTGTGCCAGCGTCCTGATTGCCGTCTGCGCCGGTTGCAACGGCGCGGATCTGTGCTGTCAGAGTGCCGCCCGACACGGTAGCGTCAACGGTAACTCGATAGACCAGATCATCCTTGGTCAGTAGCGATTCAGCAGACAGCACCGTGCCGTTATTGCCGGGAATGGTGACGGTGCCGGATGCGCGGCTTGCGGCCACTTGATAGATGCCGACTTCGGCGGCGCGTTTGACCAGATTGCCATCGGTGCAGGTGTCATCAAACAGCTGTTGTTCCAGATAATCGATTTTGCGATACAGACCGTGCGCTGTACCCGCCATGGCCTGGCTGATCGGATAGTAAATATCGCCACGAGTGGATGCCGTTTTACCCGTCCAGCGCTCAATATCAGCCGTGATCCGACTGCGGATAGTGACCAGGACTTCTTTGATGTACGCCATCAGCTTTGCCCCTGTTCGAGTGTCATGTTCAGTGTTTCACCATCCAGCAGGGTGATGTCGATTTGGTACGCCTGGCGATCCGGCGGTTGACGCTCAACGGTCACCGCCAGCGCGCTGATATGGCCATCTTCAACCAGCCAATCCAGCGCATCTTGTGCTTCGTCACGCACCTGGTTGGCGATATCGGTTGTGAGTTTTGATCGGCGGTGCAGCCAGAGCTTGCTGCCCATGCTGTCGTCGCCATCAAGATCGATGTCACCCCAGTAGCCCCGGCGCTCGGTGATCTCTGGCTCTTCGTCTTCGGTAGCGCGTGCGTCGGTAAACAGGCTCATGATGACGGCTGAGCGCAGCCAGGTTTCCAGTGTGTCCTCAGCTTCTATCAGCTCGGCTTGTTGGGTGTCAGCGTTCCAGCTCAGTGCCAAAATCATTGGGCACCTCCCGTGGTCATGGCATTGCCGTCGTCTGTGTAGCTGTGGGTGTGGCTGGCAAACTCAACACCGCCCACACTGGCAGATGCGGCGGTCATGGCTCCCGCGAATGCAGCCGATGGCGCAGATACAGAACCGCCAGCGGTCACGGTAGCGGATACGCTCAGGGTGGTTTGCAACGTAGCCGCAGCGGCCACGCTCAAGGTGTTCTGTAAGGTGGTTGCACCGGTCACTTGCAGCGTGCCGGTAATCTCGGTGGCCGGGGCATCGATCACGGCCTTGGTGGCGGTTTTGAGTGTGGCCGTACCGTCCTTGCCCATCTTCAGGAAGTCACCGCCCTGGTTGTAAATAGCGGCTTCGCCTTCTTCAATTACCAGTCGATAACGACGATCGCCAACCAGCAAACCAACGCTGTGCGAGCCGTTGCCACCGAACGCCAGCACGATGGCTTCAGCGCCTTGTGGTGGGTGACTGGTGAAGCCGAACGGCTCCAGATGCTCGACATCAGACAGCGCCTGACCACCCGGCACCTGCACTTGCAGCAACCGGATCTTGCCGTTGTACTTGGTCAGCAGTACCTGGCTGCGTTGCAGCAGCACACGCAGCCGACGAGACAGGGGTGCAGTAAAGGCTTGTAGGGCGCGAATCAAATCAGCACGTTTCACAGCACATACCCCACCGTTGTCGCTGGTTCGGCCAGCAGGTCAAACGCCTCCGGCGGCATGACGGTGATTTCTGTTGTGCGGCCACTGCGGATATCCATCATCAACCGAGTCTCTGAGATCAGCCGTTGCGCATTGGCGAGTTGGTTGCGGCTATCGTTGATCTGCACCAATTGGTTTGGCAGCCACAGATCACCACCGTCGGTCTGACGCCAGCCTTGAACGGTGTAGATCACCTGACGACTGCGGCCGTAGCCGATACGGCGGCGGTGTTTGGCTTGAGCCTCACACGCGGCAACATCGGCAGGGGAATCAGAAAACAGCACCATGGGCCGATGTCGAACCGCATCGCCGGTCTCTGTTGCACCGGATTGAGAAGTCGCACTGGTGTCGCTGGAAATGAACGCGGGCTGCTGCCCGGTCACGCTGATCGTACTGAACAGCGAACGATGCGAGCGCGTGCCCTTCGCTGCCAGAATGTTTTGCCCCAACTCTAACGTAACGGCTGCTTGTGTCGTGCCTGCGCGAGTGATTTGCAGGTCTCCGGTCGCAGTGGATATCAGCATGACGCCCCGCACGCGGGCCAACTCTTCAAGGAATTCCCACACAGGCTGACCGGCATCCAGCGCAAGATCCGCACTGGCAAATGCCTTGTTGGCCGGTGCGGTGGCGGTACTGTCAACCACGACGGCAATGCCGAAATTCGCGCACAACGTGCTGGCAATACCGGCCAAGGTTTGACCGGGTTTGACCTGCTGTCCAACCGTTGAGCAGTCTACCAGATCACCCAATTTGCTGCGGCCGCGAACGGTTACAGCGCTGGTGCGTTTGTCGTAACTCACGTCTACGTCGTCGATATAGCCAGACGTGACCTGATCGCTATCCACGTAAACGTCCACAGCCATACCGTCTTCAATGGCGAAGATGCCACGATCAGCGTCCAGATCGGGGGCGGCTTCGACTTCAAACTGATGCGGTCCTTGCTCTATGCCACGACTGACCGCAACGCGCTTCCAGCCGGTGTATTCTTTGCTATCAATAACCAGTATCAGCTCATTCACAGCAGCACCTCCAGATCAGTTCCAGCAGGCACAAACAGTGGGTTTTCAATCCCGTTTCGCTCTGTCAGTTCATCGGCCCGCGTGGCGTCTCCGTACTGCTGATGTGCCACGACCAGGGCAGGCAGTGACACATCAATCACCAGCGTTTGAGCATCCAGCAAACCGGGTTCGATGGCAGTGATATGACGTTGCAGCGCAGTGGCCAATGCCGCAGTAGTGTCGTACTGGTCCGCCGTCAGGGTTTCGGACTCCAGCTGCTCATCCAGCTGCTCAAGCAGGGCATCGCGGATCTCGCGAGCCTGCTGCAGGGAGTCGAATTCCGAGGCGGCTGAATCGGCAATGCGAACCGCGAGGGCAATGGTGGCCACGGCTGAAAAGCTGCGGCTGATGGCCTGCTGGTTGTCAGCCATGCGAACGCGAGTATCGGTTGCTGTACCGTTGGCAGCAGTGCGTGAAACCGGGCGTGTAATACCGAATGCGGTCAGCAAATTGTTGTACGCATCAAAGGCGCTTGAAATGCTATTAAAGCCGCCGATAACGGACGTGACCACAGCACCGACGTTGCTGATCAGAGTCAGTGGCTGCAATACCAGGTCGGTCACCTCAGACGTCAGGCTGTCGATATCGTTTGCAATATCTTCAATTTGATTGAGTTCAGCGGCAATGGAACCGTTGATGGCATTGAGCGAATCAAATGCGGATTCCAGAAACGAGGTGCTGGACTCCACCACAAACGCAGGCTGCCCAGCACAATCAAACGTGTCTGAAAATGCGGTTTCCGTTTGTGCCTGGGCCGCTGTGGCAGCCGCTGCCAGCGCTGACGCGGTAGATACCGTGGCCGGTGCCTGGCGTTTGCCTGCCAGCACATAGCTGATGCTGAACTGGCAGTAGCCGCCCTGACGGCTGCTAATAGTCCAGTCATAGCTCTGCACCTGGATCATCTGAGTGCCGGTGTACGGATGCACCAGCTTGCCGGGGCCGGGCTTATCCAAGGCTTCAATTAATTGGTCGCGGGCAACGTCGTAGTCTGCACCCACCAGGAAAACAGTCAGGCGTTCAGAGCCTGCGGATTTACCCAGATCTTCGGAGTAGTGTTGTTCCTGCGCCGGGAATTCATGCACGACCACATTGCGGCCACCCTGGCCACTGGCGGATTGAGTGTGAAATTCGACACCACGGAATGAACCGGGTTGTAATCTGTCGCGCCAGCTCACGGGGTCACCATCATCATGCCGGACACGTCAACATCCAGACCGGTGGCGCGCATGGTTTTAACCCAGGTGCGATCCTCGCTGATTTCAATTTTCAGATGCGCATTTTGCTCTTCCTGTCGCTGTTGATAGCGGCTGCGAGATTTTGGCGTGCGGTCATCGCCGTTCTCGCTGCGCAGCGCCGCCAGCGCAGTGTCATTCCCCAGCACAGCCAGTACGTTAGCGACAGCCCGGCCAATTGAATCGCCAACCTCGGTGCCATCAATCAAATAATCATTAATCAGCGTGCCAACGCCGTAACCGACTGCACCCGCCAGAGCCGCACCACCAGCCCAGGTTGCTGCGGTCGCCAATGCGCCAGCTCCGGCAGCAGCTGGAGCAGGCAAGCCGAAATCGCCAACAGGTGCTGGCAAACGCGGCACGTTTTTTCCTGGTAAACGTCCAGCACCTTGAGAACCTGCAGGAATCCATTCACCAGCGATACCGCCAGTGCCTGGCAGATCATTTTTGCCTCGGCGGTTGATATTGATATCAGGGCCACTGCCAAAACCGGACGGCATATTAACGACGTAAACCGGCTGCACACCCGTCGCCGCTTCCAGCGCCATACCGGTGGCGACACCAACACCCAATCCGCCAACCTTTCCCAGCACACCGCGCAGGGCTTTCGGGCCGTAGCGGTAGGCAGCGCCACCGGCTGCTAGCACACCACCGATGCTCATTAATAGTTCATTACCGCTCAGACCCAGCCCGCCTTTATCTTTGCTATCCAACAGCTTTTTGGTGAGATCAACAAAACCATCGTTCAGCGGCTGAATAAAACCATCAACGGATTCGCGCAGTGTGGCTTTTAAACGAGATGATTGATCAATGGCGTTATTCAATGCCTTGTCGAGACCACGAGCTATGGTGCCATTGGCTGCCAATATTTCACGAGTGGTTGCCCGAGCCTCGTCAATTTTCCCGGATTGCAATAACGCCTGAATACCACGCTGGGTATCCAGATCCATTTCACCAAATGCAAAACCAATAAGTGCATCACGTTGCTGGTCGGTTTTCTGTTTACGATATATCTGACCAATATCCTCAATAACGGAAAATGGGTCACGTCGATCGCCATTGTCGTTATAAAAAGATACTCCCAATCCTTGCTGGACGTTTTTCAGATATTTCTGATTGGTAAATATGCGCAGGGTGGAATCCGCCAGAGTAGCCAACCGCTCCGGCTGTTTTTCGATCAGAGAGAGCTGTTCAATAAATCCCAGCGACTGCTCAAATCCCAAGCCTGCGTTTTTGGCATTGCCACCCACTCGACTGAAAATACCGGCCAAATCTTCCAGCTCGGCATTACCGGCACGACCCGCCACGGTCATTTTGTCGAGCAAATCGGTAGCCACTTCCACTCGGGCGAGATCGTAGCCAAATATTTCAGAGCTGACTGACAGTGCACTGGCCAGAATTTCTGGTCGCGCGCCGGTAACAGCTGAAGTCGGTGCAATGGCGCTAGTCGCACCACGGGCTTCGTTAAACTCAAGGCCAGCAGCCAGCAGTGAGCTCGATCCAGCCTGGCTTTCTTCGACCACAACACCGTACTGCTTCTGCAACGCAAACAGTTCTTTACGCAGTCCTGCGGTTTTCTGGCTGGTGACGCCAGCGGTCAGCCCGATTTGTGCCAGATCCTTATCCAGCCCAGCACTTTGCTTTGCTGCTTGCACAGCTGCAAATCCACCTGCCAAACCAAGGAGTTCGCCTTTCAAACGGCCAAATCCTTGCCCGGTCAGCGACTGGAAATCGCGGCGCAGGCCACGGATCTGACGACCACTACTATCTGCAAACCGATCAACCTGACGCGCAGACGAGCGCAGGCCCGCAGTAAACTGCGAGTTGCGCAAGCTGAGTACCAGGCTAGTCGTCAGATCAGTCACGAGTCAGTAACTCCACATAATAGGCAAATTCGTCGGGCGGGAGAGCGCGGATTTCTGTCCGGCTCCAATGGAACTTGAGGGCAATCAGCGCGACAGCGTCGCGGTGTTTTCGCTGTCGCTCGGTTCGTTTGGGTCATCAGTCACCGAATTGAGTGTTGCCTGTGCCGCCCGCAAGATTTGCCAGTCTCGCGGACTGAGCGCGCGAATTTGCGCCAGACTGAACGGCCCAGGGCATTCACCCACCCGCACCAGCTGACGAGCCATTAACGCGCCGTTAAACGTCAGTTGATGCTCGACGCCTTCAGCCTCAATCTCGGCATCGAACAGCTCGCCCGTGGTCATAATTGGCCGCATTTCAAACTCAAATTGCGGTTGCTGCTTGAACAGCAGCCCGTCTTTTAATGTGCCTGTCTGGTTTGCCATTATCGCTCCTTAAATTGATTCTGCTGGAGAGCCTTGCAGCTCGACTGAGATTTCACCGTTTTGCAGCTCGCTGGGCTGCACGGTAAAGGCACCGGTCATGATCCATGCCTGGCCGTTGTCGTCTTGCACGTTGACGTTGATGCCCGCCAGATCTCGCACGCCCTCCAGATACCCTGGCAGGTTTGGCAGCTTGAACGAGACCTTGCTGGGCAGGGTTTCTTCGTCGTAATGCACCGCACCCGTGTCGGTTGTGACAGGATTGCGCTTGGTGCCGCCGGGCTGAAATGACCCGCTATTATTGATGCTGTCTACGCGCCCCAAACCAGGCAAATCGATAATGACTTTCTTTGCTACTTTGGCCATCAGCCCAGCTCCTTACTTAACGATAAATTGGGTTTTACCGGCGAACACGCGGGCCTGATTGACCAGGTTCGGGGTATCGCGCCAGTTGATACGATTCGGATCTTCGCTATCGCGCTCGACAATCAGCTGCTCTGCGTAGGTGTCGTAATCCTCCACCCAGCCAGCGATTTCCATCTCTTTATAAAGAGCCAGTAACTCGCCTTTAATAATCTTCGGCATCACGATCGCCTGGCCTGCGCCGTAGCTCGTGCCGTCGTCGGCCAGTTTGTGGCGTGGGTACTTCTGCGCCACCATGGCACGCTGTTCGTAACGGAAGCGTTCCAGAGTCTCTGGCGTGCAGATGTCCAGGTAACTGGCATCGGCCAGCCCGGCACTGTTGAACTGGTAGGTAGTGATCTGACGCTCGATCTGCACTGTTCCATCCCGCGCCACGGTAAATGTGCTGATGCCGTCGTACAGCAGCAAGTTACGTTCTTGTCGAGTCAGCAGCTCTTCACGGCGTGGGGCTTTAACACCCGGCAATTCCAGCGTTTGCAGCGGGCGAGCCGGATCGTTGCTGAGTGACTTGGCAGCCACGGCCATATTGATCGCAGCGGCTATATAAGTAGGCGTCGGGCTGGTGCCAGTGCCCAGCACGGACAGATGCGGATTGTTGCGACTGCTGCCCCAGGTACCCATCGTTGCGAGCGTGCCCGCCAGCGCACCAAATGCCCGGCAGCCAATCTGACGCATAGGCCCAAAGCGGCTATCCAGTTCGGTTTCCAGCGCTTGAATATTCGCTGTGTCGTTATACGGATTACACAACCAGTTAAACCATTCATCACCCATCGCATCGAGCGCCGGTCCGATGTCCGGGTTGCCGCTGCCGCCAGACAGACTGGTGTAGGTAATGGCCAGGCCGTCCGGCTCACGCTCCTCATAATATGAAGAACGAACGTCCAGACCATTCATGTACTCACCCTTGTGTCGGGCTGTGAGCGTCACTGTGCTGGTACTGCCGCTGGCCGTGACGGGCAGATCGGCATTACTGTTGATCGCAGCAGAAATGCTGGATGCAATCGTGTCGGTGTCGTCACCGTCGGCAATACCCACCGCCACTCGCACACCACCTATATAGATGTATAACGTGCCCGCTTCTGTCGCAGCGGTTGTCACAGCAATGGAGCCAGTTGCGGCTACGCCAGCACCCAGATCGTCCAGAGCAATGGCCCAGAGTTCGGTTTCTGTGTTGGCGTCCAGAGAAGCGGCGATCATATTGGCGATCATTGAGCCGCGTCCAAACAAGGTTTTTGCCCGGCTTGGGTCAGTTACGCGGATCGGAACGCCAGCAGACTGAATACCGGTACCCAGACGCTGACCAATCACCACCATTTTGTGCAGCACATTGGCAGAGCCTGCCAGTTCGTTATTGAACTCAATATGCGCACCGGGCGTGCGCAGGCTGGATGGGATATCGTCAAATGAGATGCTCATTTACTGGCTCCTATTTTGGATTTGGATTTAACCAGCACCAGATCACCGTCTTTAATGCGACGGCGGTAGTACGAGTTATCTTGTACGTTCTGGCCCCCCGTAGCGATAACGGCACCGGTTTCGGTGCGCACCTGTTTACCAGGTGCGGGTTTTACGTTGAGTCGGCTCATGAGGTTGCTCCTGGCAGGGTTTGTTCAGTGGTAATTGCTGCGCCATCGGTCGTAGTAGAGTCACCAGCGGCGCTTAAAAAGTCGTTCAGACTGTTCCAGTCCAGCCCGCTATCGAGCTGGAATTCCTGTGTCCAGGTCACCGCCCACATGGATACGCCCTGAGCACTGGTACTGGTGCTGAACAGGTTTTGACTGGTCACGCGCTCTGGCTCGGAGCGGGTTTCGTCCAGCCCCCATGCCTGCGCCGCTAAAATCACGTTAACGGCTTGCACCAGGTTCAGCGCCTGGCTGTTACGATCAGATCGGGGCGCGTCTTTGGTGACGATAAAGGCACCCCAGCGCAGCGGCGCGAACGTGCTGCCTTCGTTGATGGGCTGACCAACCCCAAGACAGGCGATATACACAGCCGGGCAACGACCCGCGACCCGCTTCAGTTCGTTGGCGTCGAAGCGGCCTTCGTGGGCTTCGCAGGTTTTCAGCGTGGTCAGCGTGCTGTTAAAAGTGGCCACCATCGCGGCTTGAATATCGGCCAGTGTTGTCATCGAGACAGTTCCTGTATCTGGTCACGTAAAAAGTCTTCTATCAGCTCGTCGATATCTTGCTCATTATCGACACTCAGGCCCAGATGCTGGCGAGCGGGTATGGCTGCCGGGCCGGGAGCCATATCCGGCGTGCCACCCAGCTGGAGAATAGCGTCGTAAATCAGGTTGCTGCCAATCGCCACGTCGTCGCCGTCAACGATGTACTGGATGGAATCATCCAGATGACCTTCACCCATCAGCAGACTGTTGCCGCCATGGCGGGTGCTGCGGTAGCTATCTGACCAGGCATCCCAGGGCGTGCCGTCTGGCGCGGTTTTCTCGTCTCGAATGCGGCGATGGGTTTGGCTTTCCACCAGCGCACCCACACCTTCCAGCAGGTCTCTTTGATCCTGTTCATTGAGGTTCGCCAGCGCCTCAAGGCGGGCACCCAGCCGGTTCAGTTCGGCGGTTGAGAACTCCAGATCCAGGCTCACAACAAACGGCCTCGTTTAAATTTGCGTGCAGGGCCAGCGATAAACACCGCGCCGTTACTGCTGACCGGGGGTTGTTCAAGGCCCAGTGAAGCCGCCCCGGTGGCCAGTCGTTTGAGCAAACTGACGGCATCGTCATAACGCTGGCGGCGTTCGTCAGTCGCCATATCGGCATCGGCGGCCAATCGGTACACCGCGATGTCCACACACAAACGGGTCAAAACAGCAGGCACCTGCGGCAGCGGCAGCTGATACTTGGCGGCTAAATAGGTATCGATTTCTGCACTGGCGTCCTGCAGTGCCTGGTCAACGACGTCCGTGTCCGGGGTGTCGTCCTGATTCCGATCCGTCAACAGCAGCAACTGCTCTTGCGAGTAGCGAGCGCTGATGTCGGACTGTGTGGCATAGATGGCCATGGCGACTTACTCACCGGCACCGGACTGGATCGCGGCTTTGGCGTCGTCATCCAGTTCGGTGACTTCATCTACACGCAACATCGGTTCGGCTTTCAGAGCCTTGATCTGGTCTTCGTCCAGGTCGTCCAGCGGCACCAGCGTTGGCGATTGAGTAAAGCTCATGCCAGCGCGGCGGAACGAGGTCACCTGTTTGGTGGTGCTGATCATCAGCGCCTGAACATCGGTTTTTGGTTTGGCTGTGGTCATGGTGTTCTCCAATTTTTTGAGTGCGCCCGGCGGCCTACTGCATCAATGGCACGCCGGGGTTAGCTTGGTGATGAGGCGCTGTGGGAGCCGCCCCTTTTCAGCGGTGTTATTAGTTGCCTTTTGCGGCCAGCTGCCAAAAACCGTAGCCCGCTGTGCCGCGTGCTTCACAACCGAACAGGAACTCACCCAGGCTGAATACGTGGTCGCTGGTGATATCCGTCAGAGACATCATCATCGGCTTTTCACGCTGCTGGAAAATGAACGGCTTAACCGGCTTGGTGGTGTCCAACAGATACCAGGCGGTATCAGAGCTGATACGCGCATCAACCACAATTTCCGCCGTGCCCTTGTAGGGGTTGGGCTTGCCGTCTTCCAGGCGGTCATTGGTCATGAGTGAGCGTGCATCGTCTTCCAGACCGGGGCCAACCAGCAACACATTAGGAGTAATGTTCAGTGGTCGCCCTTCTTCGTCCTTGTACAGCTTCATGGCTGTTCGGACAGCGCCATAACTCGCCTTTGCAGCCGCCAGCGTGCTGATATCCAGCGGCAGGGTGAACTTGTTAGAGACCGATGCCGTACCCACTTCGTGATCAGTGTCAAAAAAATACTGGCCGTCGTGGCAAACCTGGCTGGTGCCCTGATTCACGGCGTCGATAACCAGTTCGTCCGGCCATTGCTTGGCAGAATAGCCAGCGCCCTCGGCTTGCGGGCCGATAAATCCGATGTTGTCGTCAGCAATCTGGTGCTTGTGCACACCAATGGTGGCCTCGTACGGGTCGTTAACCAGGGTGTACTTGTAGGCTGACAGTGACTTGATGTGCTTGGCCCCAATCCACCGCCTCATCTTCGGGAAATTGCTCAACCAAGCGTAATCGTTTTGGCTTGTTGTCGACGGCATCAGCATGGCAATTTTTGGCCATACCGTTGGCGTTGCATCAAACGCTTTGTTAAAGGTGGTTTTGACGTTAGTAAAAATGGTGCCGAGAGTCTGTTTGTTTACAAGCATGTGAATGCTCCTTTAAATCGGGTTAAACGCGGGTTGATGCAGGCCGATTACTCGACCCACACGCCGTCGGATTCAATCGCGACGACAGTGCCCGCCGCCGATCGGGTGGTGGTGCCATTGGTTTTGGCCACAGTTTCGTCATCAACGATGTAACATGCCTGCCCCAAGCTGGCCTGGGTGACGGCATCTGTGCCGGAGTTCTTCCATTTAAACGCCTTGCCACGGCGCACCAGCACCGACAGATCACCGGCACTGCCTGCTGAGTTGTCGATCCATTCCTCAAATCGACCGAGATATGTCAGCGTGGTCGCCGTTGCACCGGGGGTGGCGTAGCCGGTTGCGTTGGCAGCCGCGAGGCCACCAGCAAAACACTCCACTCCGGCGGCCACCGGCACAGAGATAATTTCGGCGTCTTGCATTGGGGTGTTACGATCTTTGGTCAGTGCCATGTCGGGTTCCTCAGTGGCGAATGGGGTTCAGCAGTGCAGGATCAGTTGCTGTACTTCTTCAGGTCTTCAGCGGAGTTGCCGAACAGCTCGGCAATCAGCGTTTCTTCGGCGTTCATCGCGGTGCTGGTATTTGAATGCTGCTTGCCATCCAGCCCGGATGCCCCCGCAATCACCGGCGCGGTTTCAACGAACTTGCGGAACTCTTCCAAGCCGCCCTCGCTGTTACAGGCACGGACATAGAAATCTTTGCTGGCCGGAGTAATCTTGCCTTCATCAACAGCGGCGTTAACTTCAGCCTGAATGGCCTGGTCTTTTTCAGCCTGGGCGTTGTCGACCAGCTTTTGCTCAGCATTACTGGCACGAGCCAGCAACTGATCGTAGTCGGCACGGGGGACGTACTGGCTCAACGATGGCTGCTGCTGATTGCGAGCAGTGGCCAGATCGGTGTTCAGTTGTTTGGCGTGGTTCAGCGCGGCGGCGGCATTGGTGTCGGCTGGCAATTGCCAGGCAGCAGCCAGCGCAGTGAGGAATTCAGCGAAATCCATAGCGGTCTCCAGGGGGTTGTGTTCGGTGGTGTGGTGAGCGTGTTGGGAGTTGAGCGCGGTAAGCATCAGGTTCGGGCGGTTGGTGAGGCCAGCAGAAACAAACCGGATCACCTGATTGGTATCGACGGTGTGGTCAAAAACGGGGGACAGGTATTTGTACTCGCCAGAGGCAACCGCAGAACGGCCCGCCTCATTCCAGTCAAGATGGCCCCAGATCTCGCCATTGCGCGCTTCAAGCTGATCGAACCATGCCGCTGCCGGGGCTTGCTCGCCCTGGGGCGCTTTGAGCTGTGTGCTGTGCTCCCAGTCGAGCGGCATCTTGCGGCCATCCAGACTGACGGCCAGCACTTGATCGGGTTGGTCGTTCACCCACGCACGCTGATCAAATCCCTGAAACTGGCCAGCCGGAATCAGTTTGACCCATTCAGGGACGGAGCCATCCGCAGGCAGCTCGAAACACAAAGCGGTTTTCAGCTCGGTTTCGGTGGCCTGGCACAGGGCGGTTTTGACTGGGGAAGTTTGAGTATTCATGGGGCCATGATGGCCCCGGAATCAGAAGGGGTGGTTTAACGTGGGTTGGAGGGTGTCGTGTGTTTTCGCGAGTTTCTGTCAGTGTGAGTTCAAATTATACCGAAAATATACGCTGAGGCTGTCGTTAAACGGTGTTTAAACGGTACTTGACGCAAAACACGTGAAAGCACACCGCAAAATAACATAAACCCCTGAGATCGGCTCCTGTTAGGGCATGTCAAATTCAAACGCAGCCCAGCTAGTCGTGCCCGATCCGGCTTTTTTCGGTGGACAGATTCAAGAATCTGCACTGTATTTTTTCTTGTCTGCCGGTTCGGCAGTTGGAATCGGCAGGTTATTACGTCTCAAAAGGCACTCAATTGCCAAACTTGTTTGCCGTTGCAGCGGTTTTTGTCTTCTCTCAATCTGTCCAACAATTACTCGACTTAGTCCGATGCTTCCAGCCAGTTCTGACTGAGTCAGTCCCAGTATTTCGCGGGCCAACTTGATGTCAATCATCGTATCGCCAGCTGTCATTCGCGTACACCTCATTGATAAATATATCCAGTGCGTGCCGTGGCATTGGTCTATAATCACGACCAGTATTTCCTGTTTTTGTTTTCCAGCTTTTTATTTTCGACTTTGTGACTTCCACCCCCTGGGCTGCGAACATAGCTACCAATTTTTCATTGTCGTTCAGCTCAAGAAGATTACACAGATGATGAAATACATCATTTGTCGGCATAAAATCCATTGTTACTCCCGGTCTAAATTAATAGTCATGGTGATGTTTATGCATCTATCCAGTTCGTACAAATTCACGTCTCGCATATCGAATGGCCAGCCAATGATTCCAGTCTTCTGTTTGAACTCTGTCATGTCTGGAATATCTACAAGTTGCTCATAGCTCATTGGGTTTTTTAGCATCATCTTTGCCCCAGCAATTTTTTGCTGTATTTCTGATCTGTGCTCCATTATGTACGTTGGAAATTCATAGTCGCTGTGGGTGTCTGGAAGCAGAAATTCTGCTCCCGAGATCCTGATTTTTGTGGCGTTCACTCGTCGTCCTCTATTTTTTTAATGTCGTACATCTCGGCATTGGTGATTTTCACGCGATCACGATCCGGCCGATTGAAGTTTGCCCAGTACAATATGTTCAGGCCACTGCTTTTGAATCCTGCAGACGCCAGCTTGTCGATTTGATCTTTTACTATGGCCTGGGCGTCCTTGAACACTTCGCGGGCATTGCTACCCACGCTGCCGTGATGTTTTATCAGGGTTTCTCTGGCCAGTTCAATTTTTCCCATATCACAGACGTTGGCCAGTAATTTGCGGGCTTCTTCCCCTCTTTGTTTTACCTCCTTAATCTCAGCCTGCAGAACTTTTTTGGCTTCGGCCAATTCGGTTTTTGCTGCACCCAGTGCTTCGATAGTGTTTTCGTAGCTGGATTTTGTTTGCTGCAACTTTGCCCTTGCTATACGAAATTTTGCAATCTCTGCTTCAATTTCGGCCAATTCTTTGGCGTTCAGCTCTGCTTCTTCGGCGTCTTCAATTTCCTTAGCTGCTGGCTCGGCCAGTTCGGCCCATTGCTCCAAGCGCTTACCAGAACGAGAGCCAACCTCCCATCGGCGGGCACTGGCATTCCATTTTGCTGATTTGAATATTGCTTTGAATGAATCTTTCAGTTCAAAAGGGAAGTAGCAGGCAAATCCGTTGCTGATTTTTTCGATTTTGATAGTCATGGTGTTGCTCCTTGGCAGAGTAAAACGTTGTTTTATGATCGGGTATTTCCTGATCAACTGGGTTAATTATAGATAACATAGTTATCATGTAAAGATATTTTTTTATCAGTGGATGCTGATTTCCATGTTGTTAAACATGATCTTGGAGTCGTCTTCAAATTTGTAAATTGTGGTTTCTGCTTCCCAGTCCTGATCAGGTTCTTGGACTGTTAGTGCTTCGCATTCCTCGTAATGCTGAGGCTGCGTTTTTGAATTTGGCGATGATAGTTTCGGCGATGTTCATTGTTATGCTCCTAAGCAGAGTAAAACGAGGTTTTTTTTAACCAGGTTAATCCCGATCAACTGAAGCTTATAATAAGATAACTAAATTATCTTTTCAATAGGATTATTAAAAAAATCCTCTTTTTCATCTTTGCGTTAAAACGGATCAGCCAGTTAGCCTGACTCGGCTTTTTTCAGCGGCGTCAGATTAGGTTGTACCTGGCCAACGTGGCCAGGCATTTACCGTAGGTTGCACCAGTCAGTTTTTCGCGCAGGCTCTCGCAGTCGGTTTCGTCGGCTACGTCCTGGGCGATGGCCTGGATCGCCACGACGTCCATCACGGTGCCATGCACCATGGCTGCCAAGGCCTGCTGCTCGTCTGCTGTCAGGCGGATCGCATCCAGCTCGATCAGTGCGCGGTAGCGGTCGAATAGCTCGTTCAGAGTTGCGGTGACGCCGCAACCGGATTTTTCCAAATGATCACGCAAGGCTGGGGACGGTGTAAAACTGGGGTTTCGTGCCATAAATGCTCCGTACAAAGTGAAAGCCCGGCACTAGCCGGGCTTTGATAGATTAGCTACCAAATTCGTTGTAGTCTGCGTACATTTCGCCATTCTCAGCGAGGAATTTGCGATACCAGTTACGGCAGATTTTTTCGAATTCGGCTTGGTCATCACCAAAGTAGGTGATTGTTGAACCCATGAATCTACCGCCATGACAGATCTGGCTACCCAAGGTGCCTTCTCGGCTATTAATATCCACAAATATGTAGCCATTACCTGGACGAGAAAAAGTCAGGATTTGTTGGATTTTTCGGCTTTTGATAGAAAATTTCATTTTGATATCCCTTCGGCTCACCCGCTTTCGCGCTTCGCCTCACTGGTGTTGGGTTTCGGCCCTTTGCCTCAACCTCTGAAAATAATAGTATGACAACTGTCATACATAATCAAGCGTTCTACCGAAATTATTTTTGATTTTTTTAAGGCACAAAAATGGCGCTCACTCCACCTCCAGCTTCCCGCCATCTTCAATCCACTGATCAATCTCTTGCTGATGTTCTTCAGGGCCAGACGCATGGCTGATACCTGGCACGTCATTCAGATCCGCTGCCAAACTGTCGTCGATACCGATCGCGGACAATTGCTGCAATTCGGCGGGCGTAATGTCGTGGTGCTGGGTTGTTGAGCGATTCTGCCCAGCACTCTGCGATAAACTCCTTGATGTTTTTGTTGGCATAACGGGATACCTCGTTTTCTATACCCGCCTGGCGGGCTTGTGTGAAGAGTCTTTGGACTTCTGGATCTTTATCCAGTTTCAGCAAGTCGTCGATCTGGTGCGCCAGCTCATGGTCAACCACGCTGCGTATGCTGCTGCAGCCGATCGGGTGATGCTGTGATGCCACATCGTTAGCCAACGCCAGCTTGAAGCGCTCAGGGTCTTTGCCCCACGCCTTGTTTATGGCAATGCCGCCTACATCGGGCTGCGTCCATGAATGCGCGTAGGTGTCACCGGGCACCTTTTTCTTTTTGATTTCTCGTTTTGCCCAGCGAATGGCCAGCCCTTCATCGATGCCTTTTTCTGTCGCCATCTGCACCACACGTTCTACCCGTATATCATACAGACGCTGGAATTGAGCCTGACCAGTGCCAATAAACTTCTGATTATCGCGCAGAGCCGGAAACTCTTGCAGATGATCAAATAAGGATTCGTTCCATGCGTTGGCGACTTCGGGCTTGATACCGGCATAGTCAGCATAGTCCGCCAGGTTATTATCCGTCGCCCACTTGGTAGCAGACTTTGTGGTTTTCTGAGGCTGAAATTCCGGTTTGGGCATTGGCGCAGCCAGTGCTTTATCCATCACCGTTTTACTGCGCTGCTCATTCTCCGCCAGCCCCTTGCCCTGGTGCATACCGGGGTTGTAGTCCCAGCCGGGGTCGATGCCCCGTGGAACTTGCAGCACTTCGCCTGTGCGTCCATTTGTCCAGGATTTGGTATTAATAGCGGGGGCTGTTGTCAGGTAGTCACCAGAGGCTTTCAGACGCTCGTATTCGCGCTGGCCCACTTGACGGATGCGGCACTTGCAGCCCCAGCCATTCGGTGGGTAATGCGTTTGCCACCACGGGTCGTCAGCTGGTAGCAGAATGCCCGCCCAGGATACGTGCTCGGCGCGGTGTTTTTCCGACGGCCCCAGCTCATAGACCAGATATGGCATGACGCGCTTGCTGCGCTGAATACGCTGCCACTGTCCTGCCGATCGGGCAGTGCGCAGGTTGGTGTTGTAGATGGTGCGCAGACGGCGCGGGCTACCTAGCTGGGCGTTGATAACTTCGCCCGTGGTTGGATCAACGACATCCTGTTTTCCCCACCATCCTTTTTCTTGCAGCTTGGGTGTCAGTTCTTTTTGGAATTGCTCGAAGGTTTTGCCTTCTGCTAATGCCTGATCCAGTGCTGCGCGGATATCAGTCAGCACATCCATCTTCATGGCTTTGGCGACAGTAAACGCGTGGCTGTGCTGTTCTTTCCAGACATCGCGGTAGTCAAAACCTGGCTGATAGCCTTTGGCGCGGAACCACGCGAGCGCTTCTTTGGGTGGTGAACCGGGGAACCGGTACTCGCCTTGTACCCCGGCCATCAGGCACCTTGCCCGGCGTCACCGGCCCCATTTGCCAGGAACATCTGCAGCGCCAGTTTGCTGACCAGACTGGAGTCGTCCATTTCCTCAAGCAGGTCTTGCAGGCCTGCGGCAAAGTCTTCTGCTGTGTCGACCGACTCCAGCAGGTCGCGGATTGGTTGCAATACCGGGTCGATTTGCTGTTGCCAGTTGGCCAGACCGTCTTGCTCCAGTTCGTCCAATGCCTGTTCCGCCGGATCTGGCAGCTGCCGGTTAATCGCTGTCGCTGTACTACTGCAGTGAGCACAGTGGCAGCCCTGTTGCTGTTGCTGCTGATTCAGTGCCGGGGTTGCTGGTTGTGGCTGAGTCTGCGGCATGCCCAGCAGTTCAGCGCCTGGTTCAGGATCAGGCAACCCGAGTTTATCGCGGATCACACTGGCCTCAACTTTCAGGCCCAGCGGCACCAGTTCTTTTAACGCAGCAGTGAGCGCTGCGGTGTCTTCCGGTTCGATGACCTGGAACTCAACCCGTGGGTATTGCTCTTGCGGCCCGAAGTTCAAATCGACAAACGAGCGGATCAGGTACTTATTAATGGTGTTGCTAAGCTGGCGGGCATCGGCTTTAAGGATGTCGGTACGCACGTCGTCCTGAGCATCGTCATTACCCAGTTTTCCGGGGGTGCCTTCGGTGGTGGCGGTTTGCCCCAGTACGGCCTTGGATACCTGTTTGTCCAGCCATTCGGCCAAATTCTTGAACAGATCGGCACCGCCGGTGCTGTTGCCGGGGGATTCAAAGTCGATCCGCATGGTGTCGGGAATGGCAGCGGCGGCATCGGTGCCGATGTTGGCGATGGCGTTTACCAGGGTATTGATGTCGGCTTGCGTGGCATTCGGGTTATAGCGGCCAACGCGCAGCGGCATCCCAAACACTTCAGCAAAGGCGAGCCAATCGGTCAGCGCGTAGCTTTTGCACATATAAGAGACCGCGACAAGACGGGCGAGACCGCTACGGATCGGCAGGCCGGTTTTCAAACGCGGCTTGTGAACGATGAACTTATGGGGAGGCAATGGCAGACCGTCGAGCATGTCGGATTCGTCTTTGATACGCAGCTGCTTGCCGGTGATGCGATCGAACTGGAAGAAACGCGGGTCGCGGTGTTCGTAACCATCGACTTCGTGCCACTCGCCATCCACTCGCTCGTTGCGGGTTCGTGGCTCCCAGGGTGTGCGCTTTGTATCCCAGTTCATTTCCACTACAGAGAAACCCTTGCCCAGGGCATCCAGAAGATCATCCGCCATGTCGTGAAATTCCGGGCGACGTATCAGCACACGCACGGCTTCGGCTATGTCCTGGTCTTTCTTGTCGTCGGTGGCGGCTTCGACCATCGTTGGCAGACCAGAAACAGCCCGCTTGCGGGTACCCAGCACGCTGGCGTAGTGCGGATCACGTTCCTCCATTTCTTCGGCCAGCGTTAAATAGGCATCGGCGTCGCCTTCGGCGGCATCGCGCAGGATCTGCGCCAGTCGTTCCGGACTGAGCCATTCCGCCTGGGTGCCGAAGTTCCAGATGTTGCGAATGCCGGTCATGCTGGGGGCAGCGACCTGACGGCTTAGCTCGGCTTTTTTGAACGGCTGGCCGGTGTGGTCAAGGATGAGGGAATCAGCCATGTGCGGCCTCTTTAAATAGTGTTAAAGATGAGGTTAAAGCGGCGTTACAGACAGCCGCGACGGAAGCCGCCGGTGGTGCGAATCTGGCGCTGTTGTGTGTCGCTGTGATCGTTGCGAGTGGGTTTGGGGATGGCGTGATAGCCGAAGTCTTCTACTTCCATCGTGGTGGCGTAGTACGCCAGACACAGCGCAATGGCCGAGTCACCGTGGCGTTCTTTTTTTGCGTCGGTTTTTCCGTCCGGGATTTTGGGAATGCCCTCGATGACCTGAATGGCGCGCATGTCGGACAGCACATCGGCATCACGCGGAATCCGAATGGTCTGGTCTTCAAACGCGGCCTTGAAGCGCGGCATGTTGTTCAGGTACCAGCTTTGACTGAGCATCACGGCTTCAATCCGTCCCGATCCGTAGCGGTACTGGGCCTGTTCGGACAGGTATTGGCCGTTGCCACGAGCATCCAGAGCACCCGCCATAAACCGCGCAAACCGGTCACAGATATAAAACAGGATCTGCTCTTGCTGTTTGAACGGCACGTTCTTCAGCTCCACCATAAATGGCACTTGCCGGATCAGCTCTTGCGTCAGCTCTATCGGCGCGAACACCGAGAGGTCGCCAGTACGGGCAAAGTCTTCGCCCAGGGCGTATTGGCTTTTGGGATTCAGGGCTTGCAACAGCGGCAACAGGTGCTCTTCACACCAGTCTCGTATTTCGGCTTCGCGCAGATGTTCAGGCCAGCCGTTAAACTCGGCAGAACCTTCAAAGCGAATCACCGGGGCTTCGTGCATACAGGCTTCGATCAGGGCGCGGCTGATGTAGGCACCGCCACCGGCTTTAGGTACGCAGTAGTATTCCTCCAGGGCGTCGTCTTCACTTGCCGTATCTGTCAGCAGGTCGGACTTCCATTGGTCTTCTTCGGCCTGACTCCAGGGCTTGCCCAGCCGCTGGCAGATGCGCTGATAAAGTCCTTCGTGGCAGGCATCGTCCAGCGTGATGCGGTGCACGGAATAGCGTTTTTTGCCTGCACGGCTGTCGTTGATCAGTTCGTTAAAGAGGTTTTCAACGCCGTTATGGGTACTGATCAACCGCACCTTCGCGCCCCACATGGTGAGTGCCAGGGCGGCTTTGAGTACCTCGGCCAAGCGGTCGTGGAAAGCGGCTTCGTCAATCGTTACATTGCCTTGCATGCCGCGCAGATTTGAGGGGTTGCTGGACAGTGCCTGCACTTTGAAGCCACTGGCGAAGTACACCACGAACGTCAGGATCTCTTTGCCGTCCTTGCCGTCTTCAATGAACAGCTCTTCCTGAATGTCGCCTGCTGCTTTGTTGAATGCTTTGGCCCACATGGCCACCGCGTCGATAAACTCGCGCGCCATCTCTTTGTTGGAACCAACGTAAAAATGGTTGGTGCCGCCTGCGCTTTTGGCGGCACTGGCGGTTAAGCAGGCATCGGCAGCTTCAGCCCAGGTGATACCGGTACGGCGGGATTTCTCGGCGATTTTGAGCGGCGAGTCGTCAGCGATCCAGCGCTTTTGGTAGCCCAGCAGTACGTCGTTAGCGCAGTACGGAATAAAGTCCGGCACCGCGCCTACAATAGCGGCAGCCAGTTTATTGGGTAGCGGGTTGGCCGGGGCTTTACCCAGCGACCGATCGACGGCGGCGGCCATTACGCAATCCCCAGAATTTCGGCTTTGATGGTGCTGACGGTTTCGCGGGTTAACCCGGCTGCTGATGCAACCTTCTCGGCGGCGTTAGCGGCTTCTTCGGCGAAGGCTTTGCGGATCTCTTTTTCACGCTTGAGGCTGTCCATGCTCGCTTTCTCCAACCGTTGAACGGTCAGCGCCAGCTCTTTTATCAGCCCCAGACTGGCGGGGTCTTCTTCGTCCAGCGCGGCTTCGGCCACATCAAAGGCCATGGTCTGGGTCATCTGGATCAGCAGCTTGCCAATATCGCCTGTGGGCTTTTCGCCCAGCTTGGCGACCCAGGCGTTAGCAGTGGCCTGGCGTTCCTGCATCTTCTTTCCGATTTTGGCCATCTTGGTGGCGTAACGATTGAGGCCGGAACGGCTGAGCTGGTCGTCCTCCGGCAGGCCCAAATCGGCAAGTTGGCGGTTCACTTCGGCCAGTACCTGATCCTGGGTGTTGGCGGGGTCACGCAGGGCGGCATTGAGGAAAGCGCGGACTTGCTCGGGCAACTGTTCGATTTTGGACGGGCGGCCCCGTGTTGGTCGCTCTGACATTTCAGGCACCCGGCCGTGGTTGGCCGATGCCCGGCACCCGCGCCCGGCCCTGGGCAACGTCTACGCCTCGGCTGGTAATCGTGGCCACGTCTGTATTCAGTACCGATTCAATCTCAACCAGCCCCTGCTCACTGAGCCAGTACAGGTGCGTTTTTACCTGGTCGCGGCTGAGCCGGTGTCCGTAGGCATCCAGCATTTTGTTGATGATAGAGTCGTTCGCAGTACCGTTCACGTCGGTCAGACTGCGCAGGATCACCAGACGTTGATCCTGATTTAACAGATCCTGATAGGCCATCAGTGCCCCCGGTTGTTCAGTAAGTGGTCGTTGATCAGTTGCAGGCTGTGATTGATTTGCCTCAGCTCACCCTCAACCCCGGTCACGCTGTTGCCGATTTGTGTGATCCGGTCATTCATTTTTTCAAAATCAGCGCGGCTGGGGGCGTGTTCAACGTCTTTTTCGATGCGGATCAGTCTGTCGTCCATCTCGTCAATGTCTTTTTTAGTGGCACGCTGACGACTGGCCAGCCAGACATACAGCGCAATAGCGGCGGTGATCGCTGCATTGGCAACGCTGAACCAGAACTGCATGGCCTGATAGTTGATTTCTGTTGGCTCCATCAGCAGTGATCCTTCAGTTCGTGCAGCTGCTGGCAGTCTATGCAGCGGGCGGCATTGGGTTTTGCAGCCAGGCGTTCGGGTTCGATATCACATGCGCAGTCGATACACATCACCACACCGTCCTGCACCCACTGCGCTGGCTCCGGTTTCAGCCGAGCACTGTGATTGGCCAGCGCGCGCTCGCGATCCTGTTGTTCCAGCTCTTTGGCGGCATCCAGAAAATCGGGCATTACAAATCCTTGTTGCTGTTCGTCTGGCTCTCGGTGCGCTTGTCGAGAGTGAGCTGATATTCCTTGGCTTTCGCCAGGCGTTTTTGCTCCAACATGCTGGCAATCAAATCGACGGTTTCATCGACCACATCGTTGGTGCTCAGCCGCTGTATCCAGCGCAGGCCGTTGATGATCAGCCGTGTCAGCAGGCGCTCAAGCACCACCGCCCATTGAATGCGGCCCAACACCGCCTGTGCGGTATCAATGATCAGGTCTGTCGTCACGGCTGATAGCAGCGGTTTGGCAATGGTGAGTAACCAGTTCATTGGGCCTCCAGGATATTGTTCAGATCTGTGGTGTATGCCTGGGCGATCCACTCCGACACATCAAAGCCGGGGCAGGTTTTGCCATCAAACAGATCGCGATGACCACACACGGTCGAGATCGACAGGCCATTGCCGGGGTGTGAGAGAGACACAACCAGGGATCGAAGGGCGGACCATTGCTCTGGTGTGTAGCGGTCGCGGCCAACCAGGCAAATACCAATGGTGTTGTAGTTGTGGCCCTCGACGTGGGCACCGGTTTCTTGCAGGGGACGGCCCAGCCGGATGGTGCCATTCACTTCAATCACAAAGTGATAACCGACAGCGGTCAGTTGAGGTTGATGCTTGGGTGCAATAGACAGGTCTCGACGAAAACCACGCTGGCGGTGCCAGGCGTCGATGTCCTCTATGGTATTGGCACGGCCATTGGGCGTATCGGCACAGTGAATAACGACGGTGGTGATTTGGGAAAGCTGGCGGCGGTTGCCCATTACATACTCCTGACCTCGGTCTGTTCAGTGGGAACAATTGATAAGGTCAGGATATTTGATTGTACGAAGGGGCTGGTTTAACGGTGATTAAATCTTTTCTCTATTCTTTTCGTGAAATTTACTGATTTTTCATTCGTTCATACTCCCATTTATTTATTAAACGGAATGTACATTTACATCCGAGTGTTTTTCGCAGCGGATTTTCTCTCAGATAAGTGGTATCTGATGGTAATAACAAGCCGTCATAATCAGCGTGATCAGGGCATGGCCAACGGGATGGGCCTTGGGAAATTTCAATGCACGGGAATCTTTTCCCTACAACTCTTGCAGCCCGAAATAGTTGACCCTTGAAATACCATTTCCCCATGACAAAACTTATAAATTTTTCACACTGATTTTTTAAAGTTTCTTTTTTGCCTTCTGCTCGTAATAAAGCAATAGCTTCTGGCCAGCACCAGCCGCTATCAGCGACTTCTTTCTCAAAAATCTTTGTTGCGGATCTTGGATTATTCACTGTTTCAAAAAGAGTTGGGCCAATCCGCTTTGTAACTGACTTTGGCACAGCAGCATATTCAGCCGCTTCATTAAGTGCATCCTCAAAAGCGGACTTTTCATCAAAATTATCTTGAACATCCTTATCCATACACACATCCACAGCGCAGATTAAAACAACTCAGGCTGTACCTTCTTCTGATGGTACGCCCGCTGTTCCTTAATGATCCGATAAACGTGCTGCACTGTCACCCGGTATTTCCCAGCCAGCTGATCCGGCGTCATATGCCGATCGGCCCAATCATCGTACAAATTGCCGTCCCGGATCGCCCGTTCCAGCACGTCGCCCTTGGGCAGGTAAAAATAGCGCCCGCCGCAGTAACTGGCCAACTCTTGCACGGCGTTATACGTCAGTTTGCTGGCATCCGCATCGCTGTAGCCCATACGGTTAAACCGTGAATTGAGCACAGCAATAATTACGATCAGATCCCGTGGCCATTTTTTACGGGCCTCGGCTGGCACATCGTCCAGGTGCTCCAGCGCGTCATCCGGGATAGGAGCATCTGGCATCAAGTCGTGTTGGTGTTCATGCGTCATGTGATTTCTCCGTTACCAGCTCGTGTCGTTGAGTCGCTCGCGGGATGCCTCAACCGTTTGATAGTCGGCTCCGGCGGCCGGGCGCTGATAGCGCACTCGGGGTGTGCCATTGCTGATGACACTTTCCAGCACACGTTTTAAATAGTTGTGATTCGTCAGTGCTTTGGCGTCGGTGCTCTGGCGTTTTGCGCGGATACTCTCGACCGTGTCTTGCAGCGCTGGTGTTAACCAGTCTGGCTCTGCCAGGGCCAGGGCTTCCTTTGCCAGTCTCAGCGCTCTGTCCATCGCAAGATCTCGCGATCCACTCCGAAACAGGCCCAGATAGCCAACTAAGGCTGTGGCCGTGTCGGCATCGTGCGCAGCCAGCAGAGCGAGTAATTCTCGCCCCGCGTCGTCTTGCACCAGTTGCTCCAGACCGATCCGGCCATGACAGACCGGACAGCGATTTAACTGCATGTCTGGCTCCCAGCAGCGCCAAAAATCACGGATATTGGTCTCAGCTCCCGGCGGCTCGTCGCGTAGTGCTCTGAGTTTTTGATAGCCAATTTTTCAAACAGCGGGTTCCAGGTGATCACATGATGATCGAGTAATATCTGTGCGGCTTCTGTCTGTGTCACTGTGCGGCCTTGTTCTGCCAGGACTGGCACGGCGGACATAATCAACATCAGATCGCCGTTGGTCGCCGAGTTAGTGACCCTACGTTGCCAGGCCTTCAGCTGCTCCAGTACGGTGTTGGTCATGCCGGTTTGTTCCAGCCATTCCAACGCATCGATCTGGCCTTCTTTGGCGCGTGTTTGTTTGCGTACCCAGGCCATCAGGGCAGTTTCGCTGCCGTCGTCGATAAAGCCGTCGCGGTGCATATTGATCCAGATCGCACGGATTTTGTCGATGCGGGTTTTGTGTTCGCGGTGGCGGGATGGCGGCGACTGGCGCGTACCGCCCGCAGCGGGCTTGCGGCGCTTGGGTTGCCAGCCCAACCCAATAAATTCCTTCAAGGCGGCATCGATTTGGGAGATGGTCATGTTGCGGCTGCTGGGATCTTCCATCGGTGCGCCGTTGCGGATCAGCACCTGACGATAGCCGTGGTCGTCCATGTTCAGCTCCTTTTTGGCAATCTGAAGTTTGGCCAGGGCGGCTTGCAGTGGCGTTTTCATACGGCGGTCTCCTCCGTTTTTTCGTTAACGTCTACATCATTCAGGCTCAGCAGCGTCAGGTTCTGGATTTTCTTGAATTGCCGCACCAGGGATGCGGCGGTGCTGAAGGTCGGGTCGTACCATTCCATTTTCTGATCCAGGTTTGTGAATGTTTTACGAGCCGCGCGTTTGCCTAATGTTTTTTCGATTTTGGCTTTCTTGGCAGGGCTATAAAGCGCCTTGGTTCGCTTGCGCCAGATTTTCTCCACACGAGGATCAAACTGGTTAGAGTCCGGCCATCCGTTCCCCCACTTAATCGTGCCGTTCATGTACACGGCCAGTGCGGTTTTGTTCTCGCTCAGATTGACTCGGTTTACTGTGACGTCATCGTCACCCCAGCGGAATTTGACGGTGACAAACGAGCGGGCCAGTTTTTCCTGAATGTCTTTCCATTGGTCATTGGTGATCATGTTCAGTCCTCACTTAATGTGAATGGAAGTTTCAGGAGATCAATCAAGATTGTTGACGCTGATGAGGCCATCGGACTATCCATTTCGTCGGCCCATGCCTCCAGATCGCCGCAGACATCCTGGTGCCATTCGTACACATCAAACGCAGCGCCGACATCGCTCCGATCGTCGGTAAACTCTGGCAAATTTTGTTTCAGAACCTCTTCGACCAACTGAGCGAGGTCAGACAGCAGTGCTTTTGACTGCTCTTCTGTCAGTTTCGCTTCTTCGCCTGCTCCATTATCAAATCGGACTAGCGCGCCATCTTCATGTGCTAATTTGATTGACTCCAGCTGCGCCAGACGCCCATCCCACCACTCGTTGATTTGTACTTTAAATGTCATCGTTCAATCCTCGCTAAACGCTTGTTGATAGCCGCTCTAACTACTGGTTGCAGATCCGGCGTATGCAGCGCTTGTTTCAGTTGCTCTGCTGTAAATTCTTGTACCAGCCAGAGCCTGGCCGCTGGATCGCGGGCCGGGTGGCCCGTGACCGGGTAACGAAACAGCTCATGCGGCTGGTTCATCCTGTGGAAGTCCCATTGCCAGTTGATAGGCTTTTCCAGGGCGGTAATCAGAGCCGGGATGCGATCAACATCAACGTCGACCAGGTCTTCATTGATATTGATCTGAACCGAATCACAGCGCTCAAAGGTGGTGTAGCAAGGAACGATTTCCAGCCACTGATCAGAGGTGATCATTTCGGCAGCAGAGTTGTATTGGATACTCATACCCACCTCACACACTGGCCAGATCGAGTGCGATCTGGCGGTATTTGTCGGTGTCGTCGATACGCTCATACACACGCACGTAGACGGTTGATCCGCCTACTCGAATGGAGTCTTTCAATGCGTTGGTGGCGCGTTGCCAATCTGTGTCGTTGATTTCCAACTGCAACAGCCCCAGCAGTTCGGCGGTTTTGATCTGGCCTGATCGTGTGGTGCGGAATGCCCGATCAACCAGGGCGCGGATATTCACGTCGGCGTTTTCTGTCCATTTGTCCAGGCATTCTGCAAACAGCTGCTGTGCGGCTTCCAGCTCCTCGCTGAATTGAATTTGCTCGGCAAAGACGCGCTGGATTTTGTACCGACCGTTGTAGCTGGACAGGCTGACGTTGCCCTTTTTTCCGCCCAGGGTGACTTCGTACTTGTCGGCAGCGATTTGCAGCAGGTCGGCAATATCCGCCAGTGCTGTGCGCTTGAATTCGGTCAGCTGTTGGCTGATTGCCTGCGCCTGTTTAACGAGATCGGTCACGCATTGGTCGCGCAGCTTGTCTTGCTCGCGTACCTGGTCTTCTGGCACCAGTCGGCCGCGAGCGTCTTGCATATAGCCGGATGGGATGGTTGCTTGTGCTGTGTTCATGATTTTTCCTTAGTTGCTTCCGATGAAGCGCTTTTTCGCGCGTTCTTCCACTTCTCGCTGACGTCGTTTTAATGTCAGCAGCTGTTCCTCTTGTTCCTTAGCCTCCAGCTCGTCGAAACAGGACAACACGTCTGTCTTGTGGTCTCCGGTCATCTTTCGAACTGGACGGACATCTCCGTATTTCAATTTGCTCATGGTCCTTGCCCTTGATATGCCTGTTTAAATCCGATTACGCGGCCGCCGGGTTCAGGCCGGTGCTGACAGCCGATGGCTTTACGGGGTGTAATTTGGGGTGGCTGGCGCGGACGCTTCCTGCGCCGTTGCCAGCCTCAGCGGCGGGTGCTGCTGTTTGGGTGCCCTGGCTGGTCGCAGCCAGCGGGGCGAATACGGTGCGAGTAGTGAGCACAACCAGGCACTGGATGATGATCAGCGCCATGCCCTGGGTAGCGATTTGCAGCCATGCCTGCCAGTCGGCTGGTTGTGCGGTGGCCTGCTCGGTGTGCAGTGCCGCCAGATCGGCGCGAGCCGATGCCAGCTGATGTTGTGCGGTATCGATACGGGCGGCCCAGCCACCACGGGTTTGGCTGTTCTGGTTGTAGGTGGCCAATGACGATTCCAAACTGGCTATCTGAGCGGTGATGGCCTGTTGGCGGTCTGGCAGAGTGCTAGCGGCCTGCTCGTTGCTGCGCTGTTCTGCCATGACAGGGGCTGCCAGTTGGTACAGCGGTGCCGACAGCGCCAGCAGGGTGGCGAACACGGCGATGCTGTTTTTCAGCCAGCTGCGGGCAGCCCACAACCAGATTGCCGCACCTTCAATCACCAGGCTCCAAAGCCAACCGGTGGCCGCGTCGAAGCGGCTCCAGTAGTCGATGGCGTGGGTTTGCAGTAGTACGATGCCGCCCAGTAACAGCACCAGCGCCGGGGCGCGTTTCAGCAGTTGAGTGATCATTGACGGATCTCCCATTCGATACGGCAGCCAGCCAAAATGGCGCACATGGTTTTAACGCGGTCGCGGTTGGCGTTGGTGCGGGTTTGTGCCCAGCTGCCGCCAATGGCCTTCAGCTGGGCGCAGGAGCGGACCTGCAGTACTGGCACCGCCAGCGTCAGGTTGGCTTCCAACACTTCCACGCCAAGGTCGTTGAGTTTGGAAAGTGCATTGGCTGCCGCAATCAGTTTGACGCCCAGATGGCGGTTACCGGCGGGCAGAGCTGTCGACGGTTGGCAGGCTGCGTTCATGTTATTTCTCCGCGTAGCTACAGGTTTTGCAGGCGCGATACAGCTGCACTCGCAAGGGGTTGTGGGTGGCTCCGGCCTGGCGCTGGTAGCGCTGGCAGTTGTCTAACGCCAGTTCTCCGAGCACGGGGCACGTGACTGTATCGCCCAGGTATTCACCCCGGACGAGCTTTTCAATGCGGGTTAAATCACCCGGATACTTGCCTTTCAGAACTTGGCTGATCAGTGCACCAGAGACGCCCAGTTCACGAGCCACTTTCGCTTGTGAGCGATTGCTGCATTGATGGCGCAGCTCGGTCAGCCAGCGGGGTTCGCTGACGCTGTTCAGGGTGTCGGTCAGTGGAATGGCGTTCATCATTCGGCCTCCTGTTCGTCGTCGGCAGACCAGACGATCTGCTGGGTATTGGCATCAAATACCTGGTCGATGGTCTGGATGATCGGCGGCAGCGGGCCTGTGTAGCGGTGCTGCACAAACCGGTAGACGGTCAGTGCTTTTTTGTGAACCGGAGGCTTGGCAATGGCCAGGTATCCGGCACGTTCCAGGTAGCGGCAGAACCGTTTTGCCTCAGCCTCTCTGACTGACACATCATTTGTGCAAGCGGTTAAGGCCAACTCTCTGTAGTTGAATTGGCCCAGAGTGCGCATGGAACGCCACAGGTTTTCGCGTGCCCGGCCCAGCTTGCTGGACTGACCGGTGCTGGTCAGGCGGGGGGCTTCGCGGCCGGTATTGCGCACCAGCTGAAAGCGGTTGCGAACGTGTCCGTGATTGAGCTTTTCAACCTCAACAGTCTCCACGTATTCGCCCAGCTTCAGCTTGTTCAGATAGGCGTGAACGCTGGCGTCAGGGACGGTTTGACCCGCTCGTTTACTGGCCTGAATAATCAGGTCCGCCTCGGTGAACTCGTGCAGCTCGCGCACGGTGTCCCAGATCACCTGTTGAACGCGGATTTTCTTGGCGTGTGCATACGTATTCATGAACGCCCCCGTGGTGCTTTGCCGGTGAAGATGGCCTGGCGGTAGTTTTCAAGAGTTACGCGTTCAACACCGTTGTCGGCTGCCCAGTTGCGGATGTTTTCCAGATTGACGCAGATCCGGCGGGTGACACCGCGAGTGTCATCCAGAACTTTCAGCAACAGGTCTTCGGCAATGTTGATGTCACGAGCGTAAATATCCGCCAGCTGCAACACATCGCGTATTTGGCAGGGTTCAGCAGCGACCCAGGACAGGATGCGGTTGTGAATTTTTTCGTAGTGAGCGAGTTTGGCGGGCAGCCGCTCCTCGCCGATCAGCAGAATGCTCGCTTGCGAGCCTTCGTAGAGGTCCATGGCCAGCATGACGTGTGACTTGCTGTCGGCCAGCCAGTCCGCTTCGTCGATAATCAGTGGGCGGCCGGATTGCATCAGCTCTTCACAGGCTTGTTCGTTCATGTCGGCCAGGTTCTTGGCGGGCATGATGCCCATTTCCTTGAGAATCGCTTCCAGGAACTTCTTGCGTGTCCAGGTGCTTTTGCACTGAATGTAAAAGGCGCGGTGGGCATTCGCGGCGTAGCTGGCCGCAAAGGATTTGCCATAACCGGATGGGCCATGCAGGACGCCCAGGCCCGGCAGGCTGGGGCTGCGATCCTGTAACTGCATCATGGCCTGATGTGTCAGTGCCACGTTGTTGATACCGGCGATGTTCGACATTGATCAATACTCCGTTTAATTCGTTTTAATCAGCACTTAACGTGCTGTTATAGGCACCGTGCGGGTGCGCATTTCGTGAAGGTCTTTCCCGGCGATAAACGCCTTGCTGGTTTTGAAGCGTTTGGCCCACAACACCTCGGACTCTGTGGCGTCTCCGGCGTTGGCTCGCTGATCGATGTCCAGCGCCAACAGGTAGCGCTCTTCAAAGTCTTCTGGTGGTTGGAACGCTGGGGCGGCAAATTCAGGGCGAATGACCTGCGCGGCGGGCCGTTTGAGCGGCGGCAGCTCAGGCAGCTCAATAACAGGCTGTTGCTGTTGCTGGGCTTCCAGAGCAATGCGGGCGGCTTCAATACCTGCGCTGGTGTGCTCCTGTTGCGGCCGTGGAAAGTGGCGGATTTTCTCGGCACGGGCTTCTGCTGCGCGGTGATCCAGTATTTGCTGGGCAACGTCGCGCTTGGTGACTTTTTGGGCGCTGGCTTTGAGACGGCGGCGCTCTTCTTGAATGGCTTCTTTCTGAATAATCTTGGCTTTTACGCCAACCTCTTCACGGCTGATGCCGGTGATCGCCGGGTCTTCCGCCGTGCAGAGGTATTCGCCGTCCAGGTCATAGACGTACACCCGGCCCATATCAGCTTCGTCGTAGAACACGTTGACCTGTTCACCGGTGTGAGCAGCCAACTCGGCATGGATATAGAAACCTCCATCCAGCTTGATGCCTTTCTTGGTGATGGTTCGGGTGCCAGCCAGCTCACTCAGCAGCACATCCAGCACGCGCTCGTCGTCGATCGTGCGGATGTGTCCGGCATAGCTGGCTATGCGGGCGGCAGGTGATTCCCCCAGGCTACTGTGGCGGCGGGCGTGGTATTCGTGTTCTAGCCAGTCGTCGCAGTATTGCTGCAACTCAGCCGACGACATTTTTACTTCGATCAGTTCGTCTTTTTTGAACAACCGGTCGCTGAAACTTTTGCGGGCCTCAATAGCTTGGCGTTCGACGATGTTGTGGCCGATAAATCCGGGCAGCAGCTCGGCGATATCATGGCTGAAGGTTTTGAATACGCGCTCGATATGCGGCTTTTTCCAACCCTGAAACGGCGGACAGAATTCCTGCTCAACGCCCAGGGAGCGGAATACGTTCTGTATGTATTTGGATTTGTAGTCGGCACCGTTATCGGTTTTGGCGGTTTCGGGAACGCCCCAGCCCAGAAGGCAGCGGCGGATCACCTGGGCAACGCCTTTGCTGTCGGATGTGGGCATTACGACAAACAGTGTGCGGCGGCTATAAACGTCAATTGCGCCCAGAATGGAATGACGACCGTCGGTCAGCATTAAATCGGCGGGTGTGCTGTCGAATTCCCAAAGCTGGTTCAGCGCGGTGACGTGCTCGCTGGCACTGCCCTGGGCATCCATATATTTGTTTTTCCAGGCGTCCGGGTTGGTGACGGCGGTGTATACGGCGCGGTTATCCGATTTCCATTGATTAACCCAGTCACATAAGCGGCGTTCGCTCGGCAGCGTTATATCCTGCCCGGCAAACTCGGCACGCAGGGCCTTGGCCAGCGTGGTGATTTTGATATGCGGATGGCCAACGACCATGCCGACGATGTATTCACGCAGTGCGGGTTGGCTATCGACAATGCCAGTGCCGCGACGACCTTTGCCGGTGTCACCAGCCAGGGCGTCGATACCCTGTTCTGAGAGTTTCTTTTCCCACAAATACAGGCTTGGCCTGGAGCATTTGGGTTCGATTTCGCGCACCCAGGCTTCAACCGCGATTTCTTCTTTCTTATATAAATCAGAAAATTCGGTATACGCCTTGCCTTTAGGCAGGCCAGAGCTTTTATGGAACTGCTCGGCAGCACCCAGCAACGCCAGCTTGGCGTCGACCTTTTTCTTCTGGTTGGCAGACAGTTTTTTATATCGGTTAAGCGATTGCTCGCGGGTTTGCTGTTGCAGTTTTGACTGAGCATCCATATCGGCAATAACCGGATTGGATTTTGCGCGGGCGGCCGCTTTTTTGGCCATACTGATCCGCAAGGCGCGCTGGCTTTCAGTGGGCAACGAGCTGATGTGGTATTCAAAACCACCACCACGGCCAGAGCGTGGACGCGATTGCCAGGCGTCTGCATTGGCCTTTTTTAATAGGCCTGGTACGGTGCCCGGTAAACCCGCCACCCCGGCCAGTTCTTGGGTAGAAAACCAATCGATCATTGGGCACCGTCCCGTTGTTCGCACTGGGTCCACAGTTCAAACCAGTCCACATCACAACGAGGCTGAATCAGCGCTTTGTATGTTTCACGCCAGGCGATTTCTGGCAGCAGCAAACCCCAGCCATGGCGCTGGTCGTCGCGGGTACACTCCACATGAGTAAGGTGTGTTAAACCGTCGCCACAAGTAACGATTACCGTCCAGCCCTGCGCTTCCAGCGTGCGCTGCACCGCAGCGGCAAAACGTTGCAGAGTTGTAGTTGTGTTTGAATGGCTCATTCTTCGCCTCCAAAAAGTTCCAATTCAGGTGATCCCATACGCTCAACACGGGCATGGTGGCTGGCCACGTCGCCCATCAGGCGGGCCAGCTCGGCTTTCGCGGCCTCTCCCTCCTCATTACCCATATAAAAGGCCGCCAGTACCGCAACGGCCTGGCTAAACGAGGCGTGTAATGCCATCAGGTCGGTATCTCTGGCCGGTTTGGAATTAGGCATGGGCACCAGCAATTGATGATCACTGGCTGCCAGGTATTGGGTGACATAAGAAATGCCACAGGCGTGTTCAAACGGCCTGATCATCAGCGCGGGCATGCGCGCTTCGTCGAGCCATTTGTATAAAGTGAAGTGACTGGCAATACCCATCAGGTCGGAGATACGTTCAACCGACAGGTTTTTGATGTCCTTGGCGTAGTCAACACACAACTCCATGCTGTGTTTGAGTGACCGGGGCTGAACCCGCTTCCAATTTCGCTTTGCCATTGCTGCTACCCGCTAAGCTGGTGTTCTAAATAAAGTATTTCTGTGCGTCTATGCGCCGGATCGGGCGCGGCCTAAGCTGATTCCATCAATCGGAATCAATCGGCGGAAGTTATGAGACATTGCGGTATACTTGTGGGTTGGGCTGGTAGCGGCTTGGCCAGATATCGGCAGGCTGCTTGCCCAAGAACTTTGCGACGATTTTCTCCACCTTCGGGTACGGAGCCTTGAACACGTTGTAAAAAGTGGTTGGGTTGTTGTAGCCACTCTGGCGCGCCAATTCGGCAACAGAAATACCGCGCATACGAATCGCGGCGATCACTTCCTGGCGGTGCCAGTCCTGTACTGGGTGACTCTGTGAGTTGCTCATTTTTTTGCCCTGTTGTTAACCAGTTTATTTAAAGCTGTTGGGTGACTGCTTTAGGTAAACATTATCGGCTAAATAGCCGAATTACAACAGATAAAATCGGTTAAAAGTTCTCTTTTGCGGTTTTCTTGTCGTATTTTTTTAGAAAACCTTTTAAAAACAACGAGTTATGAAACATTAAACTCGGTGATTAAAACGAGACAAAAGTTAAAGGTTACGAGCTATGAGCTTTGAACTGTTCTCTGATCGGATTTCGCACTTGCTTGACTCGTTTAAAAATACGAGCGCATTCGCCAGAGAAGTCGGAGTTTCTGAAAGTGTTGTACGAAGATGGCGAGATGGAACCTCGGAGCCATCGCGCAAGAACCTGGAAGCGATCGCAAAAGCATCTGGTGCAAGAATTGAATGGCTGGTGCTTGGAACCGGCACAATGACAAACTCTGACCAGGTCGATGGTCACGTAAAAGAATCTGCTGCGGGCTACAAAATTGAAGATGATTACGCCTTTATCCCTGGCTACAACATCCAGGTAAGCGCCGGACCGGGCCGTTTTGCCGGTTCAGAAGAGGTATCACGAAAACTGGCATTTAGACGTAAGTGGCTGAATTTCAAAGGATTACATGAAAAAGATTTAGCGGTAGTGTTTGCAAAAGGCGACAGCATGGAGCCAACTATCTCAGATAACGACACCATCATGATCGACACAAGCGATACTCGCCCACAAGATGGCCGCATGTACGTGATCCGCGTCGAAGATAGTCTGGTGGTGAAGCGAGTTTCACTCGTGCCAGGACAAGGTGTGCTGCTAATCAGCGACAACAAAGACTATCCACCAAACCTGGTGAAGTTCAACGGCAGCAATCCAGATCTGGAAGTGATTGGTCGTGTGGTTTGGGTTGGTAAAGACTACTGATGAAGGAATGGACGCATTATTTTAGACAGCTCTGTTTTGTCTAGCATCATGCTGCTAAAACGAAAGCGCCGGACAATTTGGCCCGGCGCTTGTTTTTAGACATTTTTCTTTCAATGAGCGTTAAAGCATCGCTGAAACCCGCATGAATGCTGGAAATCCCACCAGATTTTATGAATTACCGGTTTTTCCCGGATTAGACCAAATTATCTAAGAGGATGTGTCTGGTTACAATTACTTCAGGGATAATAAAATATATATTTTTTCAATTTATAATATTTTATCGACCACCCAACAATACCAACAACATCCATCTTGAAAATCAATATACAGTGGGCATCTGAAAATTTAGCGAGCGATGAAAAGACAAGTGAAAATCGAAAAAAGCGCAGTTTATACATGATAAATTAGTATCTTGAGTTGATTTTTAACGCCGCAATTTCGAGCCCTGTAATTTATGGATGTCCCCTGTCGGTTCACAACCAAAATCAATCATTACCAAGGGAAGAAGCAGAGAAATCATTTTCCAAAAACTGCACTTGATTATCCGACCTCTCGATACCCAAGCCATCAACAAAGTAACGTTCTGATTTAAAATCATACGTAACTTCCAATGCTGATTTCATCAATGGGATGGTATCCGAGCCTACCAGATGAGACTCACTAAACTGCCAAATCGTATCATCCTGGTCATACATTTCAGCATAAACAATCGTCCAACTGTCTTCGTCCAGATAAAACCGGCGACGAACATAACGATGTTTCATTCCGGTACGCAGCTTGGCTTCAATCACCCAGACACGATGCGGTTCATAGCGAAGAAATTTCGGATTCACATGTCCTTTAGACAGGAGGCGATCCAAATTCAAAGTACTATCAGAAAGTGCATAGGCATTATAGGGAATATAGACTTCTTTTTTCCCTAGCAGACTCCAGTCATAACGATCAGGTGTACCATTAAACATATCGGTCTGATCAACAGTTCGCAACAGGAAAGAATTAGGATCAAGTTCATCATAGGCCAGATTCGGTGCACGATGTGCACGATGATCACCCGGAAGTAATATCCAGGCCTTTCGTGGTGTAACAATACGATCCATAGGCTCATGTAATAATACCTTGGTTCCCCTGATGGAATCCGGAGCAAGAACAGTCCAACTCATAAAGAACAGTTTATTATCCAGCTCTTCAGGCTGGAGGCCAGGTTTGCAATAGTGCAAATAATATCGGTATTTTCGTAATGTATCGTTACGGTTGCCGTTCTCATCAACCAGACTGGATAACGAGGTAAACTCGAGTGAAGACTCACGAAATCGCAGAATATGATTGAATAAAACTTCAAGTGCATTCTCAGGAATAGGAAATGGAGCACCAATAACAGCACCAGTAACACCGCTTCCCAGCGGCAAAAGATTGGCACTGGTGGCATTGGCCTTGATGGCGTCGTAAACAAACCCTGGATAAGTCGCGACTCGGTAAGAAGGGTAAATGTTCAAATAATAATCTGAGTATCTTTTTAACATCTCCTGCTGACCATTTGTCAGCCTATCAAGATGAGAAGCCATATTATTATAATCAATACGATACAGAGCCTTCTCATTGGAAAACGGATTCTTTTTTTCTGTTATCTGAGCCGAACGAGACTGAATAATCCCGTTTTGCCAATCTGGAATATCGCTACCATTACCATGATCTTCAGCACCAACCGGTGTCAGGTCATGTCCCAGGCGCGCCGCTTCCGTTGATGACACAGCACTCCATCCAAATGATGAAAAAGCGCACAACCCAACAGCAAGAAACAATGTTTTCATGAGTTTTATTTCACCCACATATAAAGATCAGGAACATCTGTATTAAAAAATCAAATACAGCCTATTATTATTCTAAAGTTCCATAATTGCATCAACCCGACAATAACATACCAGTCAAAAAACCCATATCAGATTGTATAAAACGATATTATCGATTGATTCAATGGCAGCGAATGAGCAGATACATTCAAATACCAAGGAAGATCTGACCGCGAGTCCGAACAACATCGGACTGGCGGAAATTATTATTACCAGCCATGTCACTATTACTGCTTGAATACGTCATCATTCAGCGAATTAACCATGCTACTGCCATTCAGAACGGTGTGAGATAGAGTATATGACTGAGACAATATATGCTGAGTATAAAAGTAGGCACTATTCAGTTTCGATTGATAAAACGAATTATTACCCTGCCCCAACTCTAGTAATGCATCCGCAGCCACAGCTGCCTTAGCCATTTGCCAACCTCCGGCAATAATTCCGAGAAGTTTGAGCAATGGCACAGATACCGCTAGTACATCTGCGTTGTGCAATGGATAGTTTTCAATAACCCAGGCAACAGCCGCTTCGGCATGCTGAACCGATTTGTGCAATTCATTGCCGATTTTCCGACATTCCAATTTATCCGCATTTTCCAGCATATAAGATGCTGTTGCTTGAACTTCGTTCAGCCATGCATTCAGTGTCTGACCACCATCCGGCATGATTTTGCGGGCCACCAAGTCATGGGCCTGAATACCGGTGGCACCTTCATAGATGGAACAAACCAGTACATCACGCAGTGGCTGGGAAGCGCCGCTTTCAGTGATATAACCAAGGCCGCCATGAGCAAGAATCGAAGTTCTGGTGACATCAACTGCGGTTTCACTCGTCCACCCTTTGAACACCGGAATCATCAGGTCAACAAACGCCTGGCGTTCCTGGCGCAGCGCCTTGTCAGGATGCTTGGTGGCCAGATCCTGGGCAGCGGCCAGATGAAATGCAACGGCCCTCATGGCTTCGGTCTGGCTCCGCATAAACATCAGCATACGGCGTACGTCGGGGTGACGGATAATCGCAACCGATTCCTTCCCACCATCAACCGCTTTACCCTGAATGCGCTCCCGAGCATAACTCAGTGCCTGTTGATAGGCACGTTCGCTCAATGCCACCCCTTCCAGACCGACATTGAAACGAGAGCCATTTATCATGACAAACATATGCTGCAGGCCCTTGTTTTCCTGGCCGATCAACCAGCCAACCGCCCCCTCTCCGTCATCACCATAAACCAGTGTACAGGTCGGGCTGCCATGATTGCCTAACTTGTGCTCAATACCTGAACACACAACATCGTTGCGTTCATTGGTCTCCGGAATAAATTTTGGTACCAGAAACAACGACACTCCACGAGATCCTTCCGGAGCATTAGGTGTACGTGCAAGCACCAGATGCACAATATTTTCAGTCAGATCATGTTCACCAAACGAGATAAAAATTTTCTGACCAAATATACGATAAGTACCGTCTGCTTGCGGCACCGCTCGGGCGCGCAGCGCCCCCACATCAGAACCAGCCTGAGGTTCGGTAAGGTTCATAGTGGCCGACCATTCACCACTAACCATCCTGGGTATATACAACGCCTTTAACTCATCACTTGCTGCATGCAGTAAGGCTTCAATCCCAACAGTGGTAAGCTCGGAGCACATACAAAAAGACTTGTTAGCCGCAACAAAGGTCTCACGAACGGCAGCCGACAACAGAATCGGAGCACCCTGACCACCAATATCAGTGGGCAAAACCAGGCGATTCCATTCAGCATCAACAAACTGACGATAAGCAATACCGAACTCTTTGGGAGTTTTGACCCCCTCCACACTCCACTGCACCCCTTGGTTGTCACCCAGTTGATTCAATGGTGCCAGGACATCCTCAGCAAAGCGTCCGGCTTCTGCCAGAATGGCATCACGCAGCCCTTCTTCCATAAAACCGGCAACATCCGGAATTTCATTTACACGGTCAATATCAGAAAGTTCATTCAAAACAAAACGAATTTCTTCCAAAGGGGCATTATAAGGAATCACGGCAAAACTCCATTTACTAATAATTAAAATCAGTCAATCGTTTAATAATGAGCCTGAATATGGATCAAATACCCAATTTACGGCGAATGATCGCACCATAACTATCCGGAAAAATTCTGGAAATAAGGTGCAATGCACGAGCTCCGTTTCCAACCAGAAGCCGTTTTTTACCACTGATAAGCCCTTTAACAATTTCCTCTGCACAATCTTCCGGAGTTGTAGTCATTTGCCGGAGATTTGCTTCTTTCATCTTGAGCGCAAGAGAATCCTCATTGATGGCTTTAGGGGCTTTATCAATATTGGTATTAATACCGCCAGGATGCACCAAAACAGCTGTCACTCCAGTACCATCCAGTTCTTGCCACAGAGTTTCAGTTAGACCACGTACGCCGAATTTTGAAATGGTATAGGCAACAGATCCCGGAGTTGCGACCAGACCAAAAACACTGGAAACATTGACAATGCAGCCATGCTTTTGCTCAAGCATAATGGACAAAAATGCCTTGGTGCCATAGATAACACCCCAAAGATTAATTGCCAGCACCTTTTCAATTTCTTCCAACGTAACATTTTCAGTTGATGCCAAAACAGACGTTCCGGCATTATTGACAATGTAATCCACGGAACCGAAATCTTTTTTGATGGCGTTGGCAAAAGAATATACCGCATCACGAGACGATACATCCAGAGAATATGTACGGGCCTGTACTTTCTGATCAAGCAGCGACAAGGATTCGGCCAGTGCACCCTCATTAATATCGGCCAGAGCCAAACGGGCTCCTCTACGAGACAGGTTTATTGCCAATGCTCTACCAATCCCCGAACCAGCACCGGTTATCGCTACTACTTTATTATTGAACATTCCCCACCTCTTTTTAAAATCGTCAAAAATATATCAAACCATCACCAATCCAATAAATATCAAACTCATCAATAATTTCAACCACTCATCCCAAAGATAAATTATAATATTTAATCGACACTAGAAATAAAAACCAGACATTTCAAATAATTTATTTAGATCTTACAACCCTATGAGTTGGCAACAAAAAATGCGAAATTGCTGGGATAAGAATCAACGCTCCCAGCATATTTAAGATAAACATAAAGGTAAGCAGAATACCCATATCGGCTTGAAACTTGATAGGAGAGAAAGTCCAGGTAACCACTCCTGCCGCCAGAGTGACGCCAATCAGGGCGACAACTTTTCCGGTAAATTGCAGAGTATTTTTATAAGCCTTGGCCAATGATAATCCCTGACGTTGCTGGGTTAACTGTACCGATAGAAGATATAGGGCGTAATCCACACCGATACCAACACCAAGCGCAATCACAGGCAAGGTTGATACCTTAACACCAATATCCAGAAGAACCATCAGGGCTTCACACAGTATCGAGGTGACAACCAATGGCAGTACTGCCACGATAACCGCTCGCCAGCTGCGGAATGTAATAAAGCAAAGCACAATAACAGCCGCATAAACCAGAAACAGCATTTCTCTCCAAGCTTTTTTAACAACGATATTCGTCGCAGCCTCAACCCCGGCATTACCGGCTGCCAGAAGAAATTCAACATCTGCCGAGCTGTGTTTTTCAGCAAATTCGGAAGCAACCCTGACAACCTGCTCCAGCGTTTCAGACTTGTGATCGGATAAATAGGCGATCACCGGGAAAACAGAACAATCGGCGTTAAACAAATCCGGATTATTAACGGTGGCCTGCTGGGCACCATAGTTCAGAACATCCTGATTACGGCTAATAGTCAGCCATTTCATACTGCCCTCATAAGTGCCAGCAGTGATCAAACGTACTGCATCCGAGAGCGCAACCGTTGTCTGCACACTGGGCAACTGTTTCAATTCCCAGGCCAGACGATCTGCCTCCATCAGAGTTTCGTATTTCAGACAGCCCTCTGCCGGTGTTTGCACAATAACGGCGAACAGGTCACTCGATAAAGAATAATGATCTGTAATATAGGCATTATCACGATTATAACGAGAGTCTACTCGCAATTCAGGAGCGCCGGGTTCCAGATCACCGATTTTCAGATGCTGACTGACCAGAAAACCGGCGGTTGCAATCACTAGCATGCTGGCAATAGCGCCAATGGCCCAACGCCTTTCAGTAAAACGATCCAGTTTGGCCCACAGGCTGCCGAGACCACGACCACTCGATTCTTCCTGCTCCTCTTTAAGACTACGAGCCGCAGCTTCAGTGCTGACACCAGTAAACGACAGCAATACCGGCAAAAGCAGAAGGTTGGTAAAAATAAGAACACCCACCCCTACGCTGGCGGTCAGGGCAAGATCCTGGATAACCGGGATATCAATCAGCATCAAAACAGCAAAACCAACCGCATCAGCCATCAGTGCCGTCAGGCCTGCCAGAAAAAGACGACGAAAGGTATAACGAGCGGCGACCAGTTTGTGAGTGCCACGCCCCACATCCTGCATAATGCCGTTCATTTTCTGGGCACCGTGGCTAACGCCAATTGCAAAAATCAGAAAGGGCACTAGCACGGAGTAAGGATCCAGTTCAAATCCCAGCGCATTAACAATTCCCAATTGCCAGATGATCGCCACCATCGAACATCCGAGTACCAATACTGTACTGCGAATACAGCGGGTATAGATATAAATAAGCACAGCGGCAATAACAGCAGCAAACAAGAAAAACACCATGACCCTGACGATACCGTCAATCAGGTCACCAACCAACTTGGCAAAACCAACTACGTGAATGCGTATTTTGTCTGTTTGCTTGTCCTCTACCTGTTTTTCAAGCGCTCGTGAAAATTCATATTTGTCGCGAACATTGGTTTCAATCATTTTCGAAAAAATTGAATAATCAAGACTTGCACCAGTTTTGGAATCTTTGTTCAGCAAGGGCACAAAAATCATGCTTGATTTGAAATCATTGGCCACCAGTTGGCCGACAATACCGGCACGGTCAATATTCATCTTCAATTCATCGATGGATAGCTGAGAACCGTTATAGGTACCGGAAATCAATGGGCCACCGGCAAAACCATCTTCCGTCACTTCGGTCCAGCGCACAGATGGAGTCCAGAGTGATTTCATCCAGGCACGATCGACTCCCGGCGTAAGAAACAGTTCATCGTTGATCTGCCTCAATGTTTCCAGATAATCCGGATCAAATATATCACCGTCTACATGTTCTACGACAACACGAATGGAGTTACCCAGGCCACGCAAATCATTCTGATATTTGAAATAGTTCTGAATGTACGGATGTTCTTGCGGCAACATTTTTTCATATCCAGCATTAACGACCAGATGTGTCGCTTGCCAAGCAAGAAAAAGAGTTATAACAACACTGAAAAAAATCATCAGTCGACGATTATTGAATACCAATCGCTCAAGCAAATTACCTGATTTCTGATCGAAATCTTTGATATTGCGAACAACTGGCATTGCCTCTACATCATTCGTATTGGCCACTGTAGCCATCAAGAGTCTCCTGATTATTATTGTCATATTTGATCATCAAAGGCGATTGAATATCACCAAACCTGACAATCTGTACTTTGCCTATGGCCATGCAAATAAACGGCAATCCATATTATTAAAAAACCCAGATCAGGGCAGACGTACTATCTGAACACCACGAGTACCGGTAATGGCAACACTATAATCGCCAGCAACTGTAATACTGGAATATGGCATGGAAGCCTGAACATTGAGCAATTTGAATGACACTCCCATATCCTTGCTGAGTAAAACCTGTCCAGCCTGACTGACCGCCACCATATAACCATTATCGAGAACTACAACATCTGAAAATCCAGCCTCAGTTTCAGACTTGGATCTCTGCCAGGTTTCCCCTTCATTCACCGAACGATAGATGTTGCCTCTCATACCAAATGCCACAAGACTGTGGTCTGAATGAGCAAGGGCAAAGAAACTGCCGATATAAGGCGTATCCAACGCAACAAAACGTTGCGACTCGGCGTCATATCGCAAAAGCAAACCCTGCTCTCCGGCGATATATATTTCGTTATCCCAGCCAGTCACAGCATTAAGGTGATAAAAACCGGGATTATCGGTTTTATCAAACAGGGATATCCAATTCTGACCACCATCCTCGGTACGAAAAATCAGATTATAGGCACCAACAGCATAACCATGGTTTTCATCCGCAAACCAGACGTCCAGAAATGGTTTATCCGGGCCATCCTTGTTAAAGCGGAGAACTTCAGACATCAACTCATCCACACGCGGGTCTTGCAGCATCCTCATTCGCAGTGGAGCCATACCATTAAGTAACAGATGATTGGCCTGTCGTCCATCCAGCTGCTTGCTCCAATGTTGGCCACCATCCTGGCTGTGCAAAATCACACCATCGTGACCAACAGCCCAACCACTGTTTTTATTCACAAAATGCACGGAGGTCAGGTCTGAACTGACCGGCACGGCGGCCTGAACCCAGGAGCGGCCCTGATCATCGGAATAGATGATATGACCACGTTGCCCGACCGCAACCAAACGTTCTCCAGCCCGTGTAATTGCCATTAAAAGTGATTGTGCTACATGTTCACTGAGCTGGGAGGGTGAATCCAGAGGGTCACTAAACTTTCCGGTATTAGCACCATTATAATCATTAGCCATCACAGCCGGTGATATTGAAACGGCCACAACAGCTGCCAATGCCATAACCAACCGATTCAATTTTCGAACATTCATATACGTTTCCCTATAACAGTCACCGAAACAACTGTCACTGATTCGGTGACTGTAGAAATAATCGTTAACGAACACCGGCACCGGCAAGCGCATCCGGAGACCAATCTCTATCTGGCAGCAGCGGAACCTGGACATTTCCGCCATATGGGCCAGTATTAGCCCCTGTCAGGCTGTAGGAGCCAGCGACGAAATCATAAACAACCATGGTATCCACCTGTGGAGCAGGTATTTCATAAGAGGTGGTGTAGAATGAAAATCCTGCACGATATAACTGATCACGAGCATCGTATTGATCCGAAGTCAGCGCAACCCAGCTATCCTCATCAACATAGAAAATACGTTTGCTATAGATATGGCGCTTACCCGGCTTCAGAGTTGCCTCAACGACCCAAACACGGTGTAATTCCCAGCGAACAGTGTCTGGATTCAGATGCTTTTCTTGAATAACATCTTCACCTTTTGATTCATATACAAGCTTATAGGAATTATAAGGAACAATTAATTCCTTTTTCCCAATCAGTTTAAAATTGAATCGATCCATTGCACCATTAAATGTCCAAGTATCATCATAGGTAGACATTCCGGCAGTACCAGGATTGGGAGTGTCATATGATATACTGGGGGCCAGCTTGACCCGACGCTGCCCTGGAAGATATTGCCAGGCACGGCGAGGATGCTTGTCTGAGTTAACAAAATCCATACTCATTATTGATTCACCAGCACGACGGGCTGGCGCGGTGTAATGAATAGTCAAACGTGTAAAAGTATCGTCTTCCTTGATCATCCCTTCTTTGGCAGGGTCATAGATCGGAAATTCCTGCCGAATAATACCGGTAGTTGCCAACGTCGCCTGACCGTTCAAATCAACATTGATCGTATCATATTTCCCCTCAACGGCCACTCCAACAAAACGCAGCAAATGGTTCCACATAACCTCATAACCATTTTGAGGAATTGGAAATGGATAACCAGGATAGGCATTCTTCAAACCCAAGCCACCATCTGTTGTTACCGCACTGGTAGCATTCTTTTTGGTGTTATCGATCACATACTCTGGAAATGCGGCAGTACGGTGAGTCGGATACAAATCAACCCGAAAGGTATCCGGAAAACGCTTGAGTAATTCTTTTGTCGCCATAGTCAGTTTTGAATCATAGGCAGACATATTGGCAGCAGTAATTGATACCAATGGTTTTTCATCGGCAAAAGGATCGGGGCGAACACCGCTTCCCTTGTTGTATTGTGGCGGCGGGGTTTTTAACCCTCCATTATATTCAGGAATACTGCCATCCGCATTACCGGCTTTTTCAGCGCCAATGTCTGTCAGTACCGAACCGAGTTGTGCCGCCTTGTCAGCCGCAACGGCAGCATACACCTGGGGAGTCAGCAGGGCTGTCATTAAACAGCCCAATACAGCTTTTTTGAATTTCATAACAAGCCTTTATTTTGTTATTAGAATGTTGTCTTGAATGTAAATGCCAGAAACCCGCGATCCCGCAAAAGAGGGTTAAGACCATTGGATGTAATTGTTCCAGTAGCAGTATCCCTGCGGTATGGACCAAAGAAGTCCACATATTTCAAATCAAGCTGATAACGCTGATAGACATCGGCGGAGACACCAACAGAATAACTACCAGCACCTTCATTGCCACCGGTCGCCACTGCCGAATTACCGGAAAGACCAACGGCATAGTTAATAGGCATTTTCAGGTCGATACCAGGCAGAGCCTGAAACCAGGTTGGTGTGATATTGAGAGTCAAACCAACAAAATTTTTGGAGACCTTGTCGATACCGGAATAGGAATCACGACCCAAAAACACATCTTCACCCTGGGTGACCTTGTTCCAGCGGTTATACTGCAGTTCAGCCAGCCAAGTCGCTTCGTCAAATGCGGCGTTGGTCGTCATACTACCCAGCAGGTTCACAACCGCATGTACGGTATCACCCCGTGCACCACCGGTATCACCGGAAGACGGCAAAGAAGTGATTGCTCCAGGAGTAACCGCTGCAGCAGGCGCCGGAAGAATAAGCACCGCGTCGCTGTTCAGCGGCATATTGGTACGGTAATTAAGATCCATGCCAAGACTAAAATCGGAGACTGCGTTGGAAAGACTCAGTCCATAAAGGCGGATGTCATCTGGATAAACCAGATAATATTTTTCGGCAACTGGATCAATGTGCAGTTGTGGCTGTATATCAGAGGTATTACGAGCATAGAAACCCAGTGACCCAGACAGCCATTCAGGCCGCCAGCGGCTGGAAATACCCCAGTCACCGCTTGTGCCCGGAGTAACATCCTTACCCTTGTAATAATACGTGCCGGGCCCGGTAATCAATGTTTCACCACCGTCCAGCATCATATCGTACTGACCGAGATAGGAGCCGCTTTCCGGTACACGAAAGGAGTCCCAATCAAGAAAATACTGGGCTGCTATCGACAGCTCCTGACTGACCTGAGCCTGTGCCGATATGGCATTACGCGGAATCAGCAATTCTTTGGCTTCAGTGCCAGGAACGGATGCCAGCTTGCGCAAATCGAGAGCTGCTTGTCCGTATCCAACTCCATGGAATGGTGAGAAAATGGACTCTCCCCAAGAGACCGTGTGACGACCAACCTTGATATTGACCGGTGTATCTCCGATATCAACACGGCCGAATAGAAACGCATCCAGCACTTCAGCGGACGCGCCTTTATGCCCTTCTTCCGACTCGCTGCTGAGCCCTGAAGCTGGCACACCGTTTTCAAGATGGTTGGAAGTTGGCGAAGTGCCACCATCAAGATTGCGATAGGCATCATCATACCAAGCCGCAGCACTGATGCGGAAACCATATTTTCTGCGATAAATAACATCGAACTCAGACAAAATATCGACACGATTTGAAACCATGCCTTTGTCAAAGTTTCTGTCACCATCATCATTATTAACACTCGCCAGAATATTATCATCTTGGCTTTCAACACGATGGGCGTAGTTATATTTAGCCGTATTATCCCAACGCACATTAAAATCTGAACTACCTACATCAATAGGTATTGCATTGACACTGCCAGCGGCAGTTAAAAAGGATATGGCCATGATCACTGAGCGCGACTCAACCCTATACCACTGATCCCCGACAATAGCACGTACTACCGTTCCGGTCTTATTCATCTGCTGTCTTCTCTTATATTTATTGGAGACAACCATAACCCCAGACAGCCGTAGCACGGCCGCCCAACATGGTCATTAGTATATTTTTTAACGGGTAAAAATATTTACCGTTACAACCGCTTCTTCATAACCAATCTGGCCACCGCCATTTTCCTGCAATGCCACTTTGGCTCCTTCGACTTGACGTCCTCCAGCTTCTCCTCGTAATTGGGTAACCAGCTCAAAAATCTGCCCTAGTCCTGTTGCACCAATCGGATGCCCCTTGGATTCAAGTCCACCTGATGGATTAACCGGAACTCGCCCTCCAACCGATAATTCACCGGCTTCCGCTGCCGCACCGCCACCACCCATTGGAGTCAGCCCCAGATATTCAACGGCCATTATTTCCCCCATTGCACTGGCATCATGTACTTCAGCAACAGAAACGTCTTCCGGGCCAATACCTGCCTGTTCATAAGCTGCTTGTGCCGCTCGGCGGCAAACAGCCTGCTCAAAGGCATCAGCTGCCCGATCAGTAGCCGTCGTAATTGATGTCGCAGCAACCCGAATAGCCCTGCTACGATCAACGCCGAGTTTCTTCAAACCGGCTTCCGAGCACACAATAACGGCCGCAGCGCCATCCGATAAAGGCGAGCACATGGGGATAGTTAACGGGTAAGTAATCGGAGCCGCAGCCAGCACCTCATCAATTGAAAACGGTTTGCGATATTGCGAAAAAGGATTGTGTACGGAGTGCATATGATTTTTGGATGAAACCGCTGCAATCTGTCTCTGGGTAGTGCCGAAATTCTTCATCCAGAAACGGCACATCGCAGCATAAATCGCCATAAACCGACTATAAGGGCGATCAGACTCACTGCCTTCAGGAACTTCAACACCCACACCCAAAGCCAGTAAACGTGCTTCACTTTCCTGTGCCGTCAACACATCCCACCCACCTTCGAACAGGGACAGTGCACGACGTTTGTCTTCTATGTTCATCTTCTCGGCACCAATGGCTAATGCCACGTCGCATTGACTGGCCTTGAGCGCTTGCACCGCCAACTGGAAAGCGCTGGTACCGGAACAACAGGCATTCTCAATATTCCAGGTCGGCACACCTGCAATACCTAACTTGCCCAGAAGAATTTCACCCGGCACAGCAGTTTGACCCTGCAATATCGCCTGAGTAACACCAGAATAGAATACTTGTCCAATATCGATCTTCGCAGCATTGGCATCCTTCAGAGCCATATCCAGAGCTTCCCTGGCTAACGACTCCAGAGATCTTTCAATATGGCGCCCGAACTGGGTCATACCAACGCCGACGATATATATAGAGTTGCTCATTTTTTTTATATTTCCATGTAACTTTTAAGAGCTGTACCGAGGTTCAGTGACCAAACGTAAATAAGCTGCAATACATCGACTGAAACAATCCCGATTACACTATCCGCTTCATGAAAATGACACCCCCCCATAGAAGAGTGGGCAGGGGGGTGGAAGACCTAAAAAACTGCTTTATACCAGTTTTTAAGTTGCTTCTAAGTTGCAGCACAGTATGTTAGGTTAGATATCAGAATGTTGCTGACATAGGTTAAAAACCACGCCCAGTAACTAATCAGATAGTAAAATAATAATAACGGCCAGCGTTTACCTGCAACGCATACCAGAATGCAGACATCTCGGAGAAAACGGTCTATACGTCGTTTGCAGTGTGATTCTGGTCAGGAGTGCCTGTCCGAAGACTGCGACCAGATGTCCTGAGCCTGGGGAATAAATTGCCCGGTTTTGCTCGACGCTGCCAAGCAACGAGATGTCAAATAGTGAAAACAAAGTCGGTTAGCACTGCCGCCACTCGCAAAACTGGAGTGGCAAAAAGTGGAACGAACTCAAACACCGCATTTTTGCTCAAATCGACCCCCCCACGAATCACGCGAGGATTCCTGGAACGTGATCGGCTGAAACTCGGTCGCATGCTCTTGACCGGCACAGCGGCCACTATCATTACGGCACCAACAGGTTTCGGTAAAACGTCACTGTTGAGCCAATGGCGGAGAGATGCACTGGCTCAAGGAAGCCTGACCTTCTGGTACAGTCTGGACAGCTATGACACTCCTCTGCGCCTGATAAAAGGCCTCTCTTACGCCGCTCACACTCAGTGTGGGAAACTCGGTTTTTCTGATGTGTTTTTGCAATGGCTTGATGCCTGCAACGACGCCGAGGAAGCAACAACCGCCTGGCTGGCCGAAATAGCAAAACTGTCAATAGAAGTGTTGCTACTCCTTGACGAGGCCGATCAGCTTCCCCATGCCTCCCGCAAACAGACCCTGACCCAACTGTTAAAAAATGCACCTGCCAATCTGCATCTTGTGTTTGCAGCACGGTCAGAAGGCACGCTGCTCCCCAACCCGGTACTCAGCACCTGTTATGCCACTCGTATCACAGTGTCGGATCTGCGTTTTTCGCTCACAGAAACACTCGCTATCCTATTCTCAGTTCAAGGCAACCACGACAATCCGGAATCTGGAGTCAAACTGCACGAGCTTACAGAAGGTTGGCCGCTGGGCGTTCAGCTGGTTGTTGCTGCCCTGCAACGTAATAGCGATCTGGATGGGTTGCTGGAGTCCGCAACCTCCGATATCCATCGCTATTTCGTCAATCATCTGATCGACCACCAGTCAGCTGAAACCGTTGAACTGCTAGCACGCCTGGCACAACTGGATGTTTTCCATCCGGCCATGTGTACCGATGTTCTGGGAAACGCAGCCTTCTCTCAAGACATTCTGCGGCTTCAGGAGGAGACCCCGTTCCTGGTGCAGGCAGAAGGAAGTGATTGGATGCGCCTACATGCAGCGGCACGAGAAGTCTTGCGCGAACGCTTGCTAAAGCTTCCTGCGAGCGTCAGACAAGCCATGGCCTTGCAAGCCAGTCTCTGGTATGCCCAGCACGATCTTTACGAAGAAGCAGCCGAACAATCATTTCTTGCAGGTGACATGGATAGTGCCATCGCTCTGATCAAAAGCCACAGCCAGCACATGACAGTCCAAGGCCGCAGTAACGTTATTCTGTCCTGGTATCAGCGTCTTTCCTTGGAAACCGTAAAACGTCACCCCAGTTTTTGGGTTCCATTAGCCTGGGCATTGGCCATGAGCGAGCGCCATGAAGAAGCAAAACCCTTGATTGAGCTGATTCTTTCCCTGCCAGATGCCTCTCTCTCAGAGCAGTTTGAAACAGATCTCATCTGTGCAACTGTTGCCGCATTTGCCGACCATGTTGATCTTCTGCAGGATCATATGAACAAATGGCCAGAACTTCCGCACGAAGTACAAATTAACTCCATTCCCATTCACTTGATCATCAAGGGTTGTTCCAGCCTCTATCATGGACAGCCCCACCAGGCACGACATGACTTTGCCAGAATTGCCGAAATTGACAGGACACAGGCCTTCTCACCGGTGTCCTATGGTCATGCAGATTTAGCCAATGGTTTAAGCCATATATGGGAAGGGCGTTATGCATTGGCAGTGCAATGTTTACGGCCTGCACTCGCACAGGCAGAAGAAAATATGGATAGACGCTCTCCTGTCGCCTCAATGATTGCAGCCGGGTTAGCTCTTGCTGCCTGGGAAAACGACCAACCCGATAATCTGGGAGCCATCCTGGCAGGACGTCTGATTGTACTGGAACGTAGCGGACTCCCTGACACACTAATCTCAGCCTATAAAGTTTTGGCCGGCCTTGCGGAACAAGAGAAACGTCAGGATCAGGCTCTCAACATACTGGAGTCCCTGCAGGCGATCGGAGAAACACGCAGACTACCCAGAGTAAGAGCAACCGCGTTACTGGAACTGGTAAAACTGCACTCGAAATACGGTCGGGCTGGCGCTGCACAGGCACTGAGTAATGAACTCGACTTGCTGATTCAGACTCATCAATCACAAATTGCAAAGCCATTTATTCCCTTAATGGCGCTGTATTCACAGCTGGCTCGCGCCTACTCTTCCCTTGCTGCCGATGACACCGATGCCGCGCTGGTAGCCGCCGAATCCGCAACACTACTGGCCTCCAAATTAAAACGTGGTGGAGAATCGGTAGAAGCCGGTTTCATTCGCGCCAAGGTTATGAAGCGTCAACACAAGGCCAACGCACGATCCGTATACGATGAAGTTGTTAGCCATGCAGTGTCTGGTGGTATGACGAGACTTATCCGCACCGCTGCTGATGAGGAATACAAAATGTTGCCTGCAACACAAATGGCATTGGTTGATCAGCCAACAAAAAATGACCTGTTATTCCAGCAAGACCCGATCGTTCTGGGAGCAGCTCTGCTGACTCAAAAAGAGCGGGAAATCCTCGCTCTACTAAACCGCAATTTCAGTAACAAGGAGATTGCACGAGCCATGGATATTGGCGAGCAAACGGTGAAATGGCACTTGAAAAACCTGTTCAGCAAGCTGGACGCCAGCAGCCGCAAACACGCCGTTGCACGCGCTCGTATGCTGGGCCTGATCAATACCGATTAACAGAGACCAGCGCCAAAAGGGGACATATTTAATCCGGTGCTCACTCTGGGCTACCGGAGGGTTTCGAAGCACGAAACCGACTTGCAGGCCTGACGGGTCACGTCAAACGTCGGCGACACAGAGTCGAAATCATCCGGCAGCCCCCGCAGGGCGCGGGTTGCCGCCGTCCAGTGCGGTGTTGACGAATGTGAAAAGGACGCGTCATTGCGCGGCATTCGCCGCCTTGCCCTGAACAACGGCAACACTCGCGCAGAGCCGGGCAGGATTAAATAGATATCCCCTATCAATTACTGTGGTCGAAATGACGGTGTTAAAAATCGACTCTAAATGCTTATTTATCACGCCTTTTTCGTTGATTTTTGCCTTGCCCTTTCATCACTCACTACAGTTTTAGATGCACTTAAAAGGTAATAATAAACCTCTTCACATATTGGGATAATTCGGTCCACCACTGCCTTCAGGAGTAACCCAAGTAATATTCTGGGCCGGATCCTTGATATCACAGGTTTTGCAGTGGATACAATTTTGCGCATTGATCTGAAATACCGGACTATTGGCCTCCTCAATAATTTCATACACGCCAGCCGGGCAAAAACGCTGCGCCGGTTCAGCATAAAGAGAGAAATTACTACCCAGAGGTATTGCCGGATCGGCCAGTTGCAAATGGCATGGCTGGTTTTCGGCATGATTGGTATTCGACAGAAATACTGACGACAGCTTGTCAAAACTCAAGCGGTTATCGGGTTTCGGATATTGGAGTTTTTCACATTCCACTGCCGGTTTCAGGCACGCATGATCCGGCTGTCGATCATGCAAGGTAATCGGAATTTTGCCCGCAAACAGATTCTGGTCGACCCAGTTAAAGGCACCACCGGCCAAAGTACCGAACTTGTGCAAGGCCGCACCAAAATTGCGTGAACGATACAATTCATCATACAACCAGGATGCCTTCAGCTTGCTGGTATAATCGACCAGCTCCCGAGTTTCAGATGGATTATTCAGCAAGACCTCAGCCATTGCCTCTGCCGCAATCATCCCCGACTTCATGGCGGTATGAGTGCCCTTGATCTTGCTGAAATTCAGCGTTCCGGCATTGCATCCAACCAGTACCCCACCCGGAAACACCATACCCGGCAAAGAGTTTAATCCCCCCTTGGTAATGGCACGGGCACCATAGGAAACACGCTTGCCACCTACCAGATATTGGGACAGAACCGGGTGATGTTTAAGGCGCTGGAATTCATCAAACGGACTGAGCCAAGGGTTGCGATAGTTCAGATCAACAATCAGCCCCACAACAGCCTGGTTATTTTCCAGGTGGTAGAGAAAAAAGCCGCCGGAGCTGTCGTAATCAAGAGGCCAGCCCGAGCCATGAATAACCAGACCCGGCTTCGACAATTCAGGATTGATATCCCACAGTTCTTTGAACCCAAGACCGTAATGCTGGTTATCCGCATTGGCATCCAGCTGAAACTGGTCGATCAGCTGCTTGCCCAGATGGCCACGGCAACCTTCGGCAAACACGGTATATTTGCCGTAAAGATCAATGCCTTCCGTAAAATTAGGGCCACGTTTGCCATCGGCATCAATCCCCATATCACCGGTCGCCACACCCTTGACACAGCCATCGTCATAAAACAGTACCTCGGCAGCTGTAAATCCGGGAAAAATCGATACTCCCAGCGCTTCGGCCTGTTCTCCCAGCCAGCGACACAGATTGCCCAGGCTGACAATATAATTGCCATCGTTGTGCATAGTTTTAGGCACCAGAAATCCGGGGATTTTTCGTGCTTCCTGAGCGCTGTTCAGCAGATATATTTCATCTTCAGTAACCGCCGTATTGAGAGGAGCACCCATTGCCTGCCAATCCGGAAACAGCTCATCCAGCGCACGGGTTTCAATAACCGCTCCAGACAGAATATGGGCGCCAACTTCCGAGCCTTTTTCGACCACGCAAACCGACAACTCCTTATCGGCGTTACTGGCCAGTTGCATCAAGCGGCAAGCAGTTGCCAGTCCGGCGGGACCAGAACCAACGATAACCACATCAAATTCAATCACGTCACGCATGCGTCACTCGCCTCTCAAACATCAATCAGAGTTTTTCTGCAAACTCAGGCAACACTTGGAACAGATCCCCCACCAGGCCGTAATCAGCCACTTGGAAAATAGGGGCTTCGGCATCCTTATTGATGGCCACAATCACTTTGGATTCTTTCATACCGGCCAAATGCTGAATGGCACCGGAAATCCCCACAGCGATATACAGCTCTGGTGCCACTATTTTTCCGGTCTGACCTACTTGTAGATCGTTACCGACAAAACCAGCATCAACGGCAGCACGGGAAGCACCAACAGCAGCACCCAGCTTGTCCGCCAGTGATTCTATCAGAGCAAAATTCTCAGCCGATCCAACACCACGACCACCGGATACAATAATGCGTGCAGTCGTCAGCTCCGGACGATCAGAGATAACTTTCTCTTCACTGACCAGTGTCGACAGCAGCGGCAGACCGTCAAAGGAAATGACATCAATCGGTGCGCTGTTTTCCTGCACTCCAACCTTCTCAAACGCCGAGCTGCGCACGGTGATAACCTTGAGTGCATCAAAGGATTGCACCGTTGCGATTGCGTTACCGGCATAAATCGGACGTTTGAAGGTGTCACTTCCTTCAATCGAGATAATTTCGGAAATCTGGGCAACATCCAGCAACGCTGCAGCACGCGGCATATAGTCCTTGCTGGTGGTATCGGCTGACGCCAGGATGTGGCTGTAACCGGAAGCCAGACCAACCACCAGACTGGCGACCGATTCGGCAATCAGAACCTGAAAAACAGGGTTATCAGCGACCAGTACACGGCATACACCGGAGAGCATTGAAGCCTGTGCTGCAACCCCGGCACAGCCGTGGCCTACCACCAGCACGGTGATGTTTGCGCCAATTTGGGCTGCAGCGGTCACCGCACTCAAGGTTGATGGATTCAGTTCATTATTGTCATGTGTGGCGATAACAAGCGTATTCATCAGATTACCTGTGCCTCATTCTTCAATTTATCAATCAGCGCATCAACGCTATCAACCGTAATACCAGCCTGACGTACATCCGGGGACTCCACTTGCAGCTGTCGGACATGCTGTTTCAGCTCAACACCGAGATCACTGGGCTGCACAACTTCCAATGGTTTCTTTTTCGCCTTCATAATGTCAGGCAGCTTGGCATAACGGGGTTCATTCAGACGCAGATCGGTGGTTACAATCGCTGGTAACTCAAGCGCCAGCGTTTGCAGACCGCCGTCGATCTCGCGTGTTACCAGAGCACGGCCAGCCTCCATTTTTACAACCGAAGCAAAGGTGGCTTGAGGCCGTCCAGTCAGCGCTGCCAGCATCTGGCCAGTCTGATTGTTATCCGCATCAATGGATTGTTTGCCCAGCAACACCAGACCTGGCTGCTCGCGCTCGACCAGTTTTGCCAGCAGTTTGGCAACATTCAGCGACTCCAGCCCTTCTTCAGTATCAATCTGGATCGCGCGGTCAGCACCCAATGCCAATGCCGTACGCAGTTGCTCCTGAACGGCTTTTGTGCCAACAGAAACAACTATTACTTCGCTGGCAACTCCATTTTCACGCAGGCGCACCGCCTCCTCAATCGCAATCTCGCAAAACGGATTCAATGACATTTTAACACTGGACAAATCGATATCACTGTTATCACTTTTGACGCGCACCTTGACGTTATAATCAACAACACGCTTTATACTTACGAGTACTTTCATAATCTCCTCACAGTCCAACCAGATTCAAACGTATATCACTGAGCACCGCAGCAACAGTGGGTACAGGTTTTACATGTAAATACCGAGTCAATATTTTGAGCCCAAAGCGCCAAAACCGGCAAACTATGCGGGCCGTTTTATCGAATAAAATCCTGCCCAAAAAAACAGAAAAAATATCAAAAACCAGCATGACCATGCTGACATCATCAATACAGAGAAAACAATCAGCTGCGGATACGATCAATCATTCCGGCCAGCCCCATCGCCCTGAAAATCAGGCGATCAAAAAAGCGATCCGGCAAATATCGGGCAACATACCAGATCGGATGCATGGGATAACGTGGGTGCGGCTTTTCTGCCTTCAATATTCGCAGAACCAGGGCATTAACCTTGTTTGCCGGAATTGCATTTTTTTCCTGTTCAGGAAGGGATTTATTGAATTGCTGCCACATTTCCTGATAGGGAGTGCGGGAATAATCCTGGTCATTCATTGATTGCCGAGACTTTTCAAAAAGACTGCTTTGAACAAATCCAGGCTCAATCGTTGAGACCTCGATACCATAAGGTATAAGTTCACGGCGAAATCCTTGACCAAGCGCTTCTACAGCATGTTTGGACGCTGAATAGGCACTCATAAAGGGCGCTGTCATCGTCCCGGAAACTGATCCAATATTGATAATACGACCAGGACGCTCAACCTTCTCGGCAGTCATACCGAGCAGTGGTAAAAAGGCGCGTGTTACGCGGATTACAGCAAAGAAGTTCACTTCCATCGTTTTACGAATTTCATCAAGCGGCTGAAAAACAATCGGGCCGCTTAGACTTATTCCAGCATTATTGATCAATGCAAACAGAGATTCACTGCCAAGATAATCACTCACTGTCGTCACTGCGGCTTCTACTGCAGAGGCATCACAGACATCCATGATTAATGGAACAAATTGATCTTGATATCGAGAAACCAGGTCGCTGGCATCGGCAGGTTTGCGAACACTGCCAAATACTCGAAATCCCGATTGCATCAGCCCTTCAGCAATGGACTTGCCAATGCCAGTGGAGACACCGGTAACCACAACGGAACCTTTCGTTTTATTATCATAATTCATAGGATCCCCGATTTTTTAAAATAAAAAATCCGTCAATATAAAAAAGCTCACAACAAAAATAAAAAAACTTTATTATATTGACGGCAAGTGCTGATTCAAACAAGGTACCACGCCATCAACCCCTGATATTAAAATTCAGTATCAGAATCTTTCAACCTCAAACACAGGATAGTCGAAAAAATCCGCTACCAGGAAAAACAGAATCTGGCAGAAACATTTGAATATTACTGCCTTGAAAGTGTTGCTTAGTGAAACGCTTACAAACAAGCATCCCAGAAGCAATCATTTATGGTCAGCTTGCATTCGCCACTTTCAGAATCAATTTGCCAGGTTGTTTTCCACTGAAAATGGTTGGTAATAATCCAGGCGCTTTTTCAAAGCCTTCATGAATATTTTCTTCCACATGCAGTTTTCCTTCTTCAACCCAAGCGGCCAATTGTGCAGCGGCCGCCGGTATTTCATCTTTATAAAAGAACAGATGCATGCCCCTGACTGTCAATTTATGCGTGCAGATTCTCATATAATTGCTTGGCCCTTGCAGCTTGACATCGGTATAACCCGACGACATGGCACCACAAATCAGCACCCGGCCTTCGGGAGCCATATGCAACAGCAGGGTATCCAGCATATCGCCGCCGACATTATCAAAATAGGCATTCACACCTTGCGGACACAGTTCCTGCAGTCGCTCGCCAATATCCTCATTCTTGTAGTCAATCGCCGCGTCATAACCGGCATTATCAACAATCCACTGGCATTTGTCGGCACCACCGGCGATACCAATCACTTTTTGGGCTCCCAATGCTCGTGCAATGGCACCCGCCAGAGAACCGGTTGCCCCGGTTGCTGCCGAGATCACAACAGTGTCACCCGGCTGAACACGCAGGCCATCCACAACACCAAAATATGCGGTTAGCCCACCAACCCCGAAAATTCCCAGATTCCACGACAGTGGAAAATTTGCTTTCGGTAGTTTCCTCAATGGCATTGGGCCATCGTTACGGACAATCAGGTAATCCTGCCAGCTCATAAAACCTTCAACCAGATCACCTGTCGCATAGTCAGGATCACAGGATTCGATCACCTGACCAATGCCCACCGCCCGCATCGACTCTCCAATCTGAATCGATGGCATATAGCCACCATCTTCGGTGAGCCAGATACGTTGACTGGCGTCATAGCCAAAATACAGACTGCGCACCAATACATCACCGTCGCCTGGTACTGGTAGCTCACCTTTGTTGAAGATAAAATCCGTCGGTTTTACTGCGCCTTCTGGACGTTTCGCCAGAATCCACTGACGATTAATCAATGCTTGTGTAGAGGCCATGGAATACTCCTTTAGATACGACGTTCGGCAGTGCGCCAGTAGGCTTCACGAATCTCTTTCTTCAACACTTTGCCAACCGCACTGCGTGGCAACAGATCGATAAAATCAACGGTTTTCGGTGCCTTGACCGATCCCAGCTCGGCCTTGCACAGGGCAATCAGCTCTTCAGCAGATACTGCTCCACCGGGTTTGAGTTCAATCACAGCTTTGACTGCTTCACCCCAATTATCGTCTGGCACTCCAATCACGGCACAATCCAGAACCGCAGGATGTGTCCATAACACCTGTTCAACTTCACTCGGATAGACGTTAAAGCCGCCGCTGATAATCACATCACGCTTGCGGTCAGTGATATGAAGAAACCCTTCCGCATCCAGATGCCCAACGTCTCCGGTATGCAACCACCCGTCGATGATGGTTTCCGCTGTCACCTCCGGCTTGTTGTAATATCCTTTCATGACGATATCGCCGCGCACACAAATCTGGCCACTTTGACCCTGCTCCAGAGGACGACCTTCATCATCCAAGATGGCCAAGGCGTTCAGTACAGAGGGCCGGCCGCACGCGCGCAGACGCTCATCCGAGGCCACTTCACCATTAACAAAATGATCACCGGGGCGCAAAGAGGCGATAGCACCGGGCGCCTCAGTCTGTCCGTAGCCTTGCAGCATCACTGGGCCAAACACTGACAGCGCTTGCTTGAGCTTTTCCACAGACATCGGGGCTGCGCCATACATAAAATAACGTAATGACGAAAAGTCTCGTTCGCGGATGTTGGGTATTTCCAGCAGACGGTAAATCACGGTAGGTGGCAGGAAAAATTCCGTCACCTTGTGGCGCTCAATGGTCTCCAGCAAGACCGCTGGATCTGGCTTGGCCAGCACAACCACTGTACCGCCGCGGGCTGACGCTGGCAGAGACAAGAATCCTGCCGTATGTGTCATGGGTGCTGCCGCCAGGTTGACGATCGGTTCCTGCGCCTCGTACTGGTTATTCATAATAGAGAATGCAATTGAAACACCCAGGTTGCGATGACTCAGCATCACCCCCTTGGGAATACCGGTGGTGCCACCAGTCGGCATTACCGCTGCCAGATCTTCAGGATCAACCGTCACTGCTGGCGGTGTTCGTGGCTGATCGGCAATCCACGCTGGTAGCGATACCGCACCGTCCACCGCACCATCCAGGCAAATCAGATGCTGTAACTGCGGGCAATGCGCCTGTAGCTGCGCCACCAGTGGTGAAAAAACGTCCTGAAAAAACAGTACTTCAACATCAAAACCCTGCAGTAATTGCTGATGATCTTGCAAGCTACTGCGCGGATTCAGAGGCACCCAGGCTAAACCTGCACGCCATAAGCCCAACACACACATCCAAGACTCTGGATGGTTGGCAGACAACACGGCCGCTCTGGTTTCCTTGGGCAAGCCCAAGCCGGCCAGGGCCTGTGCTACCTGACAACTGATTCCATAAGCATCATCGAAACTCCAGTGTTGTTCATCCAGAACAAAGGCTGTCGCTTGCTTGTTTATGCTGTGCCCACGATCAAAAAAGTCAGTAATAGCCATATATTCACCTCATCAAGCCGTTAAATTTGGCTATTCAAGCCAGCCAGAGTCGCGGGCAAATTCAGTTCCTGTTCGCGTGTTAAAGGCATGTTCAATGCCGCTGCGACGCAGGCCTGCATTTCAGCGCTGTCCATACCTTTACGCATACCGTCGTTTTCTGCCCCCAACCCTGCAAATACCGGTTCAACCATCGGTGCGTAAACCGTCTGCAAAACGGCCTTGTGCATGGCAATAACACTTGTGGAACGCGCTAACAGCAGATTCACCAGGTCATCCAGATAGGCATCCAACTCGGCGGCAGGCAGTGCGCGATTGAGTAGCCCATAACGTTCAGCTTCTTCACCATTAAAATCACGGGAACTGAGCAGGAATTCCAGAGCCCGCGCTGGGCCTGCTGCCAATGCCGTCAACGTTGCACCACCACCAGCTGCCAGGAAACCACTACTGGCTTCCGGGAAACAAAAACGAGAGTCAAGCGTTGCGAAGCGCATATCCAGCGCCAGAATAAACTCCAGGCCACCACCACGGCAGCAACCATTCACTTCGGCAATGGTGATCTGTGGCAGCGCTTTCCATGACAATCCCAATGACTGCAAGGCATTGATATCGGCATACTTGCTGGCCTTGGATGGATCGCTATTGGCCTTTACCATGTCTTCGATATCAAAATGGGCAATAAAAAAGTCTGGATCAGCACTATCAAACAGCACCACTTTGACACTCGGATCCGAATGCAAACGCCCGGCAAGCTGAAACAGCTCTTCGACCATATTCAGGCTCATCAAATTGATTGGCGGATTTTCGAGTGTAACTCGCAGGAGCGCGCCTTCCTGATTCAGGGAAAATGTTGAGAAATTCACAATGATTACCTCTGTAAACGGGATTAGAAGGATGTACCTGGATCAACGATCCGTTCGACCTTGATCGAGGCATATCCCCAGCTCTGTAATGCACCCATCAATTCACGATGCCCAAAGACTTCGCTGGGTGAGCGCAACCCGGTTACACGCGGCGTTTCATGGATCAATCGTCGTGCGCCATATGCCTGCATCAGTCCAGTTGTCAAATACCCACCTGTAGAAAACATCGTACTTTTCACAGCAACGTTATTACCGCTTGCCAGACAGGTATCAATGGAACGATGAACGGTACGAGATTCACGCGGAGGTGAACTTGGCGTTACATCTTTGGCCAACTGATCCAGCACCGGAATAAGATGTTCTTCCGGCAACCATTGCAGCTGCACTTTATAGGCACGCTCTATTTCCAGTTCTTTCTTGTAAAGTTCCTGGTTCCAGATCGCCACATCCATCTTGCAGTTAATGACACGACCGTCTTTTCTGAACCACAGAGGATTGGATGATCCGCCCCAATTGGATGTCACCAAGACTTCGCCAGACGGCGTACAGACCAAGCCATTTTCAATGCCCTTGTACTGAACCAGCTGGTTGTCCTTGAGGAAATAGGACGGATGACGAATGGCATCCAGAATCGTTTGTGCTGACGCCACAGTTGGTACTGCGTTGCCAATCCCATGCATACGCAGTGAATCGACCCCCGGTGTTTCCAGACAATAACGAGCACCAATCTCACTCAGACCATACATATAGGCAGTAGAAGGCACCATCACCAGACCGGCTTTTTCAAACTCTTTATCGAAGTGTTCATCCAATTGAAGAATGGCCGACTGCTCACCAGTTGTATCCAGATAATGAACACCGGCACGCAAGCAGGCTTCTGCCACTTCCAGGTTATAACGCATGAAAGGACCAACCGTATTACAAATAACCTTGCAGCCGGTTAACAACCGGGTAAGATCTTCAACAGTATGGTCAACCTCAACTATTTTATAAACAGCATTTTCAATACCGGGCACCAGACGCAAAGACTCCTCAATACGTTTGGCATTACGCCCGGCAGCAATAAAAGGAACAGCGAGATCACGCAAGTGTTCCATAATCAGGCGACCGGTATAACCACTGGCCCCATAGACGACAACGGGATATTCAGAATTCAAGGTATTTTCCTCTTTTTATTATCGTATTAAATGCAGAACCCGGGAAATCAGGCGTTACCCCAGCCTTCTTGCTGGTAAAGACAGCTTAACAAATGACCATAATGCATTTGTAGAATGCTATTTTCACCATCCTCAATTTGCATTGCACGGGCATCACGCATCAACTTTTCAATCGGATATTCACGAGTAAGACCATTGCCACCAAAAAGCTGCAGTGATTCATTTACAACGATGAACATTTCGCTGCAGGTAAATGCCTTGCCAGACGCCGTAAAATAAGGATGAGGGCGCGGTGAACATTTGGTGTAGTTGGCAACATGTCGAGCCATGGCTCGAATAGCCTCAACCTTGGTGCCGATACCACCGATGCGATATTGCGTCAGCTGATGCGATGCCAGAACAGTACCACCCTGCTTACGCTCGTGAATATAAGCCAGAGCCAGTTCAAAAGCAGCACGGGCCAAACCGGAAGCAATATGGCTCATTGCGGTACCAGCTTGCGCCCAGGCATAGGCATGTTTCAGATCATAGTCATCACGTGTTGCCACCGCAAAACGGGCTGGCACGCGGACATTATCAAAATATATTTCACCTTGAGGCAGCGAACGCTTGCCCAGCTTCTCCAGTGGCTTGCCACGAGAAACACCCTGAATATCCAGAGGAACAATCACATTACAGCCGTAGGTGTTGCCATTTTCATCGTAAAAACCACTGCCGTAGTCGGCAACGACATCCACCAGTGCAACCTGGGCGACCGGCCCATTGGAGACCCAGGCCGAGGTTTGGCCGTTAATAATGATCTCGTCACCACGGAAGGTAGCTTGCAAATTTCCCTTGTTACCCCGAGAGCCAGGATGACGCTCTTCAGGGTAGAGAATAAGACCATCAGATCCCCGATCCGGTTGGGTTGCACACCAGCAACCGAGCTTGCCTTCACACAGGTCGATTAGCTCCTGATTACCACTGGCACGGGCCATTTCCAGTGGCAGCCCACCTGCACCGGTTGACACTGCCAGACCAGCATCACCCCAGGCCAGTTCTTCAATGATGATGCCTTCCATGCGCGCAGCTTCTGCTGACGACATTCCTGCCATCGCTTCCGGACCCAGGCCCAACTTCATCATTTCAGCGTGGAAGATCCAGAAAGGTGAACCTGGTAAATAGGCTGCTTCTGCAGGCATGCTGTCGATTTCACGACCAAGAGGACGCATCACATCACGGGCAAAGCGATGCAGGACTTCCTGAATGCCTTTCTCTTCTTCGGTAAGATTGATATCAAATCCGGACAACCCGACAACGGGCAGTGGAACCTGGACGTGAATACTCATGTGCGCTTCCTCTTATTTTTATCTGATTGCCACTCATGCAAGGCTGACAGGCAAACATACAGAGATACTGCCAGCCAACCTTTTCCACCGTAGCCCCCCGAAATATCGAGAGCATTCTTTTGGACAAATGACCAAATAGGGGCTGTCATTCCAGACCAGCGTGGACAGATTAAACGGCACTCACATCAAAGCCCCCCCCACGAAAGAGGGGGCACCCTTCGGAATATCAATATAATGATCATAGAATCAATCAAAGCCAGAGTTTATTATTTAAGATGTAAATTAAAATAAAGCAATAAAATCCTCTCTCAGAACTTAAAAATAAGTATAAAAATTAATTCCAGTACCTTTAAATTAAACGTAGGATTCTCCAGTATTATGGATATATAAATAAGATATAAGATTCCTTGGGCTGAATAATTACCACCCAAAAGCACAGTAATGGTTTGAAGCGGAAGAGAAAATCTACGAACAGAGCAAGCGATAAATATAAAAGGCAAGGAAAGATTAATAAAAAATAAGCTTATTAATAAAAAATGAGCATTCCAGTTGACTTTTGGCACAGTAGTTTCGAGCAGTCAAAGCACCATCCATTTAATCCGGTACCCACTCGGGGCCTCTGAATGGCAGTAAAACTCGTACCACTCACAAAGAGGGGGTCATAGACACACCTCACAAATTAGACTCGGTTAAAGTTACATATTGCGATTGAATTAACCACACCAGGGTGAAAACGTAATTGACTGAAATAACTCACAGACCATAAGGACAATAAAATATGAGTTTGTATCAAGTAACAGACGGCGTAGCAGTTATTACACTGGATCGGCCGCCGCTGAACACGCTAGGGTTACCACTCCGTCGCCATCTGGATAATGCCCTGTTTGCAGCTCAGTCAGACAGCCAAGTCAATGCCATTGTGCTGAAAGGCGCTGGCCGGGGTTTCAGTGCCGGTGGTGATATTACCGAGTTTGACCAACCTGATAATGATCAGGAACCGTCTCCCCGCGCACTCCACGACCACATTGAAGCCAGTCACAAACCGGTTGTTGCTGCCCTGCACGGCATGGCACTGGGTGGCGGACTGGAACTGGCACTGGCCTGTCACGCTCGGGTGGCCCACTGTGCAACCCAGGTTGGCCTGCCCGAAGTACACCTTGGCCTGGTTCCCGGTGCCGGTGGCACCCAGCGCTTGCCGCGCCTGACGGGCCCGGAAAAAGCCCTCAATATGATCCTAAGCGGTCGTACCTTCCGTGCCGACACCCTGGCAGGGAGTGGTCTGTTTGACGCAGTCACAACGGACGACGTCGAAGCACAAGCGATCACGCTCGCCGCCACTCTGGCTACAGCCGGCACTATTTCCCGTACCGGCAAACGGCCGTGCAATATGGACAATGCCCAGGCTTTTTTTGCCTATACACGCAGCACTCTGCGACTGCAACCCGGCGCATCAACTGCACCACTGGACTGTGTTGACTGTGTCGAGGCAGCCACCCTGAAATCCTTTCACAGGGGTCAGGAACAGGAATCCAATACCTTCCGCAACTTGCGCAACAGCCCTCAATTTGAAGGGTTGCGCCATGTTTTCCTGGCCGAACGCAAGGCGTTGACCCCACCCGGCAAAGCACAACAGGTCAAGCCCCTGCCGCTGAACACAACGGCCGTTATTGGTGGTGGCACCATGGGTACCGGCATTGCCATGGCCATGGCCAACGCCGGTATTCCAGTGGTATTGGTTGAACGCGATGACACCGCTCTGGCACGGGCACTGACCACCATTCGTGATCACTACGAAGGCTCTGCCAAACGTGGCAAGTTGAGTGCAGAAAAAGCCGCAGCCAACACCGCCCTGATTTCCGGCGCAACCGATTACAGCGCTGTCTCTGACTGTGACCTGATTATCGAGGCTGTTTTTGAAGACATAGCAGTCAAGTGCCAGGTGTTCGAACGCCTGGATGCCATCGCCAAACCCGAAGCGATTCTCGCCACCAACACCTCCATGCTAGACGTCAACCGGATTGCCCAATTCACCAGGCGTCCGCAAAGCGTTGTCGGCCTGCACTTCTTCAGCCCCGCACACATTATGAAATTGCTGGAAATTGTTCAGGGCGACCTCACCTCTGCGAAAGTCATGGCAACCGTACTGACACTGGGCAAGAAGATAGGCAAAACCTCCGTGGTTTCCGGCGTTTGTGAGGGGTTTATTGGCAACCGCATGCTGCAACCCTACCTGATGCAGGCCGGTATGCTGCTGGATGAAGGTGCTCTGCCTCAACAAATTGACAGCGCTATGGAAAAATGGGGGATGGCCATGGGTCCTTTCCGCATGTGTGATATGGCAGGCAACGACTTGGGTGGCAAAATCCGTGAGCAACACCTCTCCAATCATCCTCAGCTGGTGTATTCGCGCTGTTTTATTGAAGTCGAGGCCATGGGGCGTTTTGGCCAGAAAGTTGGCCGTGGCTGGTACGACTATATCCCTGGTCAACGCGCTCCGGTGCCCAGTGAAGAAGTCAACTCAGCCGTTATTGCTGAATCAGCACGACTGGGATTACAACGCCGTTTTATCAGCGATGAAGAAATTGTCGGACGCCTGTCACTGGCTCTGGTCAATGAGGGTGCCCGTATTCTGGAAGAAGGTATCGCTCAGCGGGCTTCCGATATTGATGTGGTTTATACCGCCGGTTACGGCTTCCCGACCTGGCGCGGTGGCCCTATGTTCCAGGCACAACAGCGTGGCCTGGTTGATGTATTAACCACTATGAGCCGTTTTGCCAACGGCCCCACCTATCAGAAAGCTGATGATTTCTGGAGTCCGGCCCCGCTATTAAGCCGTCTTGCGGCTAGTGGAGAGTCCCTTTTTAACGTTCAAGCACCGGAGGCTGTATGACTGACGCCGTTATTGTATCCACTGCCCGTACCGGGCTGGCCAAATCATTTCGCGGCAGTTTCAACATGACTCATCCGGTGACTCTGGGTGCTCACGTTGTTGACCATGCGATCCAGCGCGCCGGGATTGAGCATAAAGACGTTGAAGATGTAATTTTCGGCAGCTCCTTTCTCGAAGGTCCGGCAGGCATGAATATGGCTCGCCTGATTGCCCTGCGAGCCGGCTGTCCGGTCACCACCGCCGGCTTGACCATCAACCGCTTCTGCTCTACCGGACTGCAATCCATTGCCATGGCAGCACAACGTATTGTCGCCGGAGAAGGCGATGTCTACGTTGCCGGAGGTGTTGAATCCATCACATTGGTGCAATCGCACACCAATACCTTCAACCAAGAAGAACCTTGGCTGTCCGAACATCAGCCTGCGGTTTACTGGGGTATGCTCGACACCGCAGAAGTGGTCGCCAAGCGTTACGGCATCAGCCGTGAACGTCAGGATGAATACGGTGCCCGCAGTCAGCAACTGGCCACTCAGGCACAGATCGATGGCCGTTTTGACAAAGAAATCGTACCAATCACAACCACCATGGCCGTCAGTTTGCCCGATGGTCAGGTCGCGACCCGTACCGTCACTGTCGATCGTGACGAAGGCATTCGTCCCGGTACAACTCTGGAAACCGTCGCCAGCATTCGCACGGTCAAACCCAGCGGCACGGTTACCGCCGGGAATGCCAGCCAACTTTCCGATGGTGCCTCAGCTTGTGTGGTGATGAACAGCGATCTGGCAAAAAGCAAGGGTCTGAAGCCAATGGGGATTTATCGTGGCTTCCAGGTCAGTGGCTGTGAGCCGGATGAAATGGGCATTGGCCCGGTGTTCGCCATTCCGAAACTGCTCGCCAAAGCAGGTTTGACGGTTGACGACATTGGTCTGTGGGAGCTCAACGAAGCTTTTGCCGTACAGGTACTGTACTGCCAGGAACGTCTGGGGATTCCGGCTGATCGTCTGAACGTCAACGGTGGTGCCATTGCCGTTGGCCACCCCTATGGGGTGACGGGTTCACGGCTGGTTGGCCATGCCCTGATCGAAGGACGTCGTCGTGGCGTCCGCTACGTCGTAGTCACCATGTGTATTGGTGGTGGCATGGGAGCTGCGGGTTTATTCGAGGTACTCCTTTAGCGAACACTCTGACCTCCGATCAGCAGAGCTTCGGCACCCTGTTGATTGGAGATCTGTATGGCTTCCCGGATATATAACATTTCAAGGCGTCTAAAATAAAACCGGAACCTTGTACTCAACAACACTCAATAATCAGGGAGCGTTCTCAATTATTTGACGCAGCCTGTCCCTGATCAACAAAAAACGCCCGGCACAAGCCAGGCGTTCTATCGGTCAAACCACTCAGCAAAAACATTGCTTAAAACCAATGTTTAATGAGTTGCTTCCGGTGCGGTTTCAGCTGCAGCCTGTTCAGCTTCCTGCTGCATACGCTGGGCAAACAGGGCATCGAAGTTGATCGGTGCCAGCATCAACGCCGGGAAACCACCTTTCAGTACCAGTCCGTCAACCGACTCACGCAGGTATGGAAACAGGATGTTCGGGCACATGGCACCCATCATCGGCTTCAGTTGTTCTTCTGGAATATTGTCGGCCAGGAACAGGCCACACTGCATGACTTCGACCAGAAAAGCCGTTTCGTCATCCGCCAGTTTTGCGGTTGCGGTTACTTTGACAAACACCTCAAAATGGCTGTCGTCGACACGACGGGCACCGGTGTTCAGATCCAGCTTGATTTCTGGCTTCCACTCTTTGGTAAACACAATTGGCGCGTTGGGCACTTCGATCGAAGCGTCTTTGACGTATACACGTTGCAGAGCAAACTGTGGTTGTTGATTCTCAGACATAAGTATTTCCTGGGTTATTTACGTACTACCGGAAGGTTCTGTGCACTCCACTCCATCATGCCGCCGGCAAGACGTACGGTGTTGAAGCCTTTTTCCTTGAGCATCTTGGCTGCCACCGACACCGTCGTACCGGTTTTGCACACCAATACAATCGGATGGTCTTTATGGGCATTCAGCTCGTTCATCCGCTTGGCCAGCTCGGCAAACGGAATGTTGCGGGCATTGGCCAGATGGCCACCGCTGAACTCTTTTTTATCCCGAATATCAACGACAATCGCGTCTTCACGATTAATTAATTGGGTCGCCTGAGCCGGAGAAACCGAAGCGCCGCTACGATGTTTGTTGTCAAGCAACAGGGCCGCCATAAATGCGCCCCAGATAGCCACCAGCCACCAGTGGTTACCAATAAATTCGAACACCTGTTCCATAATTCTCGTCATTGCCAGAAAAATCAGGCCCGGAGTATAACTCCTGACCGCGCTACTGTCCCGCCTCTCAAGGGCTGGAAGCAGCACTATGTAGTATCAAAACAGCAGCAAGATAACAGCCGATAACGGACTATTTGTGACAACAGCCGCAACAGCAATATCAATGGGCTGTGCAACCGTTCAGATTCACAGGCCATGGCATGCCGCCGTGCATCAATGGCACATCAATGGCATATCAAGGGCACATCCATCACACATAAATAGCCGATCATCTCGCGGAACAACGCTGCGCACTGGGATCAGTAGCTGGCTTTCAGTACAATCAGGGCCATCTGAAAATTACCCACGGTGCCGAATCATGAACAAGCGTCCCACACCTGTTGCATTAATCATTCTTGATGGCTGGGGTTATCGGGCAGAAACCGACAACAACGCCATTGCCAATGCCAACACGCCAACCTGGGATCGCTTGCTGGATGTTTTCCCCAATACCCTGATCCAGACGTCCGGTGAAGCCGTTGGCTTGCCGGATGGCCAGATGGGCAACTCCGAAGTGGGTCATATGAACCTGGGGGCTGGCCGCATCGTGTATCAGAATTTTACTCGCATCAACAAAGCCATTGTTGATGGCGAGCTACAGCAAAACCCGGCGTTGGTGGCAGCCATGGACAAGGCTAAAGCTGCGGGCGGTGCAGTGCACTTTACCGGGTTACTGTCTCCCGGCGGTGTCCACAGCCATGAAGATCACTTGGTGGCGTTGCTGGATATGGCCAGCGCCCGAGGCATTAGCAAGGTCTGTGTCACTGGCATTCTCGACGGTCGTGATACGCCACCCCGCTCTGCTGCGGAGTCTATTGCCAAAATCGAAGCCAAATGCGCCGCCCTGGGCAACGCTCGCCTGACCGGCATTGTCGGTCGCTACTTTGCGATGGATAGAGACAACCGCTGGGATCGGGTACAGACCGCCTACGACCTGATGACCACCGGCACAGCCCAATACACCGCGAGCCATGGTAGCGATGCCCTGCAGGCAGCCTACGAGCGCGATGAAAACGACGAATTTGTCACCGCGACCCGGATTGGCGAACCGGCCCCCGTACAGGATGGCGATGCCATTATCTGTTTCAACTTCCGCCCGGATCGTTCCCGTGAACTGACCCGGGCCTTTGTCGAAGGCGACGAATTCAGCGGCTTTGAACGTGCAATACGGCCAGCCCTGAGTGATTTTGTCATGCTGACCGAATACGCCGCCAGTATCGATGCCAGCTGCGCCTTCCCGCCCGAAGCCCTGAGCAACGGCCTGGGAGAATACATTGCCAATCTGGGTATGAAGCAGCTGCGAATTGCCGAAACGGAAAAATACGCCCACGTCACCTTTTTCTTTTCTGGCGGTCAAGAAGCCGAATACGCCGGAGAAACCCGTATTCTGGTCAACTCGCCCAGCGTTGCAACCTACGACCTGCAACCGGAAATGAGCGCGCCGGAAGTGACCGAAAAACTGGTCGATGCCATCAAAAATGGCGGCTACGATCTGATTGTCTGTAACTATGCCAATGGCGATATGGTTGGTCACACGGGTATTTTTGATGCCGCCGTCAAGGCCGCCGAAGCCATTGATACTGCCCTCGAAGCCGTCACCAGTGCCATTCTCGAAGTCGGTGGCGAATGCCTGATCACCGCCGACCATGGCAATGCCGAACAAATGCTCGACGATCAGGGTCGTGCCATGACCCAACACACCACCGGCCCGGTCAATCTGGTCTACGTTAACGAGCGGGAACAGGGTGCTATCCATCCTGGCAGGCTGTGTGATGTCGCACCAACCTTGCTGGCGATGATGGGCCTGGAGCAACCCGCCGAAATGACCGGTACTTCTCTGGTGGACTATCGCTGAACCATGAAAACCCCGACGCTGTCCAGCTTGCTGCGGGCCTGTTTGCTGAGCCTCGCCGCCGTCTTCCCTGTTGCTGCCGAAGAATCCGGTGATGCTGCCAAGCTACAGGCATTGAAACAGGATATTGCCAAACTTCAGCAATGGCTGAACCAGGCCAGCGCCGAACACAGCAAACTGGCGGAGTCGTTACGCAGCACCGATCAGGACATCGGTGCCTTGTCGCGCAAGATCGAAGAAACCCGGCGCTTGCTCCAGGAGGAGCAAGACCGCCTAAAAAAGCTTCGGCAGGATCAAGCGCAGCTCGATGAGCTGCGCACAGGCCATACTGCCCGCTTAACTGAACAAGTGCTGGCCGCCTATCGACTGGGGGGCGACAGCCCGATCAAGATGTTGCTTAACCAGGACGATCCGCAACAGGCCCAGCGTATGCTGACCTATTTCAGCTACTTCAATCGGGCCCGCATGGATGAAATCCACCATACCCTCAGCGAACTGGCACGGCTGGAACATATCGCCGACGCCATCGTCGCCCAAGAACAGCAGCTGCAGGCCACACAGCAATCACTGGATCAGAAAAACAGCCGCCTGAACGAGCAAAAGCAAAAACAAAACAAGCTGCTAGCGCAACTGAACCAGCAAATGAGCAGCGAAAAAACTCGCCTGGCGCAAAAACAGGCCGACCGCAAACGTCTCGAAGCTCTCTTTGACGAAGTACAGACCCTGGTCGAAAAAAGCCCCCGCAAGCAGGATGTACGGCCCTTCAAGGTGCTCAAACACCAACTGCCAAGACCGCTGGCCGGACGTATTATCGCCGCCTATGGCAATCCCAATACCGAAGGAGTCGGCCGCTGGGAAGGCTGGCTGATAGCTGCCCCCGAAGGCACCAGCATTCGTGCCGTACACCACGGCCGAGTCGTCTATTCCGATTGGCTGCGTGGCTTTGGCCTGCTGATGATCCTCGACCATGGCGATGGCTACATGACCCTCTATGCTCACAATCAGACGCTGATGTATGACGTTGGAGCTTGGGTCAATCAAGGTGATGTTATCGGTGCTGTCGGCCGTAGTGGCGGACTGCAGGAACCGCGTCTGTATTTTGAAATCCGCTACCGTGGCAAACCACAGGATCCTTCCGCCTGGCTGGTCAAAAAGTAACTTTCACCAGGAACCAGGACACAAGGGGAATTGAAACTCCGCCGCCGATCGGGAGTCTGCGTTAACAGCTTCCCGCTTTTGTGCCATGCTTCGATCACTGACGACTACGAGAACCTTCATGCACGCTATTGTTTCCGCTGCCACTGCACTGTCGCTGGCGCTGGCCTTGTCCGCCCCGGTATACGCCGAACAACCACTTTCCGCCGCCAGTGAACCGACCCCTGCGGTAGCACCGCAAGGCGCTCTTCCCCTGGATGAACTGAGAAACTTCGCCGAGGTGTTTGAACGTATTCGCAGCGCCTATGTAGAAGAAGTCGATGACGAGACCCTGTTCGGCTATGCCATCAATGGCATGCTGACCGCACTCGACCCCCACTCGGTGTATTTACAGCCCGACGATTTCGCCGAATTACAGGAAACCACCTCCGGTAAGTTTGGTGGCCTGGGCATGGAAGTCGGACAACAGGATGGCATGATTATGGTCGTCACTCCGATCGACGATACTCCCGCAGCCAACGCCGGCATCAAGGCTGGCGATCTGATTGTCAGCCTTGATGGCGAAGCCGTAATAGGCATGTCACTAGGAGATGCCATTGAAAAAATGCGGGGCGAACCCGGCTCCGAAATCACCCTGGAAATACGCCGTCAGGACGAACCCAACATACTGACCTTTACCCTGATACGCGATGAAATCAAGGTTCGCAGTGTGCGTTCCGAGCTGCTCAGTGATGATATCGGCTATATCCGCATCACCCAGTTTCAGGAGCAGACCGGTGCCGAACTGGTACGCACCTTATCGCAGTGGCAAGCCGATCACAGCATCAAGGGACTGATTCTGGATCTGCGCAACAATCCTGGTGGCGTGCTTGATGCCGCCGTCGATGTCTGCGATGCCTTTATGGACAGTGGTCTGATCGTCTACACCAAAGGCCGGGTAGACAGTGCAGAAATGAGCTTCTCCGCCAAGCAGGAAACCGTCGCCGGTGCCCTGCCGCTGATTGTGCTGATCAATGGCGGTTCTGCCTCGGCCTCCGAAATTGTAGCTGGTGCGCTGCAGGATCAGCAGCGTGCTGTCGTCGTGGGCACCCAGTCGTTTGGCAAGGGATCGGTGCAAACCGTCTTGCCGCTGGCCGACAACAAGGCGGTCAAACTGACCACGGCGCGCTACTTCACCCCTAACGGTCGTTCCATTCAGGCCAAGGGCATCGTGCCTGATATCTGGGTCGAGCAGAGTGATGTCACCCCGCGCGCGCGCAATCGCACCTTTAAGGAAGCCGACTTGCGCGGACACCTGGTCAACCCACAAAAAGGCCAGCCCGCCACGACCGTCAATACGTCAAAGTCTGACGCCGCAGACGCGAGCGCCGACCAGTTATTAAAAGATTTCCAGCTCTACGAGGCCCATACCCTGTTGCGCGGCATGACCATTCTGGGGGCCAGCCAGTAACCGTGAGTGCCTCGCTGGGGATCTGATTAACCATGACGGCACAACGTTTATGCCTGACACTGTGGCTGTGCTGCTGGGGTTTCCCGGCCAGCGCCGCCGATCTGTTGCTGGTGATTGATGATATCGGCAACAACCGCGCGCTGGGTGAACAACTGCTGACGCTGCCCGCGCCAGTGAATATGGCATTTTTGCCACACACCCCTTACGCCGCCCGACTCGCAGCAAAAGCCGCAGCACAGGGGCACACCGTGCTGTTACACGCGCCGATGGCGAATAAATCCGGTGCCAAACTGGGCCCTGGCGGGCTGTACCCGGAGATGAGTAAAGACGAGTTTGACGCCACATTAAACGCAGACCTTGACGCCATTCCCGCCGTCAGCGGCCTGAATAATCATATGGGCAGCTTGCTGACCCAAGACTGTGAACGCATGGGCTGGGTCATGGCAATCGCCCGCCAACGCCAGCTGTTTTTTATCGACAGCCGTACCACAACCGCCACCTGTGCCAGACAAGCAGCGTTGCAGGCAGGTGTGCCAGTACTGGGAAGAGATGTCTTTCTCGATAACGATCGCTCTGCAGAAGCACTGGCGCGGCAGTTTGACAAGGCCGTCGCGATTGCCAGCAAATATGGCAAGGCAGTACTGATTGGCCACCCCTACCCGGAGACCATTACATTTCTCCAGCAGCGGTTGAGTCAGCCAGCCGCGTCCACTTGGCAATTGGTGGCGTTGAACGACAGGCTTGCAGTCACAGCGGCGGCTAAACACCGACTCGCCAGTCTGACGACAGGGAATATGAGCCACAGAAAAGGCGATGGGGAGGGCAATGGAGAAAATAACAAGGATCGCAGTGATAACAACACCGCGGTGGTTCACACAGCCGATGCCGACCCGCAGTTTCTGAAGCATCAAACCGGGCGACCAGAATCGCTCAGCAGCACCGCCGACCAAAGCATTGGCATACTGCGTTTACCAACCTCCAATACCAGTCGGCTGCTGCGTATTCATCTGCAACCCTGAACCTCAACCCCTGAACCTCAACCCCTGAATGTCAAAAACCCGGAAACCAGCCACCCACCGGCGTCAGCCGGTGGGTGGGTTCGGTTGCTGCTATTCAATTTCAGTGAATATCAGAACTGGTAGCCCATGCCCAGGTAGAAGCCATCGGTGTTGCCCGCTGCTTCGTTCTGCAGCTGATAATCAAACTTGAAGACAACATCCGCAACCGGATAATAATTCACACCAGCATTAAACTGGGTCTGGTTCTCGTCTTCCACCTGCGACCAGGCAGTATGACGGGCAAACACACCAACCGCTGCAATCGGTCTCCAGGAAACTTCCAGCTGGCCACCATCCTGCACCTGTTTACCTGCGGCTTCGGCAGCGTCACCAGCCAAATCCCAACGGGCGTACATCCCTTTGATCGTGACATCGTTCAGCTGATACACCAGATGGCCACCCAGCAAGGTGGCCGAGTCGGCGTAGGATTCTACTGCGCTCTGGTCCAGGTCAGGCTGGTACTGGGCATACGCCGCCAGCTCCAGGCCACTGACACCGGTGTAACGCACGCGCACGGTAGTTGCCAGATCAAAGGCATCGGCATTGGAAGTTTTTTGCTTGCCGGCTTTCAGGTCAAACGGATCGGCATCCGCATCGGTGCTGGGGTCGTCGGTTTTCATGCCTTCCGACAGCATCACGTCGTAGCTCAGGCCACTGGAAAACTGCTGGCTGTACATGATAGCGCCGACATACCAGGTGGTCGGTATAATGGTGGTTTCCAGTACCGGACGCTCAACGCCATAATAAGTAGTTGGCTCATGGGTTTCGTTCACGATGCCTACCGGCACCAGCTGGATACCGGTCTTCAACTGTTGTGTATCGGACAGGTCAAATTGCAAAAACGCCTGCTCCAGCTCAACGGCGCCTTCGCCATCAGAACCGGGAACAACGGTATGCTCCACTTCGAATTCTGAGTGAAAATGCACCCGGTCAGAAAAGTCGTACCCAACAAACAGAATCCAGCGACGGAAGTCTATCTGCTTGTCATCAACGCCATCGGCACTGAGGTTTTGATAATTCAGTTCGCCATAACCACCAAAGTGAACCTTACTTAATGCTGATGCTTGCTGTTGGGCATCGATTGCATCGGCCATCATTTCCATACGGCTGTTCAGTGTGTCTTCCAGCTGCTGGATACGTTGCTCCAGCTGGCGAATGGTATTTTGCTGGTCATCGGCAGCCTGTGCCGGGGTAACAAATCCTGTCGCGGCAATCAGCGCCAGAGGGGCCAGGGTGTATTTCATTACGGTATCCTGCTCAAGGTATCTAGGTTAAATTCGGTCGCTATTTCAGTCGCCATCACTGAAATTGATGCCAAGGCTGACATCCAGCCCGTTGGGAATTTCACGCTTGAAGTTGCCATCCAGCGCTGCTGCCATGCTGTTAAACGTCGTGGCGTCCTGATCACTAATGGCATCACTGGCCTGGGCCAGGTTGCTGCGGACGGTGTTGGCTTCGGCGATATTGCCTGCTGACTCGATCAGCTCCAGCAAACTCACGGTAGTAGCCTCTGAGCCGTCCAGCGTGTCGCGAATCACATCGATACTGGCTTGCATTTCAGGCCAGGCATTGCCCGACAAGGCCGCGACATTGCTGACCGTATCGCGTTGTTGCAAGTAATCCAGATAACTCTGTACGGCAGAAATCAATGCTGTCAGCGGCTCCGAGCCATCATCCAGATCGCCGCTCAGAAACAAGTCTCGGTAAGGCGTACCGGATTCAAGATGATCAGCCGTCCAGCCATTCACCACGTAGTCGGCGCGATTTTGCAAACTGCCTGCCAGACCGGCCATCACTGCGCACTTGCGCGGCTGCTGCTGGAACTCGGTGACGATATCTGCTGCCAGCGGGCTTTGGCCGCTAGCGGTTTCGAATACCGTCACTTCCAGAGGCAACAGACCAACATACTGGAACGTCCTGGTGTCAAAGTAGCTGCTGCTGACATCGGTGTCGGCAGTGATCAGGTTCTTGATCAGGGTTCGCACCGTAGCGGTGTAGTTGGTTCCCCGTACGCGGAAGGAATCGATGTACTGATAGGCAGGAAACACCGTGTCATCGTACAGCGGGCCAAAGTTGAAAGGCACCAGCTGGTACCAGGCATTCGCCATGGTTTTCCAGTCGGCCTGGAGCTGGCTCAGGCCAGACGCATCCGGAGCAGCACAAAAGCTGTCGATGCTGCTGTTGAAGTGACTGACGTCGCTGGCAAATTGCTCACTGGCAACAATGACCGTGCCATCAATCACTTGCTCCAGCGCCAATGCCAACGAGCCTTCGGACAATACTGCTGCATCGTTTTCACGACTGCCACCGCAGCTGGCCAGACTCAGGCAAGCGCCCAGGCAGAACCAGAGAGAGGCAGATTTGAAGAGGGTTGTTCTCTTTATTAATGTCATACGGACTGGTCTGGTAAGGTGAAGGTGAACATATGGTTATCCCAATGGCGTCCGGCAAATGAGCGCCGCATGGCCCGGTCTTCTTTCAGGCTGCGCGCATCAATCATGCGCACGTCGCCATTCGAATTACTCAAAACAAAATATTTCTGGTCACGACTGACCGTCAGGCCACAGACATCAAAAAAGGCGTGATAGCCGACCAGCTGATGGCTGTCCAGGTGCCAGAACGCTACCAGGTCTCCTCGAGGACTGGAAAACGCCGCAATGCGCTCGCCGTTATGCAGCACGGTACTGCCCATGTAGTCATCAAATTTGTGAATCAGAGCATCCGGGCCTTCCAGAGCAATCAGCGGCTGACCTGGCTGATGTACCGCCGCCAGCGGCACCAGCGTATTACTGCTCATCGCCGGGCGCTGCAACTGGGTCGCAATTGCCACGGTGCCATCGTCCGCCAGGGCCAAGTGGCGAATACTGGCTTTGCTTTCCGGCAAGCGGTGCTGGCTGATCACTTCACCGTTATAAAGTGACAGATACACCAGCGATGGATCCATGGTGTCAAGGTTGAGGATCTTGCGACCGCTATCCGGGTGAGTAAGCAAACCGCCGTTGGCGACCACCAGGGATTTGCCGTCCGGCATTACGTGAACATCATGCGGGCCAATACCATGGGTCAGATATTCGGCCTCGACCTGCCAATTGCGGGTGTTACGTACCATCAACTTGCCAGTGCCGCTGCGGTAATCCGATTCCGTCGTCAGTAGCTGTTGGCCATCAGGGCTGAAACAGCCATGACCGTGCATATGATGGCCTTCGGCACAGTCGATCAGGCTGTCCACCGTGCCGTCCAGCAGGTTGATCACCAGTGCCTGGGTGCCTGGACGACGGGCAAACATCACGGCAATATCCGCACGTTGCGGGTGTTGCGCCAGGCCATGTCCGCGAAAACCACTGATGGCAGAATGCACATCGGCCCGGTGTTCGCCATCGACAATCCAGCTGGCAAAATAGCCTTCGTCGCCATTACCTTCGGCACTGATCCAGACTTCCGAGCCGGCGCTGGTTGCCTGGTCGCCAGCAAGCGTTGACGACCAGGCCGATCCCGGCAGCAACGCAGAAGCAGCCAAGCTACCGGCCACCCCGCCCAGCAAACGCCGTCGGGACGGATCTTGAAGTAATCGTTGTGAAACAGAATTCACTGACATTCGGGTTCTCCCATCTAGCAGATAGCTAGGAATCTATCGGGCTTAGGACTGCTCTACTACGGGATAGCTGAATCTGGCTCTTTTTTGCGCAAAAAATCGCTCAAACCAGTCTTTCCCTCGCGACGAACGCCCAAGTCCTGCAGACTCCTAGAGTGACTCAACAAACTGGATCAGATAACGGCGCTCTGCGGCGCTTAAATGGGTAAATCTCTGCCGGGCCGCCAGTGCTTCACCGCCATGCCAGAGAATCGCTTCCTCTATGCTGCTGGCGCGGCCATCATGCAAATACTGCTTGCTGCCGTTGACCTGCCCCATCAAACCGGTTCCCCACAGCGGCGCGGTACGCCATTCGCTACCGCTGGCAGCAAAGTCTGGACGCCCGTCAGCCAGTTCCGGCCCCATGTCGTGCAGCAGCAAGTCGGTGTACGGCCAGATACGTTGGTTACCCAAATGTGGCTGTGCACTACTGGCCGCCGTGGTATAGCCCGGCTGATGGCAAGCGGCACAGCCGCTGGTGTAAAAAAAGGGTCGTCCTTTCCGGACATCGGCATTATCAACATTCCGGCGTGTGGGAACACCCAGATTGCGAGTGAAATTCGTGACCAGGCGCAAAAGATTATCAGGTAGTTCTAATCCCTGACTATTATTTCCATTTCTTTGCTTTTGGCACAGCGGCTGCTGCTCAGTACAGGGCTGGAACGGAAACAGTGGATTACTGATACCAATATCGTTGGCAAATGCGGAAGCAACGATCATATCCATATTGGAGCGATTGGCCTTGTGGCCAAAACGACCCGCTTGCCAGCGTTGGCTTCTGGCGTCCCAAACCCGGTTCTGACGGCCCGAGATACCATCACCGTCGGCATCATCCGGATCGGCCAGAGCCTCCAGATCAGCCTGCGGAATCAGCTCCAGCAACCCCATGCCATGAATCGGCGGCGCGTTTCTCAAGCTGAAACGGGTGTTCGTATCAAACGCGCCATAAGCCACGTAACGCAGATCCAGCTCGGGTTTGCGCAGTGTTATCTGACGGCCATCCGGATATACAAAGGCCTGTTCATGCCATTTCACATAAGCATACGCTTCCGGCGCTACCTGCTGTTGCTCCGCTATAGCGACCGGCGAGGCCTGGCGCAACTGATGCAACAGGGCAATGGACTGGGTTTGTAACTGGTCACCATAAACAGGATCCGGTATCACTCCAGCGTGACTATTGGCCGCCGCAGTCATGGCAGCGGCATCATCCAGCACCACACTCATACGTACCAGTGGCCCAAACAAGGGCGTTTCGGAATCGTCTGGCATCCGGCTTTTACCACCACGAATATGGCAGGCCAGACAGCCGCGAGCGTTATAAATCGGCCCCAGGCCATCACGGGCATCGGTAATCGTCGGTGCCTTGACCCAAGGCTGGTGCGCCAGCGCCCGGCCCGCATAAAACTGCGGCCGCTCGTCATCGGGCAAGTTCGGCGTCACCTTGTCCAATGCCGGAAACGGGATTATCGACGTCGTCGCATCGCCACCCGGCCTGGCTTCAGCAGGATCAGGTGGCGGCACCTCGGTATCGGAACAACCACTGGTTGAAGCCATCAGCACGGCCAGAACACAAACGCCAAAAAGCCGGGACAAGCCCGGCTTATGGTGAAAACAGAGACTGCGCATTACTCAGCCCCTGCTAACAGGTGATCAACCATCGATATTAACACTCAGTGGTTGGATCAGAAGTATCACACTCAGAGGCATCCACATCCACAACCGTTTCGCCGTCAATATCCAGCGCGTCAGCCACATCCGCAATCACCGATGACTGAGCGTTCAATGCCTTGATGGCATCGTAGGCTGGTTCACTGCTGGTCGCTTCAATGATCTGGACGTCAAAAGGCGTACCGGCACGGGCCAGAGTATCGATTGCCACATAAGCCGTTTGAGTCGTGGCCAAAGCCGCTTCCATGCTGCTGGCCAGTTCCGTCAAATCGGCATCAGCCAGATAATCATCAAGACCATAACCGCTGACTGCGTTGGTAGTAACGTCATCTGTGCCATCCAGCGTGCTGTCGTAACCGGCGTATTCACCGTAGTAGCTGTTGGAAACACCCTCGGCATCCAGCCAGATATCACGGTGAGTGTTATCCGAGAAGCAGGAATGTTCGTCTTCCTGAGAGTTGGAAGAAAAGGCAATCTGCATCCGCTCGCCGGCCAATTCACCTTCAGACAAAGTGCCCATCCCGGTGAGGATTTCGGCCAGTTTCTGCTTGGCTTCGTCTTCGGTGCTGATGGTGGTAAAAGCAGTGCGGTATGAAGCGCCTTCGGCCCAGCCGTCACGGACTGTGGTTAAATCGTCGATCAGCTTCTGTACGGCCATTTCCATAAATTTGTGACGACGGTTGGACAAATTGCTGCTGTCGTAAGTGTCGGTCTCAGAGTAACCCTCAGCCAGATCGCTCAGAGGACGATCACCACCTTCCGCGTAGTTAGTAGCGGTATTGGCTTTCACCGCCTCATCACGATCCGTACCATCAGTGGTTTCACCATCATTGTTCAGATCCTGGCCCCACAGCAAGAACTCAATGGCGTGGTATCCGGCAATCACGTCGTGCTCGTCATCAGCGGTGGCGGTATTAGCCAGCAGGTCGGCGCTAATGTCGATGCTGGTATTGCCAATGATGTTATTCGACTGATCTTCCGCACCGGCTGCCGTCAAGGCACCACCACCATTAATACCAGCGGCGTTGGCGGTTACGCCCACCTGATCAGTACCAAAATCCGTATCGTTGGTCTGCACGTAATCGATCAGGGCCTCACCTAATGGCCAGGCATTGATGTCACCTTCCGGGCCGTCTTCCGAGCTGTAGTCGGTGGAGTCAATCGGGCTCAGGCGGAAGCGATAAACTTCGGTCTGCCCATAAGGCTCACGCGCTACCAGCCAGGCTGTTTTGGCGGCAACAAAATTTTCTTCGGTTGGGTTTTCACGGAAGGTTTGCAGCGCAGTCTGTAACTCAATAGCGGTGTCAACGGCATCGCTGTAGGTTGCCAGTGCGATATCCGCATTGGTTTCCAACACTTTACTGACGTTAGCCACGTTAATGACGGCGGTCGCCTGAGCGTCATCCGCATCCGTGGAACTGCTTGAGCTACCACCACCACAGGCCGTCAACATGGACGTTACGGCGATAGCCGCAGCAAGCGAGGTCAATTTCATCATTCAACACTCCTGTCTGAAAATAAGGCAAAGTCGACGGTTTATCCGTCTTACGGAAAACATCCGCACTTACAGTAAAACGGAATAGTTCCGATTGAAGTTGACCGGGATCATATTACTAATGCAAATGATTTACAAATAGACTCGAACTTGCATTACCTTTAGCAACATGATGACTGCGTGGTAGACTCCTAGACAGATTGCAGCAAGACAATCGCAAAGCCATCAACCTGAACATTCCCCAATGGAGCGGGGTGAAATTGGAGCCGTCGTGAGAAAGTATCTAACTGTATTATTGGCGCTATTACTGAGCAGCTGTGGTGGGTCATCCGATTCTTCCAGCCCCGCTTTTGACAGCAAGGAAGCTCTGGGTGAAAGCCTGTTTAACGATGTCAGTCTGTCGTTTAACCGTACCCAGTCTTGTGCCAGCTGCCACGATGTCGCTCAGGCATTTACCGACAGTCGCAAAAACGACAGTGACCAGACCGCCGCTGTTTCCATCGGTGATGACGGTGTTTCACTGGGTGACCGTAACGCCCCCACAGTGACCTACGCCTCACAGACACCCGATTTTCACAACGGCAGCCGTACCCGCTTCAATAGCCAGCAATCCGATTACAGTGGTTGGCTTGGCGGCCAGTTCCATGATGGCCGGGCCACCACCCTGGCCGACCAGGCTGGTGGCCCGCCATTAAATCCGATTGAAATGGGTATGCCGGATCGTGCCAGCGTAGTAGAACGACTGTTAGAAAATACAGACTATATTGCCGCCCTTGAAACCCTTTACGGCACAGACGTATTCGACGCTACCGACACCGCCTATGACGCCATGACCGATGCCATCGCCCGCTTTGAAGCCACCGACGCCTTTGCACCGTTCGATTCCAAGTACGATCGTTCATTACTGGATTCAGATGACCCGGATTATTACGACTATGGCGTCATCTCTAAAGTCGCCTCAGGCAAGGTGCTGTTTTTTTCCCAGCAATTCACCAACTGCGCCACTTGCCACCAGTTGAAACGCCAGAGCAGCAGCGGCGAAACCTTTACTGGCTACGAATACCACAACATCGGCGTTCCCATTAACACTGCCGTCCGCAGTGCCAATGGTTCGACCGATGGCTTTATTGATACCGGTTTGCAATTTAACAACAGCGCCGTCACTGCTGACACGGAAGCCGGTAAATTCAAGGTGCCAACCCTGCGCAACGTCGCCGTCACCGCACCCTATATGCACAACGGTGTATTTAATGAATTAGCCACGGTCGTCAAGTTTTACGACCACTGGCTGACCGGCAGCAGTAACAGCCTCAATCCGGAAACCGGTGTCGCCTGGGCTGACCCGGAAATCAGCGACACGGTTAACCTCACCGAGCTTCAGGACGGCAGCTTGCTCGACGACGACGATGTGGAAGTGCTGGTGTGCTTTATGATGACGCTGACCGATGCCCGCTACGAAAGTCTGATTCCGGATGTCGAGTGGGAAAACTGTGAAGCTGAATAATATCCTCTGGAGCCTGACTCTGCGGAGCCTGATCCTGTGGCTGCTGGCCAGCGCCGCCAGCGCCGATAACTACCTCAGTCAGGAAGCCTTTCTGTCACAGACGTTTGGCGAGCAACAAGCGGCTGCCAAAACCCTGTGGCTCAAGCCCGAACACAAGAATGCCGCATCAAAACTGCTGGGGCATCCCTATTCCGGGCTACGGGTCAGATACTGGCAAGCCGGGGCAACCAGTGCCTGGATTATGGAAGAAATTGGCAAGGAGCGGCCAATTACGATCGGGGTTGTGGTGGTTGACGATACGATACAGTCAGTCTCGGTGCTGGCCTTTCTTGAATCCCGGGGATGGGAAGTCCGCTATCCGTTTTTTACCGACCAGTTTAGCGGTGCCCGGCTGGATGAAACACAGCAGTTAAGCAGCCACATTGACGGCATTACCGGTGCCACATTGTCGGTACGTGCCGTCACCAATGTCGCCCGTCTGGCGCTGTACCTTGCAGAGCAAACCGGGGTCAGCCACAATCAGGCCGCCAGCAAGCCCTGACCCACCCCGACGACACCCGATTACAGGCCCTGTTTTGAAACTCGTTCCCTTTCTGATTCACTGGCATCGCCGCAGCGGTTTGATTATTCTGCCGGTGATCCTGATGCTGGCGATCACCGGCATCCTGATTAATCACAGCCAGTCTTTGGGCTGGGCCAAGACACCGGTTTATTCGTCCTGGGTGGCCTGGCTGTATGGCATCCATGACACGGATATTGATCAAGGCTTCGCAACTGGCAAGCACTGGGTCAGTCAGGTTGGTAATAGCCTCTATCTGGATCAAAGCCCGATTGGCCATTGTGAACAGCCGTTATTGGGCGCGCTGCGTTGGCAAGAAACCATCGCCCTGCTGTGTAACAATCGTATTGCACTGTATCTGCCGGATGGTCAACTGGTTGAAGAGTTGACTAATCTGCCGGTTCAGGCCAGCGCGATTGGCACCATGGCGATAGCCACACACCATTCTCCAAACAACACCTCGAACAACACCTCGAACAACACCTCGAACAACACGCCAGAGAATGGCTCCCTGCTGCTGCAGGCAAACCCACCCTATTACCTCGACAACAACAGTTGGAGTTGGCAGCCTGACCGCTCTGATCTGACCGCCGACTGGGCCACACCCGAATCGCTCCCCCAAGAACTGACAGCGCAACTCAACAGCGACAAGCCGGTGCCAGGTATCACCCGCGAGCGATTGCTCCTGGACTTGCACAGCGGTCGCCTGTTTGGGCGCATTGGCGTATGGGTGGTTGATGCGGTCAGTATTGTGCTGATTTTTCTGGCGCTGAGCGGTACTTTCACCTGGCTAAAGCGTATTTGGTTAAAACAGACCGGGTTAAAACGTACCGGGCAGCAGCACAACCCACATAAACGCCCGCATCCGCCCGCATCGTCTTCTCATCAACACCAGCAAAAACCGACGCGGCGCTGACGCTGATTGGCCCACAAGGATACCGGACTCATGATGCTTGAACTGCTGACACCTGCCGATCTGTCGCTGACATCGGCGCTCGTCCTGATTGCGTTTGCCGGTTTCACATCGTTTATGACGGCCGCTGTCGGCATCGGCGGTGGCCTGTTGTTACTGGCGGTGATGGCTTCTCTGGTCCCCGTCAACGCACTGATTCCGGTGCATGGTCTGGTGCAGCTGGGCTCAAACGGCAATCGCATGTTGATGACCTTTCGACATATCGACTGGGCCATGCTGCGTTACTTCAGTATCGGGGCAGTACTCGGTGCTGGATTAGCCAGTGTGGTTGTGGTGCAGCTGCCGCTCTACCTGATTCAATTTGCGGTGGCGGGTTTTATTCTGTTTCTGGTGTGGGGGAACAAGCCGGGCAAACGCCAGCTCAGCCCGATCGGGCGAATATTTGCCGGGGCACTCACCACGTTTCTGACCATGTTTGTCGGTGCGACCGGGCCACTGGTTGCCGGTTTTGTGCACCGTAACAACTACAGCAAACTGCAACTCACCAGTACCTTTGCCACCTGCATGACCCTGCAACATACCTTCAAGGCGATCGTATTTACCGCCGTGGGTTTTGCTTTCTGGCAGTGGCTGCCACTGGTGCTTCTGATGATTGCCAGCGGTGCGTTTGGCACCTGGATGGGTCTTAAATTGTTGAACCGTATTCCCGGTGAGTGGTTTAAACAGGCGTTCAGGGTCGTTGTTACTCTGCTCGCCCTGCGTCTGCTTTGGCAGGGCTTGCAGAGTATGGGGATCACGGCCTGATCTCAGCCAGTTGCTGGTGCATCTCACGCAGCAGTGCTTCGGTCTGATCCCAACCCAGACATGGGTCGGTGATGGACTGACCGTACACCAGATTGGCCGACATTTTCTGATTGCCTTCGTTAATGAAGCTTTCCAGCATCACCCCCAGAATCCGGTCATTACCGGCCAAGCGCTGACCAACAACGTCCAGCGCTATAGCGGTTTGGCGACGGTGCTGCTTGCACGCGTTGGCGTGGCTGCAATCCACCAGCACACCCACATTGCAGTCCGCTTCCTGCAACTGTTGTTGGGCGGCGGCGACACTGGCCGCATCGTAATTGGTCATACCATTACCACCGCGTAACACGATATGAGTATCCGGGTTACCTGGGGTGGTCAGCATCGCCATTTGACCGTGGCAATCAACGCCCAGGGTATGATGGCTGTGACGAGCCGCCACCATGGCATTGATGGCTGTCATCATGGAACCATCGGTGCCGTTTTTTAATCCGGTGGGCATCCCCAGGTGACTGACCATTTCACGATGGATCTGTGATTCAGTGGTGCGAGCACCAATAGCAGTCCAGCTGATCAGATCATCCAGGTACATCATCACCAGTGGATTTAACGCTTCTGTCGCCAGTGGCAAACCCATTTCGGCCAGTGCCAACATCACCTTGCGAGAACGCTCCAGCCCGGCTTGCATATCACCACTGCCATCACGTTCAGGGTCGTAGGCCAGACCTTTCCAGCCAATATGGGTACGTGGTTTTTCGACGTAGGCACGCATCACAATCAGCAAGCGGTCGCCCAGCTGCTCATTCAGCGCCATCAAACGCTGGCCATAATCCAGCGCTGCGGCTTCATCATGAATGGAACAAGGGCCGGTAATCACCAGCAAACGTGAGTCTTCGCCATTCAGGATGTTACGAATCTGCTGGCGCTGCTGCTCAATCCGGATACGGACGTCGTCACTCAATGCCAGCCGTGCCTTGAGCATGGCCGGTGTTGCAATCGGGCGTACCGCCGGGTCGTTGCTGCTGGCAGAACGGGAAGTCAAAGTGGGGGTTGTCATATCGATATTCCTCAATTTTTTACTGGATGTGGTGTATTCGCTTTGCTCGGTGATGGGCTAGCGCCAATATCGCGCCCGCACGTCACCGCAGCTAAATCGCCACCGCCAGAAGCTGCACACACCGGTGCAAGCTTGAGAAATTTTGAGTTTTGCCAATGCTTGCATAGCAATCTCGACCTGAATCCTGTGAAAAACAATCATAAAAAAACCCCGATCAGCCAGCTGCCAATCGGGGTTTCCGGTGGCAGCTGGCTTGAAGCCAAACTGCCGAGTGTTCTGTTCACACTACTGGCAGCCTGGCTCCTGGCTAAAATAGCCATAACCAAAATACCAATACGCCACGACTGCACCGCTCAAGCACGCTCTTGCCACTGCGACCTGGGCCGTAGAGCTGTTCAAGCGTTGACGTAACCGTGCTGAGTTCATTGCAATACCGAAGCGTTCGTTTTAGTGAAGTGTCCATCCTAATCCGGAATAGATGAATTGCAACCATAAATATCAGCATTCAGCGCTGTACATGGTATTCATAGGATGAATTATGGCGCAACCGTCTACTGAACATCCAGCAGCCTGTTAAGATGAGAAGTCCATAATACAATCAGTAGCGATAATCAGTAGCGATAATCAGTAGCGATAACCAAGTAGCGATAACGACACGAAATGGCAGTAACAAATCGATCGCCAACGGCATAAACCAAACGATGAGTGTCATCAATACAACGAGGCCAAAAACCAGCCAGGTTTTCTTTACTGAAACAGCCGCCCCGAAACTCGGGGGATTCAGTTTGCAACGGTGATATTAATCAGGAAATCAAAAAAGACCGTCCCTGCTCATTATCGATCACCATCCCAGGAGAGGTGTGATCTGGAGCAGACACGGCCAGGGCCATCATCACAGCCGGGCAAACACCCGGCTGATCCGAATCAGGTATTGACCAGCAGTTGTACTCCAACGGCGGTATTGGAGATGGGTGCCACGTAGTTACGCAGAACTTCTTTTAATTCACCGGTCATGGTGCCGCGCATCGCCAGCCACATGGCCAGTTCGACCATTTGGGCACCACCTTTTTCGATCAGGTCAGAGTTGCTGTATTGACACAGCTCTTCCGGCTCGTTGACCAGCTTGTCCATACAATAGTTGTCAAAATCACCATTAAGAATACCAGCACGTTGACCATCAAGCTGGTGTGACAAACCCCCGGTACCCAGGACGACCACTTTCTGGTCACTGTCCCAGGAACGGATCGCGTCACCAATTGCCTGACCAAATGCAAAGCTGCGGGATGGTTTTGGCATCGGATGACGTTCACAGTTGATGCTGACCGGAATGACCTTGATGCCCTGATAGGTAAAGTTCGGCCACAGCAGCGTCAGTGGCACCGTCGCACCGTGGTCAACCTTGATGTCCTGACATACAGTCGGGTCAAAGTCGTTCTCGATCAAGTGGTTGACGATGTGCCAGCTCAGTTCGGTTTCACCGGTGACCGGTGGAATCGGATTAATGCCCCAGCCTTCGTCAGCATTATGGTACTCAGGTGCACAGCCAATAGCGAAGGTCGGCTTTTTATCGAGGAACATTTCCAGACCGTGGTCGTTATAGAACAATACGGCGATGTCCGGTTTTTGCTCTTGCAGCCACTCACGAATCGGTGGGTAGATGGCAAACAGATCACGATAGTACGGTGTGTCTTCCAGATGTTTGTCCATCGCCACGCCAATGGCAGGAATGTGTGAGGTGGTAATACCACCGATCAGCTTAGCCATTGTTTTTACCTCGCCCCTGACTGTCCAGGTATGCTTTGAATTCTTCCGTGCTGCGGCCAGACTGCATACCGCCTACGATCTGCATGTTCCAGCCAAAAATAATGGCGAATTTGGCCATGTAGTAGATGCTGCCACCCAGCTCCAGCATGCGGATGATGTCTTTGTCACGCACCGCCTGACGTTGCTCTTCAGAGATCTGGAACGTTTCCATATAACCTTCCGGATCATCACGGAACGCCTGGCGGTTCTCTTCGCTGTTAAACGAGTAACACATCTTGTTGAACTTGAAACCCTTGGTGGCCATGGGTCCATCAAAATGGATGGTGCCTTCAACTTCACGTAATTCGTATTCTGACATTGCCGTACCCTCACTGATTGGTCGGACGCTGAACGTTGGAAGCCTGCTGCCGTTGGCGTCAGACTTCCGACCTTGCTATTACCAATACAAACGCATCGGGTTATCCACCAGCAATTTTTGCTGCTGTTCTGCCGTCGGAGCAATCATGGGGATAACGTCCACCAGCTTGCCATCATCCGGGGTATGGGATTTCATATTCGGATGTGGCCAGTCAGTCCCCCATAACACACGATCCGGGAACAGCTCCACCAGTTTTTTGCCAAACGGCACCACATCGCTGTAATCCGGCGGCGTGAGCGTCAGGCGTTCCGGGCAAGTCACCTTGACCCAGACTTTTTCATTATTGGTCATCAGATCGACAAAACGCTGAAAGTCCGGATGATCAACGCCCTTGGCAACATCTGGACGACCCATGTGGTCGACCACAATGGTGGTATCCAGTTCGTTGAGGAAAGGAATCAGCTCTTCCAGTTCTGGCGCTTCAAAGTACACCACGATGTGCCAGCCCAGTGGCTTGATCTTTGCTGCCACAGACAGGAACACTTCTTTCGGCGTGGTATCGACCAGACGTTTGACGAAGTTGAAACGCACCGCCCGTACGCCCGCCTTGTCCATTGCTTCCAGCTCTTCCGTAGTGATCGCCGGATCAACTACCGCCACACCACGGGCCAGCTCACCAGCGCTTTCAAGGGCGTCAATCAGGGCAGCGTTATCGGTGCCGTGGCAGGACGCCTGGACGATGACATTACGTTCAAAGCCCAGATAATCGCGCAGTGCGAACAGCTGTTCTTTTGAGGCATCGCACGGGGTGTACTTGCGCTTCGGGTGGTATGGGAACTGCTCAGCCGGGCCAAAAACATGGCAGTGCGCGTCGACCGCACCAGCCGGTGTCTTGAACTCTGGCTTGCTCGGGTTGGCATGAAACGGCAGGTAATCTGGATCCATCATAATTAGGTCGCCCTTGTTTTTATCGGGTCATTATTGGCACTTTTATTCATTAACAGAAACGGCCAGCGGCTTATCATCAACCGCTGCCCTTCCCCATAAAAGTGGCCGGTTTAATCGTTTTTAATCGTTGGGATGCGCGAACACATCACCGTCAAACAGCTTGCGTGCAGTACGCAGTAACGCCGCAGAACCGACGTTACCGCTGTCATCCATATTCAGAATCACGGTCATTTCGCCGATCGGATGTTCAACCGCCAGAATTTTCTGCTGTCCATCCGGTACATTGGCAACCGCAGCAGCCGGTGAGCCTGGCAACACCGCGGCCGTAGCCACACTGACTGCGCCCAGCACACCAATCGAAGCGTGACAGCGATGGGGTATAAAAGTACGCGTCGACAAGGCACCGCCATTGCTGGCAGCACTGACCATGGTCATCTTGGGAACGGATTTGTCTTTCACGTCACCCAGATTCATTAATGGCCCGGCCTGCAGACGAATGGACTCCAGCTTCGCCCGCAAGGCGTCGTTGGCTTCCAGTTCCTCTCGGCTTTCTGCGCCGGTAATACCCATAGCCGCCGCACTCATCACCACGACCGGCATGCCGTTATCAATCAGGGTAACGTCGATGCCATCGATCACATCAACGGTATTACCGGTGGGCAACAAAGCGCCACAACTGGAACCTGCCGTATCGGCAAAGGTAACCGGGATGGCCGAAGCAAAACCGGGCACACCATCGATACGCGCCGTGCCGACATAACTGACCTTGCCGTTTGGCGTGGGTACATTGGCGGTGGCGATTTGGCCGGTATTTTCCATAAAGATACGAACGTCAGTGCTCTCGCCGGTCACGTCAATCAGACCACGTTCAAGCGCAAACGGGCCAACACCGGCGAGGATGTTGCCGCAGTTCTGCGCATCCGTCACGATAGCCTGATCAACAAAGACCTGCAGAAACAGGTAGTCCACATCGGCATCGTCACGCTCGGAACGTTTGACGACGGCGACCTTGGCCGTCAGCGGGTCGGCAGCACCCAAACCATCGATCTGGCGCGGGTCAGGGGAACCCATGACCCGCAACAGAAACGCATCTCTCACGGCCGTGTCAGCCGGAAGATCCTGCGCTAGGAAGTAGCCCCCTTTTGAGGTGCCACCTCGCATCCACATGCAGCGCACACCTTCAATCGGGTCGAAGGTGCGAGCATCAGACATATTTGAGGCCTTTTTCTTTCAGGCGGGGACGCATGTCATAAATATCCAGGCCCAGTTCACCATTGGCCATACGCACACGCTTGGATTCTTCCAGCGCCATACGGGCACGGGCTTTTTCCAGTACTTCAGCGGCTTTTTCACGACGTACAACCACCACGCCATCATCATCTGCCACCATCACATCACCGGGATAAACCAGTTCGTCAGCGCACACCAGCGGGACGTTGACGGAGCCAACGGTTTCCTTGATGGTGCCTTCAGAGAAGACCGCTTTTGACCAGACCGGAAAATTCATCTGCCGCAGGTCACGGGTATCCCGCACTCCGCCATCAATGATCAACCCAACCACACCACGGGACTGGGCAGAGGTTGCCAGCAGATCACCAAAAAAACCGTGATTGGACGGTGAGGTCGGGGCAAACACCATGATGTCACCGGCTTGGCACTGCTCAATCGCCACGTGCATCATCCAGTTATCACCGGCAGCACCAGAGATCGTGATGGCGGAACCGGCAACGCTCTTGTCTTGCTGGATCGGGCGCATGTAATACGCCAGCAAGCCAACGCGTCCCTGGGCCTCGTGGATAGTGGCGACGCCACATTCTGCCAAACCATCAATTACGGCCTGGTCGGCACGTTCGATATGTTGTACTACGACTGTTTCTTTCATAATTCTGATTCCTCAGTTTAATCACACAGGCCGGTTTATTGGGGCAGAGCCAGGCGACTAAAGACGCGACGGGTATTACCTTCAAAGATTTCCGCTTTCTGTTCAGCAGACAACGCGGTGTTACCGTCGATGTAGCGTTTGGTATCGTCGAAGTAGTGGCCAGTGTCTGGGTCAATACCGCGCACCGCGCCAATCATTTCAGAGGCAAACAGGATATTTTTGGTCGGTACAATATCGAGCAGCAAATCGATACCACGCTGGTGATACACGCAGGTGTCGAAATACACATTGTTCAGTACCCGCTCTTCCAGCTCAAAACCGTTGTCGAGCGCCAGGCCACGGAAACGTCCCCAGTGGTAAGGCACCGCGCCGCCGCCGTGTGGAATGATAACTTTCAGTTCCGGGAAGTCCTTGAACACGTCCGACATCATCAACTGCTGAAAGCCGGTCGTGTCAGCACCCAGGTAGTGGGAGCCGGTGGTGTGGAAACAATCATTACAGGATGCCGATACGTGCACCATGGCCGGAATATCGTACTCAACCATTTTTTCGTAGATCGGGTAAAACGAGCGATCTGCCAGCGATGAACCATTCCAGTGGCCGCCACTGGGATCCGGGTTCAGGTTGATGCCGATAAAACCCATTTCTTCAACGGTACGAATGATCTCGGGCACGGACTTGGCCGGATCAACACCCGGAGACTGTGGCAGCTGGGCGACCGGGACAAAGTTTTCAGGGAACAGATCGCAGACGCGACGAATAATGTCGTTCTGATGTTCCGTCCAGAACTGGCTGGTGTACTCGTTACCAATGTGATGTCCCATCCAGCTGGCGCGAGGAGAGAAGATGGTCAGATCTGTGCCGCGTTGCTGCTGAAGCTTCAGCTGGTTATTGACGATGGACTCGCGAATCTCGTCATCCGTGATATTAATCGTGCCTTTTTCACCCTTGAACAGCGGATCGGCGGCGACGGCAGCTTTTTGCTGGTCGCGATATTCGCCTACGCCTGGAGGTGTCGTGGTGTAGTGCCCATGGCAATCGATAATCATTATTCTTCTCTCGCTCGTTGATGGTGTTGTTCGCAGGGCCTGTTCCCGCAGAGCAGGCAAACAGCGAACCGCAGCGTCTGTCGGATGCCGAAACCTGCCGTCCGGAAGAGAAGTGGCAGACAGGTGCTCGACAAGCGGTACTTCCAAACGACTGACGGCAAAGCTTACAGCTGCCTGGATGTTGCCTCCCATGGTAGGAACTGACATGCCGGGCTGGCTATTTCAATTTCACTGCTACAATATTGGATTTTGATATAGACCTGTTTATTCGAAGCTCTGGAGCAAGTGATGGATTTTGTCATACCCAACCTGCGACACCTGCGCGTCTTTCTTGAGGTTGCCGAACAAAAAAGCATAAGCAAGGCCGCTCCGAGGGTTTTTTTGTCACAGCCTGCGATCACCCAGGCACTGGCGCGACTGGAAGACATGTTACAAACCGAGCTATTCGAACGCCGTGCCGAAGGCATGTACCCCACAGCCTCGGGAGACGTCTGGTATAACCGTGTCGAACGCTGTATTTCCTGCCTGCTGCAAGGTACCAGAGAAGCCTTGCGCTCCGGCAGCAGTCGCACCCAGTCGGCACAACAAATGGTCTCACTGCTGACCACCACCCAGCTCAAGGCACTGGTGGCCGTTACCGAAGCAGAAAACTTCAGCATCGCCAGCCGTGCGGTCGGAGTCTCCCAGTCCTCCCTGCATCGGGCCGCCCGCGAGCTGGAACACCTGTTACAAGTACCGCTGTTCGAGAAGACCAGCACCGGCATCAGTGCCACCAAAGCCGCGCAGGCACTGGCTCGTGCGACCAAGCTGGCCTTTTCGGAGTTGTATCAGGGCTATTCTGAAGTCAGCGCCCTGCAATTTCGTGAAGTGGGCAAAATCGTACTGGGCAGCATGCCGCTGGCGCGTACCTCAATCCTGCCGGAAGCTATTATTCGGTTTAGTGAAAGGCACCCGGATATCGATATCCAGGTCGTCGATGCGCCCTATGACGATCTGCTGCACCACCTGCGCCACGGCGATCTCGATTTTCTCATCGGTGCCCTGCGCTTCCCACCACCAGCCGACGACGTGCTGCAGGAAGAGCTGCTGTCCCCGCCGCTGGCGATTATTTGCCGCCCAGCACACCCACTACTCATCACCGCCAGCGGTGATGTCGCGCTGCCGACCCTGAACGATCTGCCCCGCTACCCCTGGGTTGTGCCGCGCGAAGGCACTCCAACCCGCAAGGCATTTGAGGCACTGTTTGAACAACATGACATCAAGCCTCCACAACGACTGGTCGAAACCAGTTCTCAAATCCTGATTAGGGAACTGTTACGCGGCAGCGACCGCCTGACCCTGATTTCAACTCATCAGATAGAACATGAACTGAATACCGGGCTGTTATCCGTATTACCCGTCACCCTTGAACATACCCGTCGCGCCATCGGCATCACCTTGCGCCAGAACTGGCAGGCAACCCCCAGCCAGATGCAGTTTCTGGATATATTGCGCGAGCAGGCTGCTGCCTGTCGTGATCTGTGAGTGATCAAACAGGAGCGTTGTAGAAAAACCAATACCTGATAGCTAATACTGCCGGAACCGGCTTAAACATAGGACAACGGCAATCGACCACGCCTGCATCAATTCAGGCCAGCACTAAAAAACAAGGCGGCTACAGGCCCACAAGCTGGTACTTTTTAACGGTTTTTATTGACCCGGCAAACAATGACACCCGTCCGTCGAGACACTCTTTTTTTGCCACACCAGAACAATGTATTATCAAAATTGAATAGCTAATCCGGTTTATCAATTACCCTGATTCCGGGGCCAATGTTAGATTGGAGTTCTCGAACTTGGTCGTTTTGAGTTTTGTGTTGTTGCCCGTTGTCCCGTGTTGCTCAGGTATGGTCCTTCAGGATCACACCGGGCAATATTGGCAGCGGGCGTTTTTTCAGACCGTTCGATGTCAATCTTCAGTACGCTTGCGAACTTTCAGCGCTGAACTCCCATCATTCAGCGTTCACGCTGAACATTCCGCCAGCCTGTTGCTGCAATATTCCTTGCAAACCCAGTAAATAACCGGCATCCCCGGTGCTACAGACACACAGATCAGGAGAACAAGAATGAGATTATGTGTTGCAGGTGCCGCCGGCGCCTTTGGCCAGAAACACCTGGACGCGGTCGCCAACATTGAAGGCGCTGAAGTGGTATCCGTTGTTGGTACCCGTCCCGACGTCATCAAACAGGTAGCAGAAGAACGTGGCATTCCACACTACTGTACCGACCTGGCTGAAGCCCTGGCCCGTGACGACGTTGACGGCGTACTGCTGGCAACACCGACCAGCATGCATGCCTCCCAGGCGATCCAGTGTCTGGAAGCCGGCAAGCATGTGATGGTTGAAATTCCGATGGCCGATAACATCGAAGACTCTCGCAAGCTGGTTGAAGTGCAGCAGCGTACCGGCCTGGTCGCCATGTCTGGCCAGACCCGTCGTTTTAACCCGTCTCACCAGTGGATTCACAACAAGATCCAGGCCGGTGAGCTGAACGTTCAACAGATGGATGTACAAACCTACTTCTTCCGTCGTACCAACACCAATGCCAAGGGTCAGGCACGTTCTTGGACCGACCACTTGCTGTGGCACCACGCCTGTCACACCGTTGACCTGTTCCAGTATCAGACCGGTGAAACTTGCAGCAAGGTTCAGGCGCTACAAGGTCCGATTCATCCGGATCTGGGCATTGCCATGGACATGAGCATTGGCCTGAAAGTACCCAGCGGTGCAATCTGTACCCTGTCGCTGTCGTTTAACAACGAAGGCCCATTCGGTACTTTCTTCCGCTACATCTGTGACCAGGGCACCTACATCGCCCGTTACGATGACCTGGTAGATGGCTACGAAAACCCGATCGACCTGTCTGGCGTTACCGTATCCAACAACGGTATTGAACTGCAGGATCGTGAATTTATCGCCGCCGTCAAAGAAGGCCGTGAGCCTAACTCTTCTGTTGCCCAGGTTCTGCCCGCAATGGAAACTCTGGATAAGCTGGAACAGTTGCTGGAAGCCGAATAATCCGTTGTAACGGAATCCTGCGGTGATCTGCTGCTCTACTGCTGTCTCCCACGCTCCGGCATAGTAGCCATGGGTGGCATCCGTTCCCACGCCGAAGCGTGGGAACGAGTCAAGCATCCGACGCTGCAACTCCGAATCACGCGCCAACTCGCTTCCCCAAACCGGCTCCGCCGGTTTTTCCGTTTCTGACATGAGGTGTTTTTATGACCACGCTGAAGACTGAATTTAACAACCCCGGTATCGGTCTGGGTTGTATGAACCTGTCCCATGCCTATGGTGTTCCGCTCCCGGAAGACGAAGCCATCAAGGCATTACACGCCGCGTTTGATATGGGCTATCGCCATTTTGATACCGCCACCTTGTATGGTGGTGGCAAGAACGAACTGCTGCTGGGCAAGGCCTTGAAAACGCTGCGCAACAATATTTTTCTGGCATCCAAAGGCGGCATGCAGATCGGCGAGCAAAGCGGCGTCAAGGAAATCAACGGCGCTCCAGCCACCTTGCGCAAACAGGTCGAAAACAGTCTGCGGCGCTTGCAGGTTGAACACATCGACCTCTATTACCTGCACCGTCTTGATCCGAACACAGCGATCGAAGCATCGGTTGGGGCACTGGCCGAGATGGTAAAAGAAGGCAAAATTGGTGCGATCGGCCTGTCCGAAGTCTCCGCCGACACCCTGCGCAAGGCCCATGCGGTACACCCGATTGCAGCGTTACAAACCGAATACTCACTGTGGAGCCGTAACGCCGAAATCGCCGTATTGCAAGCCACTAAAGAGTTGGGTACCGCCTTTGTTGCCTTCTCTCCGGTAGCGCGTGGCTTCCTCGCCAATGGCCTGCAGGACGTGGACTCACTGGAGCCGAAGGATATTCGCCGTAATATGCCGCGCTTTTATCCAGAGAACTTTGCTGCCAACCTCAAGCTGCTGGAACAGTACCACCAGATTGCCACCACGGTCGGTTGCACGCCTGCGCAATTGGCACTGGCCTGGGTTTGCGCTCAAGGCAACCATATCGTCCCCATTCCCGGGACACGCTCAGTGGCCCACATGCAAGAAAACCTGCAAACCCAAGACATTACCCTGTCTGCCGACATCATCCGCCAGCTGAACCTGCTGATCAATCAGACCAGCGTCACCGGCAACCGCTACAGCCCGGCCCAGCAGGTTGAAATTGATACCGAAGAATTCAGCAGCTGATTGTTGTCGTAGCCGACGACCCCTGCCAATAACATCCATGGCTTTCGGCAAATATTGTCGCAGAGCCATGGCTTACAAAAACAACAATAAAAACATCTTATGAATTCAGCGCAATCCAGTAGAGCAACAGATAGCGACGCCAAATCACCCTCTGGCACGTATCAGCGAATTTCCCGCTACACTCTGTACAGCGAGGCGCCGTCCGCCAGTGACCCGGAGTTTGTCCACATTGAGGATATTCCCAGCCGGGCCAGACTGTTCGACTGGGCCATCAATATTCATACCCATCCGAATATGTTCCAGCTGGTCTTTGTCCACACCGGTTCAGTACGGATATTTATTGATGGCCAGGAAGAAAGCCATAGTGCACCGGTGATTATCTCGGTACCTGCCGGAGTGGTGCATGGTTTCGAGTTTGAACGCGAAGCCACCGAAGGCTGCGTGATTACCGTCTCCCGCCTGCTGATTCAGGACGACCAGTTTGCCCGCCAGTTTCCGTTTGAACAGGAATTGCTGCAAACCGCCCGTATTATCAACCTGACCCGCCACCCGAAGGATCTGGCCTTTATCGACCAGACAGCCCTGCAATTGACGGATGAGTATCAGGGTAATGCCATTGGCAAAAAAGCCATGTTTGCTTGGCTATTATTCGGTTTACTGGTCAAGCTGGGGCGTCTGGTCGAAGAGCGTCCGGAAACCGGCCCGGAAGACATTCACAGCGAACGCTTCCGCCGCCTGAATACCCTGATCGAAGGGCACTATCGCCAACACCAGGCGGTCGAGTTTTATGCGCAGGAACTGTGCACCACCCCGGCCAGCCTGAGCCGTACTTGCAAGCAGGTGGCCGACAAGAACATCACCGACCTGCTCTACGACCGCCTGATACTGGAAGCCCAGCGTATGCTGATTTATTCCTCAGTGCCGGTTTCACTGATCGCCTATGATCTGGGGTTTAATGACCCGGCCTATTTTTCGCGCTTTTTTCGCCGCCGGGTTGGCCTGTCGCCAACCGCATTCCGGGAACAAAGGGATGGTATTCATGGTACAAACTCGTAACGGGATTACCATCTCGACAGTACGACCTGAATAACATCATCCGCTGCCTGACCACACTTGGCTGGGATCCTCATATCAAACGGGTGCCTGCTGATTTCGGAGCAAGGAGACATCCAGCTCGCCTGGTACGGCCGCCACACCAGCGACCATATCCCGATGAAAACGCTGGAGCAATTTGCCGCTGGGACGCTCGGCTCCCGCCGTTGGGAATGATGTGCTATTAGGAGGGCCAGAGCGAGTTTGGTGTTATGGAACGGGCACTCAGGTAACAGGTCAAGTGCCTTGGAGATCGCTTTCCTGGTTTACAGCCGAGATGCCAGCAGCGCTACGCTTGAACGTTTTTCAAAGGTGATCGCGAACGCTGCGCTTATAACCAGCGCAGCTTGCGGAACCAGGCCAGCAACCCAACGGCTAATGTAGCCATGGTTCCCAGCAAGATAAAGTAGCCGTTATGAAATTTAAGCTCGGGAATGTACTCGAAGTTCATACCGTATAATCCGGCCAGAAAACCCAATGGGATAAAAATCGCGGTAATCACGGTCAGTACTCGCATGGTGTTGTTGAGCTGGTGCGAGGTAACGGCCAGATAACCGTCAATCAGATCGCCGCAAATGTCGTAGAACATCGACACCAGACTGGCAAGACGTTCAAAGCGGTCGTGCAGATCATTCAAAGTGTGATCCAGCCCAAGATCCGGCTGATCAAACAGCGCCAGATCGCTGGACTTCAGCTCATCGGTAATGCTCTGGTGATAGTTAAAAATACGCCGCAGTTTTACCAGTCGTGACCGATAGCCCATTAACTGGCGCATCAGGGCATCGGTTCCCTGATCGTGCAAGGCATCTTCCAGGTCACTCAGTTGATCCTCAAACGCCAACACATGATCCAGATACATGCCGGCCGAGGTATGCATGATCCGCAGCGCCAGCTGGGGCGGGCAGCGCTGCAAATGAATACCGCCATGCCCTGCCATCAAGCGATTAATGCTTTCCGCCGGTAACGGGTGATAGGTAATCAGTAAACGCTCACTGATAAAAAACGAAATCGACTGGGATTTGTGGTGTAACTGGCTATCAAATCGGGCGATACCGCGATATAGGATAAACACGTGGTCATCAAATACTTCAAGCTTGGGCGGGTGGCGATCCCGCTGGGCATCTTCGATGGCCAGCGCATGGCAACCCAGCCCCAGCAATACCTGCCGTTCTGTCTGATGCTGTTCGAGTCCTTCCGACGTCAAATCGAGCCAGAGCCGACTGCTGGCGTCGTTACGCCAGTCATGCACCAGCTCCTCTCCACCAATGGACGCCTGGCCATTGCCGTTAATCATCAGAGTACGAATCATCAACTGTCCTTCAGGTAAAAATACCGCGGCTCAGGTCAGGCGTGTGACATCGACCGCAACCCGCAACACTGGATTGCTGCCGCCACCGTAGATCACCCCGCACACCGGCGTCACGTCATAGAAGTCCCGTCCCCAGGCCGTCACAATATGCTGTTCATGTGCCATACAGTTATTGGTAGGGTCGTATTCAAACCATCCCTCACCTGGTGCATAAACCGCTAACCAGGCGTGTGTGGCATCGGCACCAACCATTTTTTCTTGCCCTGGCGGCGGCAGGGTTTCCAGATAACCGGAGACATAGCGGGCCGCAAACCCCAGTGAGCGCAAAATGGCAATTTGCAAGTGGGCAAAATCCTGGCAGACCCCCCTGCGGGAATCCAGTACCTCCTGCAACGGCGTCGCAATGGTAGTGGATGCCGGAGAGTATTCAAATTCCTGGTAAATTTTACTGGTCAGCGCCATGACGGCAGTCAGTAGCGGCTTGTCATCTTCAAACAGATTAGCGGCAAATTCTTGCAAGATTTGCGATGACTTGAGCATCGGTGAATCCAGCAGAAACTCCCGCGCCAGTAACACTTCTGGAGTACGAGAACTGCTCATCGCCTCAAGAGCATCACGACAACTGATCCCAAACTCCAGATCCGGTGCCGCTTTTTGTACTCCCGTCCGCACTTCGCTGGTGGATGTAATCACCAGTTTCTTGTGCGGCTTCTGAATTTCAAAGTGGTAGGCGTTATTGCCAAAATAATCACTGCGATTGGAGGTAAATGCAGCACCTGGCAGCACATCAACACGTGTCGATAAACATTGCTGGCGCAAGGTATCCCGAGGTGTGACATGGGCCATGTTGTAACAGTGGGATACCCGACTGTGATAAACATATTCTGTGGTATGACGGATTCGATATAACACTAGATACTTTCCCAGGTACTGTTAACCAGTTGCTGCGAGGCTTCCCGGTGATCAAAGTATTTGTCAGTAATCATTTCACTCAAGCCACTCAGCTGGCTGGCGATCTTCTTCATTTGTTCATCCAGATGACTGCGCTGGAATCCATCAGCTTTACTGAGCTCGGCCAGCGACGATAATTTGAGCAGCGTTTCACACTCAAGAATTCGTCGCTCATCGGCGGCCAACTCGTGCATCTGGGTTGGTGTTTTCGGCAGCGCCCGAATATGCTGCCGTAATTGTTCCACCTGATACATCAAGGAACGCGGATTGGTCGGATCCATCATCACCAGATCCAGACTCGTCTGGATACCCACGCGGGCACGGTAACGGCGGCGATAACTGATCAGGGCTTCCAGCGACAGCAATAATGCTTCACACAGTTTGCTCTGATCCGACTCGGACAATACCGGTACAATCAGGCTGTCGATTGCAATCGCGATCTGGTAACCCCGTTCGAGACGTCTTCCCATATCCATAAAACGCCAGCCGAAACCACGAATCATGCTTTCCTGGGTCAGACCGGAAAGTGCCATTAGCGCGGTCACCAGCGGGTCGAGTGCTTCTTCCGGCGCCGATGCCAGGCTGCCAGAAAAGCTGATACCCAGCATGTTCAAGGCATCACGAATGTCGTTGATAACGCGGTAAGTATCCGACGACAACAGTTCCTTGGTTTCATCAGCGCAATAAAGCATCGCATTAAGGTTGCCGGAAATGCTGCGCAGTACCGAACCATTTTCGATAATGCCCCGCAGAGCTTCTTCTGCGGTCTGGTCATCGGTGGAACGTGACGGCGTCGCGGTGATCATGGAGACGGCATGCAGCAGCTGATGCTGGGTAATATCGCTGATGCGCTCTTCACCATTCAGCATCATAAAGGCCGTACGCAGTATCCGCAGGGCCGCTTCTGCACGCTCGGCATAACGCCCCATCCAGAACAGGTTTTCCACCACGCGGCTGGGCAGGCTGATCAGGTCGGCTTCGCGGCTGACGGGCTCATCCAGCTGTTCATCATGCACCAGACGTTCCGGTTCAGAGGCAATCACCCAGGTGTCTTTGCTTTTGGAGCCGGTTTGGCTGGAAATCATAAACGAACGTTCGCCATGACCGATGCGCGTCAATCCACCCGGCATAACCGTATAAGACGTGTCCGTCGCCACCGCAAAACTGCGCAGAATAACCGGACGGGGTTTGAGTACGCCGTCCACAAAAGAAGGGACGTGGGAGGCTTCCATCACTGGCTGGGCAACGTACTGGGTTGGATCAGCTTCAATTCTGGCTTTCAGTATTCGGGTTTCTTCCTGCCCCAGTTCTGGTCCATAAAGGCTGCGGTTATCCAGATTGCGGTACACCGGCTTGATCACCAGTTCGTGCAAGTGATCCAGTACATAGGCGCGATCTTCATCAAGACCACACCAGCGTGTTTCTACCGATGGCAAACGTAGCTCACGGCCCAACAAGTGTTTGGCAATACCGGGTAAAAAGCGTAAAAAAACCGGGTTTTCCAATACCCCGGAACCAAGCGGGTTAGCCACGACGACATTACCAGCCCGAACCACTTCAAGCAGGTTGGCAACTCCGAGGCGGGAGTCACCACGTAACTCAACCGGATCACAGAACCAGTCATCCACCCGGCGTAACAAGACGTCTACCCGGCTCAGGCCATCCAGCGACTTCATCCATAAAAAGCCATTACGAACGACCAGATCGTCACTTTGAACCAGATGGAAACCCAGGTAATTAGCCAGGTAGGCGTGTTCAAAGTAGGTTTCGTTATGCGCACCGGGTGTCATCACCGCAACACGTGGCGTACTGGTATTAGGTGACAGGGAATTCAGTTTGGAACGCAGGCGCTGAAAAAAGGCCGCCAGTCGGTGTACATGGCTGTCGCGGAACAGACTCGGAAACACCCGCGACATCACGTTGCGGTTTTCCAGTGAATAGCCAGCACCACTCGGGCTTTGGGCACGATCGCCAATCGCCATCATCTGGCCATCTGCACCACGCACCAGATCAACCGAGTGCAAAATCAGATCGTGGTCACCCGGCAAGTGGATGCCATTACAAGCGCGTAAAAAACCACGATGGCAAAACAGTGCGTCCGGGGGAATTACCCCTGAGCGAATCAGATCCCGATTACCATAAAGATCCCGCAACAGCAGATTAAACAGCTCTGCCCGTTCCAGCAGACCAGCTTCAATCCGTCCCCACTCATCACTGCCAATCACATAGGGAACCAGATCCATATTCCAAGTATGGGATGGCGTACTGGAATCACTGTAGATGTTATAGGTCGCGCCATCGTCCCGCAAAATACGCAGCGCCTTGGTCTGGCGCTCATCAAATGAAGCAGACCCCAGCTCTTTCAGACTGTCGAGAAGATAGGACCAGTGCGGACGCAGCTCTCCATTGGCATCGACAGCTTCATCCTGAAGTGCCGGATTATGGCGGTAGATCAGTTCATCGCTGTCTGGCCCTGGAGCCGGTGACACGGTCGGCGACATGCTTGTTCTCGCTGCGGATTCGAAGGAACGCTGTGAAAAAATTCCGGCCAAAAAAAATGGCCGCTTGCGGCGGCCATTATGTCAGATTGGGGAAATTGTCTCAGCTTTGTTTGCTCCCTCCCCCCAACAGAGGGAGCAAACGCGCCTTATTTACGCCGTAAATCCAGCGTACAAGGATAATCGTTCGGAGACTCTTCTGCTGGAGGTGCCATCGGACGCGGTTCGGTATGCGGGAAAAATTCCCGGATAGCGTCGATATCCGGACGAGCAGAATACGCCCCATGGCTGTGATCCAGCGTTGAGAAGCGATTGACCCGGCGCGATTCCGCTTCAAAGGAATTTACCGGGAAAGTGTCGTAACTGCGGCCACCTGGATGCGATACATGGTAACTGCAGCCGCCCACAGAACGGCCATTCCAGGTATCAATCAGGTCAAACACCAACGGTGACTGTACCCCGATGGTTGGATGCAGCGCCGACGGGGGTGCCCACGCCTTGTAGCGCACACCGGCAACGTATTCACCATGGCGACCCGTGCTGGCGAGAGGGACACGACGACCATTACACGCCAGTACATAACGATTGTTGGTCATACCATACACCTTGACCTGCAAACGCTCGACCGAGGAATCCACATAACGGGACGTACCGAAGCTGGAGACTTCCTCCCCCAGAACGTGCCATGGCTCGATGGCCCAGCGCAGCTCGATCTTGATATCACCCAGTTCCACCCGGCCATAATGCGGGAAACGAAACTCTTCGAATGGCAACAACCACTCTGCGCGGAAATCGAGACCATGCTCCTGCAGATCCTGAGCGACTTCCTGAATGTCTTGCCAGACATAGTGCGGCAACATGAACTTGTCATGCAGCTGGGTATTCCAGCGCACCAGATCGTGTTTGTACGGATCTTTCCAGAAACGGATCAACAAAGCCCGGATCAACAGTGCCTGAACCAGACCCATGCGGCTGTGCGGTGGCATTTCAAAACCACGGAATTCCAGAATACCCAAGCGACCGGACGAGCTGCCTGGTGCAAACAGCTTGTCGATACAGAACTCGGCACGGTGCGTATTGCCGGTCACATCGATCAGCAGGTTACGCATAATGCGGTCGACCAGCCATGGCAGGGCAGATTCCCCTTCCGGCATTTGCTGGAAGGCAATTTCCAGCTCATACAGACCTTCGTCCCGGCCTTCATCCACCCGTGGTGCCTGACTGGTCGGGCCAATAAAGGCGCCCGAAAACAGATAGGACAAACTTGGGTGGTGCTGCCAGTAAGTGACAAAGCTGCGCAGCAAGTCAGGGCGACGCAGCATCGGGCTGTCCGCCGGGGTCTTGCCACCCAGCGTGATGTGGTTACCACCACCGGTACCGGTGTGGCGGCCATCCAGCATGAACTTTTCAGTGCCCAGACGTGATTCACGTGCCGCCTGATACAACTCATTCATGGTGTGCATCATGTCGCGCCAGTTACTGGCCGGGTGAATATTCACCTCAATCACACCGGGGTCTGGCGTCACCAGCAGCTTTTGCATGCGCCAGTCACGTGGAGGCTCGTAACCTTCAATAATGATCGGCATATCCAGCGCTGCGGCTGTTTCCTCGATCATGGTCAACAAGGCAACGTAGCTTTCCAGATACGGCAGTGGTGGCAAGAAAATATGAATTTTGCCACCACGAGCTTCAATACACATGGCGGTACGAACCAGATTGCGCCAGTAGGTCTCGGACTGCTCATCCTGCTCGGCACGCTGCTTCTGTGATTTTTCATCGGATACGGATTGCTCGGCAATCGGTTCTGGGGCGACTGTCGCCACACTACTGATGATTTCTTCACGCGTCTGCAATGCTTCGGTGGTGCGGAACGGGTCAGCTTCCTGCGGCAGTGGCACTTCTTCTGACCATGGCAAGCCTTGCAGTGGCAAACGCAGACCCATAGGCGAATCGCCCGGTATCAGCGTAATGCGACCACGGCGCAACTCCCACACACTGGAACGCCAGCTTTGGCCGTAAAAATCCCATTCCACCGGCACAACGAAACCGGTAGGCGTACTCAGCCCCTGATCCAGCACCCGTGCCAGACGACGACGTGCCAGTTCATCCTTGGCAGCCGCGATTTCGGAGTCCAGGTTAACGGGCAGATTTTGTTCTTCCAGCAGGTAATGCAGGCCATCTTCATAGGCCGCCTGAACATACTGGTCAGACAAGCCCAGTTTCTCAGACAACAGCGTGGCAAACTGGTGGGCATCTTTTTCTGTGTGGCCGTAATCCTTATCGACCCGAGCCAACAGCTCGGGGCGTGTCCACATCGGCTGATTGTCGGTACGCCAGAACACACCCAGCGCCCAACGCGGCACTTCTTCGCCCGGATACCATTTGCCCTGCCCATAATGCAGCATGCCTTCTGGTGCGAACCGATCACGCAGTTTTAACAACAGGGTTTTGGCCAGACTCAGCTTGTGGGCACCCAGCGCTTCGGTATTCCACTGTGCCGCTTCCATATCATCAATCGATACAAAGGTTGGCTCACCACCCATGGTCAGGCGCACATCGTTCTCAACCAGTAACAAATCGACCTTGTCGCCCAGTGACAGCACATCGGCCCATTCGGCATCAGTGTACGGCTTGGTGACACGGGGGTCTTCATGGAAGCGGGTCACGTCGTTCTTGAAGTCAAACTCGACTTCACACTTGTCGGTGTAACCGTTGATTGGTGCGGCCGATACCGGATGTGGTGTACAGGCCAATGGAATATGACCTTCACCGGCAAACAGCCCGGAAGTTGGATCCAGACCGACCCAACCAGCACCAGGCAGATACACTTCACACCAGGCGTGCAAATCGGTGAAGTCGGCTTCCGGTCCAGAAGGGCCGTCGAGCGACTTTTCATCCGACGTCAGCTGTACCAGGTAACCGGACGCAAAACGCGCTGCCATTCCCAGGTGACGCACCGCCTGCACCATCAGCCAGGCACTGTCACGACAGGAACCGAGTGCCTGTTCCAGGGTTTCTTCTGGCGTTTGAACACCTGGTTCCATTCGAATGGTGTATTCAATCAGCTGCTCAAGCTGCGAATTGACGTCCACCAGAAAATCAATGGTACGGCGTTTTTTGGTCGAAATACCCGCCAGAAACTTTTCAAATTCTGGCCCCTGGGGTTCCAGTTCCAGATAGGGCTGCAGCTCTTTTTTGGTCTGCTTGTCGTATTCGAACGGAAATTCTTCCGCATCTTCTTCGAGGAAAAAGTCGAACGGGTTAACCACCGTCATATCGGCGATGACTTCAACTTCTACCGAAAACTTGCGGGTTTTTTCCGGGAATACCAAGCGTGCCAAGTAGTTGCCGTAAGCATCCTGCTGCCAGTTAACAAAGTGGTTTTCCGGCTGCACCTTGAGACTATAAGACTCAATTGGTGTACGACAATGAGGGGCCGGACGCAGTCGAACCACATGGGGTGACAGCGCAACAGGCCGGTCGAAGTCGTAGTATGTGTTGTGCTGAATCGCAACACGGATAGTCATAACTGCTCCCGAAATAGGAAAACTCTGAATATCGTTACAGGTGCTGGTCGGCCTTGCCAAACCAGCACCTCATTTTCGTCCCTGTTGCCTGCTCGGTAATTGGCTATTGATCCGAGAGGAACCAGGTTTTTTGTATCAGGCCATGAACATCGGCCAGTGATAATTGCAATTCATTCAGATCTTCACGGAAGGCAACACCAAATTCTTCGGCATCCAGGTCTGCTGCAATTTCATCACAAATCAATCGGGTGCGATTAATCACGTCTTCACCCGCTGGCAAACAAGCCGAGCTTGCCATGATTTTATTCAGGCAAAATGAAACTGAGCGGGGAAATTGCTCATCGCCCAATAAAAAGGTCACCACAGGGGTTCCCTTGATGGACGAACGCATGGCGCGACGGAAGGGCTGATCGGCGTTGAGAGAACGCAACACATTACCCCAGATAATCTGACGACTGTTCACCGCGTATTCATCATCAGCCACCTGATGAATCGCCGCAATCGCAGCATCGAGGTTACGGGAAGTCATGTCGGCCCGTTCCAGGTTTTGTCCCATCAGCAACATGTCCCAGCCTTCGTCGCGGGTCATATTGACATAGAGCAAACCGACAATTTGCTGACAGGATTTGATGATGCTTTCGAGGAACTCGTGGCGCATGCTGCGATTAATACCGAGTGACAGGTTCTCCTGCACAAACATACTCAGTTCATTCACCAGTTCCCAGGCATCGGCAGGGATCACATCCCGCGTGGTGCGGATGTTTTCACGAATCGCGCGCAGGGAGTTCACAACGGAGCACGGATTGGTGTCATCACCCAGCAGAAACTTCACTACATTCCGTTCATCTCGAACGGAATAGCGACTGTTGTAATCTTCTTCAAGACTGTTGATGACAATCAGGTTGTACCAGCCCAGATTGACCCGCCGCGGCATGTCAAACAACAGCTTGTCATAAATGCTAAGCAATCGCGCTGTGCTTTCAACCCGCTCCAGATAGCGAGCGGACCAGTAAATACGTTCTGCAACTTTCGAGAGCATTATTCGATTCCTGTTCCTGTATCGACAATCCAGGTGTCCTTGCTGCCACCACCCTGGGAAGAGTTAACTACCAGAGAACCTTTTTTCATTGCCACCCGCGTCAAACCACCGGTCGTGACATAGCTGTCCCGCGACTGCAGTACAAACGGCCGTAAATCCAGATGACGTGGTTCCACCTTGTTTTTACCCACCAGAGTCGGCGAGGTCGACAAGGCCAGCGTTGGCTGGGCAATGTAGTTACGCGGGTTGGCCTTGATCAGGTCAGCGAAGGTTTCACGCTCTTTTTTGGTTGAATGCGGGCCAATCAGCATGCCATAACCACCGGATTCGTTGGCAGGTTTAACCACCAGCTTGTCAAGGTTGGCCAGCACATATTCACGCTGTTTGTCGTCATAACACAAAAAGGTTTCCACATTCGGAATCAGTGGTTCTTCACCGAGATAATACTTGATGATGGCAGGGACAAAGGCATACACCACCTTGTCATCCGCCACACCAGCACCGGGGGCATTAGCCAAAGCCACATTACCAGCACGCCATGCACGCATCAGCCCTGGCACACCCAGCGTGGAATCAGGGTGGAACACTTCCGGGTCGAGAAACAGATCATCAATACGGCGATAAACCACATCAACCCGCTCCAAACCAGCGATGGTTTTCATATAGACGCAATCGTCTTCCGTCACCACCAGATCACTGCCTTCAACCAGCTCGGCACCCATACGCTGTGCCAGGAAAGCATGCTCAAAATACGCCGAGTTATAAATTCCCGGCGTCAGCACCACCACCACCGGCTTGTCGACTTCGCGTGGAGATAACGCCGACAGGGTATCAAACAGGTGTTCAGGATAATCACCGACCGGGGCGATATTGACATTCTCAAAGACTTCTGGGATTACCCGTTTCATGATCGAACGGTTTTCCAGCATATACGATACGCCAGAGGGAACACGAAGGTTATCTTCCAGCACATAAAACTGGCCATCACCGTCACGTACCAGATCAGTACCGCAGATATGTGCCCATACACCAAAACGAGGGCTGACACCTTCACATTCTTTGCGATAATTAGCTGACTGTTTAAGTATAAACCCCGGCACCACACCATCCTTGATAATTTTCTGGTCGTGGTACAGGTCATCAATAAAAAGGTTAAGCGCACGCAAGCGCTGTTTCAGACCTGCCGCAGTGATATCCCATTGGCTTTTGGAAATTACCCTGGGGAGAATATCAAAGGGCCAGGCCCGATCGATATTTCCGCCTTCTGTATATACAGTAAATGAAACACCCATTTCCTTAATAGTCGATTCAGCCGCAACTTTACGCGAATTGACATCTTCATCCGAGAAAGATTCCAGATATGAAATAAGTGCTTCAGCAGGTTCGCGCGCGCAGCCGGGTGCACTGAAAAGTTCGTCGTAGAACTCACCCGGTGCGTAATCCTTCCACTCGATAGACATACAGCTCCTGAAATTTGCCATCAGGTTAATGAGGAATTGACGCCAGACTGGCAAGCACTGGGTCACTCTGAAAGACTACAAAGTGCCCGAAGTAAACCACTCCCCATGCATGACTGCAAGCCGCCACAGCGGCCATTCTGGCGCAGAATGATAGGTATTGGTCATGAATCAGGCAGCCGCAATCAACCCTTGCTACAAAGGCACCAATGACGAACAGATCACACATCCAAGAAGCACCAAACCGGTGCATTACTGCACCCAACGGTCAAAAACCGAAATGTGAGGCGAAACCCGTGCAGCAAGGCACGACTTGAACGACGCTTTATGGTGAGCTTTGAATTTAGGTACCCTATTAAATGCAACCACCAGTACGCCAATCAGCAGATTCAATATCATAGCGATGCAAGTCAGTAACAACCCGGAAGAATAATCAGACAAGAAGAAATACAGACAGGCAGGTATTATTTTTCAATCAACACAGCCCAAGTTTTTTTGTAACTGCTACATCAGCCTACCAGATCCTTTTAATACACATAGGATAGCCAGCATAACACCCCTGGGCGATATCAAAGCCTTTCATTCACAACAGATCCATTTTTTATAAAAACTCAACTCCATCGACCACGACTGCCAGCTCCAATGCATGCGCAAGATCAATAACAACCGAAACAATACTGGCATCTTTGTTATCCGATGCCGCAATTTTCAGAAAATGGCGATCTATTGTTAATATATCCACCGGCCAATGCCGTAAATACGCCAGAGAGGAGTATCCGGTACCAAAATCATCAATTGCAACTTTTACTACGCCCAGATCTCTCCGTGTTGCGTAACTTGTTCAGGCTTTCCCCGACATCATCGATAAAGTGCCCTTCTGTCACACCCAGAACCAGCCATTCAGCAAGGAAATCAACAGACTGAAGCAGATTTCTGTATAGGGGACGCCAAGGTTCCTTCCGTGTTGAGCACAACAATCCCGCTATCCATCAAATCAATAAATATGCCAATACAAATACACTTCAGGCATACTCAGAACGCCGCCAAACGCTTATTGATATGATCAAACAAGGTCACCAGCGCATCGGTCGGCTGGAAAAACATCAGCTGGGCTTGGGAATTTTTTTCTACCACGGTGAAGCTGATGGTCAGAAACAAGATCAGGTTGTCCGTTTCATCAAGCAACCGACCACTGTCGCTGAAATTGCCGTATTCACAGCGCGGTAATTCAGTATGGATTTGAATGCCCAGTAACTGGGCCAGCGCATAGATAACACCAGAAACAGCCACATTGGTCAGATCCAGCAGCATCTCTTCTTCGGTTACGGCGAACTCAATCCGTGTCTGCTCTTGCTCTCCCAGCAGCCCATTCAACAGATTCAGGCTTTCCCGCTCACTAAAAAACAGTAGCGCCTCGCCGCAAATTTCCCCGCAAAAGCGCTGTTGCACAAAAATCGCCTTACCTTCTTGACGCAATTGCTCGGTAAAAGCCAGTGCCTCTTTTTTGGGCAACATATTGACTTCAGGCACGTGTAATTCGATGCGACTGTTTGATATTTCTGACAGTTCATCAATCACATGACCCAGCCCCAGGTTCAGTGATTCTGCCAAGACATCCAGACTGATAGTTCGAGCCTGCTCATCCAGGATCATGATCAGCTCCGACCAAAGAAAGTACGCAAACGCTCTACAAACAGCCCGATATCCTCTGGACTGATTGCCTTGCTGACATACTGCACGCCCAGCGCATTGGCTTCTTCTATCAAGTTGGATGATCGATTGCCGGTCACCAGAGCAATTTTGCTGGCATCCACTCCAACCGCCATGAGTTGCTTGCTGGTTGCGACACCATCCGACGGTGCCATATTGACGTCGAGCAGATACCAGTCAAAATCATAACCGGTGCTTTCAGCGGTTATGATGGCAGCTTCACCGGAACCGGCCTCGTGAAATTCTGCATCTGGGAATATGCGACGAATGACATCCTTCATGATCATGCGAGCATATAGACTGTCGTCCGCGACAAGGCACTTGGGAGCCATAATCAATACCTGTTCTGGTTACTTCATCGCTTAAATCTAGTCCATAACAGGGGTTAAGCAAGCAACGCGGTATTGTCAGGGCGGACTCAACATCACCCCGATCGCTTCCAGTAGACGGTTGTATTCACCGGAACCATCCACCGCGTAATTGAGGTTTTTAAACAGGCCTGTCAGACGGGTGTAGAAGGTTCGGACAGCGGCTTTCCTGTGCGAGTCAGAGTCGGCAACAAACACTGGTTTATGCCGAACAACCATTTCCATCAATTCAAACAGCCGTTGCTGACGATCCATTGGAACGGAGACATCCACTTCGTCAAAAGCATCCTGCTGCAGATACACCATATCCAGCAACAGCGCTTTTTGCTGGATAATAAAGTCGTCCAGTGTAATGCCTTCTTCGCCAGTCACCTGCATCATACGGCTGACTTCATCGCCCCGCACCAGCAGCTGCAACAAGGACTCAACCCGATGAGTCCAGCCTGGGGATAAATGACGATCAAACCAGGGCTGTAATTGCTTCAGATAACGGGACCAGGAAATCAGCGGGTCGACCGCCGGATAAAAACGCCGATAGGCCCGATCGGCGGATAGCCCCAGAAACGTTTTTACGGTGCCCAACGTCGATTGGGTCACTGGTTCCTCAAAATTACCTCCGGCAGGAGAGACAGTGCCAACCATGGTAAAGGTACCTTCAACACCGTTGGAGCGGCGGATCACCCCTGCCCGTTCGTACACATTACGGATCGAGGAGTCCAGATAGGCCGGAAACGCTTCTTCGCCCGGTATTTCTTCCAATCGGCCCGAGGTTTCCCGCATCGCCTGGGCCCAACGAGACGTCGAATCGGCAATCAGTAAGACGTCATACCCCATACTCTGGTAATACTCCGCCAGCGTAATGCCCATATAGATAGATGCTTCCCGTGCAGCGACCGGCATAGATGACGTATTACAGAGGATAATGGTTCGATCCATCAGACTGCCACCGGTCTTGGGATCCGTCATACCGGGAAATTCCTGAATCGTCTCCACCACCTCACCAGCGCGTTCACCACAGGCGACAACGATCACGATATCGACATCCGAATAACGCGAAATCAGCCCCTGCAGTACGGTTTTACCGGCACCAAATGGCCCAGGAATACAGCCAGTACCGCCCTTGGCCAAAGGAAAAAAGGTATCCACCAGCCGGATTGTGGTGGACAGCGGCTGACTGGGGTAAACACGTTCCGCTTCACCCAGCGCCATCAGCCGACGTGAAATTGGCATACGTATTGGCCAGCGCTGGCTGAGTGTCAGATGACGACTGCGGTGAACGTCGGCAACGCCGCTGTCCGACAGTGGCGTCAACCGGGCGACCGGATCGGCAACGGTAAAACTGCCCTCCAGAATCCAATCCAGCTGCCATTCTCCTGGCCAGTCAAACGGCACCATGATCTTGTGTTCAAAACGACCTTCTGCGACCGCCCCGGTCACGTCTCCTGCCCGCAGCTTTTGACCTTCTTTGATGGCGGGTTTGAATGACCAGCGGCGTTGCTGATCGAGGCCACGCACATCCACCCCACGCGGCAGGAACGTGCCATAACTGGCCGCCAGCTGTTCCAGTGGATTTTGTAATCCATCGTAAACCATGCCGAGCAGACCCGGTCCCAACTCTGCCGATAACAGCTCGCCGGTTTGTAATACCGAGTCGCCCACCCCGACACCACGGGTGCTTTCGTAGACCTGAGCATCAGCCCGCCGACCGTGTATTCTCAGGATTTCGGCTTTCAGGTACTCCTGCCGTCCATCAGATGCCGTACGGCCTGGCAAGATAAAAACCACCTCGTTTTTGGACAGCGGACGGTATTCCCCCGCAGCCAGTTCGATACTTTCGATGGTGACCAGGTCATCCTGTACTGCGACAATACGCGCCGTTGGCAGCTGGCGGGAATCGCTCATCCCTGCTGCTGTTACTGCTGTTGTCGTCTCTGTTGTCGCCGAAGTCATCATCATTCTCTCTTGGCTGCAGCCGAGGTTTTGGCAAATGTATTTTCAGCGTCCCGATCCGGGTTACTGTCATCATCCTGAACCACAGCCGTCATATCCACCGTAACCCAGTTTTTAAAGCGCACCACCGCATTGTCGGCGTCATACCCAATCCGACGGTTCAGCATGTCCCATTTGAGCACGTATACCACCACGGCAATCAGGCTGTTATCTCCGAGCAGGTGACTACGTCCCATCCAGGCCCAGTTGTACTGCAGCAGCATCTGTTCCAGCTCCCAGGGTTGGTGCAAGCGGATAAACTGGAGCGCCTGTGACAGCCAGGGCTGAGCCACTTCCAGACGAAACGTTGGTTCATGCCAGTTACGCTCAATGATCTGGCGATAACGGCTGACCGTCCACTCCCCTCCAGGAGACGGACTGTCGGCCTGTTGATATTCTCGCCGCCACAACGCCGCCACCAGAGTTCTAACATCCAGCCGCCGCTGAATCAGAGTCAGCAGTGCTGAGGTTTCGGCGGCGGGTCGAATAGCGTCATCGCGCAAGGCACCCAGCAGTTGTCGCTGACGCCCAACCAGCTGGCGGTTATCGGTGTTGATGGGTAGCTCTCGCCACTGCAGTGAGGACTCGATTCGCGCCAGCAAGTCGGCATCTTGCGGACTTAACAGCCGCAACCGGCGCTCCAGCTTTAACCGGGAAAGCGGCGTTTGATGACGACTACCCCAGCGCCCATGGGCAGGCAAACTCGACATCAACAGGGTGTAACGATCACGCCAGTCCATTCAAACCCCTAACCGGTTGTTGAAAATCTATCGCGGTGACGATTACAACGCTTAAATCGTCGTTCAATGGCCTGTAAATTCAATGGCCTGTAAAAGCAGCCAGCTAACGAATAATACCGTCAAGAATGGCGCGAAATCTGGGCTGCAAATACCCCAGCAGCAACCCGGCAATGGCCCGATCACTGAGATCCACTTCAACCTGCTGACCACGCAGCACCAGTTTGATACCATTGTGGTCATCGGATCGATTTGCCAGGGTCACGCCGTCACGCAACATATCGGCTTGTAACGCAAAAGCCAGATCGGCCAGCGGCCCCTGCATCGCCGACTCCGGCGCTCGCCGAATATCATCCAGAGCCAGAATATGCGGCGGCAACAACAACTCCAAGTCACCTTCCTGCGGTAGCTCAGCCTGTTCCAACAGGCGTCCGGCCGCAGCCTGAACCAGTTTTGCCAATAACTGTGGCTGATCAATTTGCTGCCGCACCAGCCGCGACACATCCGCAGAGAAGCGTTGTTCCAGCATGGATTTCATATCCAGCACCAGATCCCGAAACGCAATCTGCATAGCTTCCGCAGCCGCCTGCTGCTGCCGTTGGGCTTGCTGTTGCGCATCGGCAATCAACTGCTCCGCCTGCCGGGTAGCGTCAGCCAACAAGGCAGCCGCCTGTTGACGAGCATCGGCCAATATCGCCGCCGCTGCTGTCTCGCCCGCTTCAACACCGTCCTGGCGCAAGCGGTTAACCAGTTCGTCAATACCGGCGGAAACAACGTCGCTGCCTGATTGTTTCATCGACCTTTATCCTCCTGCGCTGACCCGATCAATCGTCGGGCAAACGTCGATAACTCTGTTACTGAACCGCCGGGGCAGGAATACCGCCCGACAGCACCAGTGCAAAAATAAACACAAACACGCCGAAACCTTCAACGATTGCAGCTGGAGCAATCGACATACCAAAGATTTCCGGCTTTTCCTTCGAGGCACTGATGGCTGACGCACAGGCCCGGCCTTGCCAGACCCCTGTTGTCATTAACGCCAGACCGGATAGCAAGCCGATGCCAAACAAGCCGGCAGCGTTGGTGACAGTCACTTCCCGCTGCAAGGTAAACATCAGCACGATGCCATAAATCACAAACGACGATGGCAATACCGACAACCCGATAAAACGCCCGTAACCACTATCCGTATCCAGCATGGCACCAATGGCTGCCTGACCTGCCAGTGCACAACCAATCACACTGCCAATGGCTCCCAGGGCAACGGGAGCAAAAATTCCAATCCAGCCCAGGGTCATGACCAGCTCATTCATCTTCCAACTCCTTTAATTGAAACGGCTGAAAAGCGTAGCCTTCTCCCGGCTCGCCCCAGTTATAAAATTCAATAAAATTCAGTCGCAGGCCGTGTACCACGCCACTCATCACACCCAGGCCAATATTGACCAGGTGGCCCAGTAACAGAATCAACCCGCCGCCCAGCAAGGCAAGGCCGCCTTCAGCCTCGGCTACCTGTCCTGCCAACTGGTTAAAAGTCAGCGCCAGCGACGCCGATGCCAACCCCAACGCAAACAGCCGCATATAACTGAGCACATCGCCAAACAGCTGACTCAGACTTAACAACGCCAGTACTCCCCGTAATAACCGCTGCAGCAGCCTCTTCCCCTGACTGGCTGGCATCGTGACCGGGCCAGACCAGCCGGAGCCAATCACAATGGCCAGTAGCGCGACAACCGACACTGCCACAACGGCTGCAGAAAGACCGACAAAACCGGCCCAGCAACCCGATAACACCACAGCACACCAGCCCATCCGACTCACCACAAACCAGCGTTCTCGCCAGCGATGCCAGGCCAGGCTGACATTGGCGATCAGCAAGTGCAGCACACCGGTCAGTACCGAGAGTTTCATCATCGCGTTGTAGTGGTTGATATCCACCACAACCAATGCCGCCAGCCAACTCCCTGGTGCCGGAGTCAGACCAAAATAGCTACCCGCCAGCATGCCCCAGACCAGCGATGCTCCAACCAGAGACAATGCCAGCTGCCGCAGTCCACGACCGGATTCACTTTTGCCCATCGACGTCCAGCGCAATGCCAGCAAGCTTCCCAGTGCCAGTGCATAACCGGCATCCGACAGGATCATGGCAAAAAACACCACAAACGACAGGTACAAATGCACGGACGGATCCCAGGATCGATAGGCCGGTAACTGATAAAAGCGGGTCAACAATCGTCCAGCGGCAAAGCCCGCCAATGGCCGCAGCAAGGTCGGTGGTGTTTCGTCTCGCTGCGGGTCGGTCGCGACAAAGGCAAACCCGGTCTCTCGCGCCAGCTCCGTCAGTTGCTGCAAGGCCGACACCGGCACCCAGGCAACCAGGGAAAATACCTGTCCATCCGACGACAGCTGATCCACCACCTGACGCCAAAGTGCATGATTGTGGGTTCGGGCCTGATGACGTTTGAGCAACAACAAGTAACGAGTCAGTTCTTCACGCCGGGATTGTAGTGAATCGAGGGATTGCTCAAGATTTTCCAACGCCTCGGTCAGCTGCGCCAATGAACGGGAGCCAAGATGCTCACGCGGCACCGGCATGCACGCCGCTGGCGGTTCCGTCGCAGAGACCAGCACTACATAAAGAAAACGACTGTCGCGGCCTGCCAATTGCCAGGGAATCTGCCCGCTGGGTGCCTCCTGGCCCAAAGCCGATGGTCGGGATTCAGCGTTATCCTGATAAAGCCGATCCAGCCAGGAGCGCTTGCCGACCGGCAGCCGGTAAAACCACAGCCGAATATGATTTACCAGTGTGTCACCCGGCAATTGAAAGCCCCCCCAGGGCGACATACGCCGCATGCGGGCCTGAACATCATCGCGCTGATCTTCCAGATTACGCAGCTGCTGCTGCACCGCCAACGCTTCATCCACCACCGGCTGCAAATGAAAACCGGTAAATTTTTTTAAGGGTCGGCGGCGGGTTTCACCTTGTTGCAGAAAGCGTATCGCCTGGTTCAGCTGACGAATTCCTTCCGGTATTTCCTCACCGCTCTCATGGGCACTGATCAGATGTAACTGACCAAATGCCTGCAACTTGGCAACGACGGCATCCTTGTCTTTTTCGCGGCCAGCGATAGCCACTTTTTTTAATGCCACAATCGTCATAAGCCACCCGCAGCCTGACGTTTGTTTTTGGCAATTTTTGACGTTACTACCGACTCTCGTTCCTTGTCGTCCAGATAAATGCCAATCCGACGAATATTGGAACGAGTGTCTGGTATCAATACCTTGTCGAACAGGTTCACCCGCTGGGTCACCTTGCGCAAGGCCGCTGCCATCGCTATCTGCTGCTGCTGCAATAGCTGTTGCCGAACATCCAGTGTCATTCCCTCTTTCAGCCATTGCTGCAACGGTGCGACCCAGTGCGGTTTGGCCATCAGCGGAATATCCACCAGATCAAATTCGATGTCACCCAGCTCATTAATCCAGACGCCGACCACGTTGCGTCGTTGCAACCGTAATCGACTCACCGAGCACAACCCCTGCAAATCAATGGAGGTTTCTGCCAGCATCGGCATTTGTTCGGCAATACGTTGTTCCAGCTGCCGCTGTTGTTGTTGCTGTTGCTGCAGCTGGGCTTCCACTTGTTTGATGGCACCCTGCAACTGCTGGCGCTTCATATCCAGTGCCGGTAAAAACCGCTGGTAGGCCGCCAGCTTCTGCCGCTGGGCCGACAAGGTCGCCTTCGATAACAGCAAGCGGGCCATGTCAGGCGTTCTCCGGGTTATCCGACGTGGCAGTCGGGAAATACTTGTCGATCAGTTCTGGCTTCATCAGCAGTTGCTCAGCCCGGAAGCATTGCGCCATCAGCTGCCAGCCCATATCTAACGCCTGCTCCAGCGACATTGACACATCCAATGCCATAAAGTGCTGGCGAAACAACTGGCCGTACTGCAACAACTGCTGATCGTAATCGCTCAGATCAAAGGCCATGGCCTGCTTTTGCTCGGCTTCGACCGCACCGGAATAAAGCCGGATCATGGTGTTCATCACCTGACTGTGGTCTTCACGGGTCTGCTTGCCAATCACCAATTGTTTCAGCCGCGACAAGGATCCGAACGGATCCAGCTGGCCGTCGTGCAAGTAGAACTGGCCTTCGGTGATGTAGCCGGTATTGTCCGGCACCGGATGACTGACATCGTTACCCGGCATAGTGGTGACCGCCAGAATGGTAACGGATCCGCCCTTGGCGTAGTCGCAGGCTTTTTCATAACGCCGCGCCAGCTGCGAATACAAATCTCCCATATAGCCACGGTTGGACGGCACCCGTTCGTTGGCAATACCGATTTCTTTTAATGCGTCGGCATAAGCCGTCATATCGGTCAGCAGTACCAGCACCCGCTTGCCTTCTTCCACCGCAAAAAGTTCCGCCACTGCCAGCGCCATATCCGGCACCAGCAAGCGCTCGACGATCGAATCCGAAGCCTGATTAACAAACATCACCGTACGGGCAAAAGAACCCTGATCTTCAAAGGTTTTGCGGAACGAATAAAAGTCGTCAAATCCCAGCCCCATGCCGCCAAACACAATAATATCCGCATCCGCCTGAGTGCCAATGCGGCCAAGAAAGGCGTTATAGGGTTCACCGGAAACGGAAAAAATCGGAATTTTCTGACTCTCGACCAGGCAATTAAACAGGTCGATCATCGGCACGCCGGTACGGATCATGCGAGATGCCAGCACCCGTCGCATGGGGTTGACGGTTGGCCCACCAATCTCGACCTGGCTATCAAAATCAAGCGCAGGGCCGTGATCCATCGGTTTGCCGCGACCGTCAAAAATACGTCCGAGAATATTGGCAGAGTAGGTTACCTGCATCGGATGGCCAAGAAACTGCACACTGGCATCGGTCGCCAACCCCTTGGTGCCATCAAACACTTGCATCGATACCCGCTCATCGCGAATATCAATTACCTGAGCCAGACGACGGGTCGTACCATCGCCACTCACCAGCACCGCAAGATCGTCCAACCGTACCCGAGTTGGCTTGCCAGATTCAGGAGCTGCAACACGCAACCGTACCAGATCACCCACAATCGCAACGATCGAACGATAGGACGTACTGTCTGAACCCATTCACAACCTCCTGGTTCCTGCTCCCGTTACCGGGCCAGGGCGTTTTATCACTGACAAGCTACAGCATCATAACGGGCCATCTGCGACACCATCATGACGCTCATAACATGAAGCATCTTGACCCCGCTCAGGGTCAGGGCAGGTTTCACCCGTGCGCCAAGACACCTTATCCGACGACTCTGAAACCCATCAAGTATGCAAATGCAGTTATAGTCTCTTTGCTGTACAGCTGTAAGGCAAGATTTCTAAGACCACTCAGTAATAACGAAACCCTGTGAATCTCTTTGGGCCAGCTTTCAGCCATTGTTGATCGTTGTCACAATCCGAAGGTGACAGGGTTCACAAAAACAGTATATTGTCGAAAAACCTTTGCCGAAATCCAGGCAGGTACCTCTTTTGGACATCACGCACTCTGGTAACCGTGCGTACCCAGTTGTAGTGAGGAAAATATGGCAGTAGCGCGTCCCGTAACCGACAGCGGCATTTTTCGCTTGATAAAAGAGACCCTGGCAAATCGTGAAGATATCCAGATTCTGTTTTATTCCGATGCTTATCTCTGCTCAACCAATCAGTTTCTCACCCTGCTTGGCTCATCAAAACACTATCTGGTCAATAACGTCAGCATCACCCGGATACTGAGCGGTGTCGAAGGGGAATATAAGGTTGTCGCGCTAAAAGCAGATTCGCCGATACGGGAGCGCGCTCGCAGCACTGGCCGTCCAGTCGATGAACTGCTCTGGCAAGCAGGCTGCCGCTTGTCCCGTGGCCGCCTGTTAACTGGCTGCTCCAGCCATGATATTGCCTTTCTGGTGCAGTGGCCCAACTTTACCCGTGTTCATCGCAGCCCCAATGCCCTGCGTATCGCCGCGCTCTGGTCTGGACGCCCGGTCGCCTTGGATGTCACGGCACGGCTGTTGAATATCCCCCTCACCGAGGTCTACCAGTTTTACAGCGCCGCTCGTCTGGCCGGCTACGTCGAAACACTGTCACGCCCCGGCACCAACAGCATCACCAGCACCGCAGCCGGACAACTGGCCAACGACGACGGCGTACTCAAGCGACTGGTCGGCCGTCTGATGAGTCTGTAGTCGCTCAGTCTTCCGGCATCAGGTCATTACCAGGATGAAAGGAAGACGCCCGATAAATATCCGTCATCCGTCGGGCGTCACCGTTCGGTTGCACAATACGGGCGTGCTGGCGGCTTAAGCCACGCGGTTCATCAACTCCGCAGGAATGGGCAATAACACCCACTTCCTGTACCAGTCCCTCCACAAAATGTTTTACACGCTGGGCCTTGTCGGCCGGAACCAGACCACTCTGCAAATGCGGATCGTGGGTGGTAATCCCGGTGGGGCAAGTATTCTTGTTGCATTGCAATGCCTGAATACAACCCAGCGCAAACATAAAGCCACGCGCCGATACCACAAAGTCGGCACCGACACACAACGCCCAGGCAACCCGGTCTGGCGTAATCAGCTTGCCTGACGCAATAACGCGGATACGTGGTCGCAGGTGAAACTCGTCCAGCGTATCCACCAGCATCGGCAACGACTGGTTTAACGGCAAGCCCATATAATCCATCAACGATTGGGGTGCCGCACCAGTGCCGCCTTCGGCACCATCGAGAGTGATAAAGTCCGGTGCTACTTGCTTGCCGCGTAATTGAATGGCCCGGCACAAATCCCGAATCCAGTCGATATCACCCAGCACCGCCTTAAAACCAACCGGTTTACCGGTCACCGCCCGAACATGCTCGACCATATCGAGCAAATCATCCACGGAACGAATTTCCGGGTGACCATTCGGACTGATCGAATCCTCATAGATCGGAATATGGCGAATACGGGCGATTTCTTCATTCACTTTGGTCGCCGGTAAAATACCGCCTTTGCCCGGCTTGGCCCCCTGGCTGAGCTTGATCTCAAACATGCGTACCTGCCCGTGTTCGGCAATGGCTTTCAGTTTGGCATCATCCAACAGACCCCGTTCATCTCGCACGCCATATTTGGCGGTACCAATCTGGAACACCAAATCACAACCGCCGTCCAGATGATAGGGGGATAGCCCGCCCTCACCGGTGTTCATCCAGCAGCCAGCCATCGCCGCACCGCGAGACAAGGCCGTCACCGCGACACTCGACAAAGCCCCGAAACTCATCCCGGAAATATTCACCAGCGAAGTCGTCGTGTAAGGCGTACGACAATGCTCACCAATCGTTAGTGGCCCAGAACTGGCAAAATCATGTTTCAAAGATGGGAACGGACTGTTCACAAAAATAACGGTCCCCGGTATATCCAGACGATGGGTAGAACCAAAGGCAATCGTCGTACTTTCGCGTTTGGCAGCCCGATAAACCCAAGTACGATCGGCACGATTAAAGGGCATTTCTTCACGATCCATGGCAAAAAAATATTGCCTGAAAAATTCACCGAGATGTTCAAAAAAGTAGCGAAACCGGCCAATAACCGGAAAGTTGCGTCTGACGGTGTGCTGTGTCTGACGCACGTCCACCATCCAGGCGTAAAGAATCCAACCGCCCAGCGCCAGGGTAAACACCGCCAACAGCCCGATCAGGGTCAATACGCCGTACGCAGCAAGTTCAAACAGAGTATCGGTCACATCCAGCCTCAGTACATGGTTCAGAAGGCGGCTAGACTAACCCGATGGCTCAACTGAAAAAAGTCACCATCGTGCTATCAGTCTGTTCTGCAATCAAAGCGGCAAGCGCTCTGCAGACAGCAGACAGGAAGATGCGATAAGGGACGAGCGGACTCTGCCGCTCTTTGGGTGCAGGAATAAAAAGACTCAGGCGGTCGGCGTGATGTTCTTGACGGTACGGGCGGTAAAGTAAACAAAGTTACCTTCGATATCTCCCACCTCAACCCGATTGGGTGACAGCGGGGAGCTTTTGATGGTTGCAATATACAAACTGCGGCAGGCCACCAAATTCTTGTCGATGTCGTTAAACAACGGCTGGGTAAACGCAAACGAGCGACGCTCGCAGCCACGCTCCAGCGTCAGCACCAGCTGAGCATCGGTCAGATCACTGGCACGAAAAAAGTTGACGTAACTCACCCGATATCCCTGATCAAACTCGTACAGGTAATGTTCCAGGGTTTGGCGGCTTATGCTCATGGGTACTTCCTGCGTTGATTCTGATACGTATACCCTAGGTTTAGTCGCCAACCCCCATGCTTTCAATGTCTAATAACACAAAACTACAGTTCTCTTACTGGCGTCAGTTTTCAGTACTTTTACCCACACAAATCGCTCACTATGACAGGTTAGACCCACTATCAAACGTCAATCATTCAAGATCATGCGGCTTCATTGACTGCCAAGGCCATACTGACAAACATACAAGCTAACGAGAGCTAGCCCAAACTTGTCGAATACTCTCAAGTGCTTCCGGCAATGTGGCGTAATGATATGCAAACGTTCGTTCCAATAATCGGGCCGGTAGCACCCGCTGGCCTTTGAGCAGTAAATCGGCCATTTCACCAAACAGTAAACGCACAACTGCGGCTGGCATCGGCAGCAACGCCGGACGCCCCAGACAATGTGCCAATTCATGGGTAAAGCGTGTATTGGTCACGGGCTCTGGTGCAACCATATTGAACACACCCACCGCATCTGATACCAACAAAGCATTCAGTGCCGCGATATAATCGTCGATGTGGATCCAGGACAAATACTGCTCGCCATTCCCGATCCGCCCTCCCAAGCCCAACGAAAACGGTAGCCACAAGCGTCCCAGCATCCCGCCGCGTTCGCCCAGTACCACTCCGGTACGCAGCATCAAAGACCGTTCCGACAAACCGTACAACGGCTGCGCCGCCGCTTCCCAATCAGTACACAGTTGCGCAGCAAAATCCTGGCCCACCCGGCTCGCTTCATCAACGGTTTGCTGCTCTGCGGTGCCTGCCAACGCTCCATAAACACCTATCGCAGAACCACTGGCCACCACGTCGAAACGCTGGCCGGTATGCATTGCCCATTCGGCAAGTTTGCCAGTAACACCGATACGGCTGTCACGCAGCTCCCGCTTGCGGGCAGCTGTCCAGCGCTGATCGGCAATTCCTTCTCCGGCCAGATTGATTAACCAGTCAAATGGCCCGGTCAACTGGTACAGATCGCTGACTCCTGTCACACGCCCACCCCAGCGTTCGATGACTCGTTGCGGCCGACGGGTCAATACTGAGACCTCATGACCCTCGGCGAGCCACCCGCTCACCAGACGAGAACCAATAAACCCTGTACCTCCAGTCATTAGTATACGCTTGCTCATGCTGCCTCCCGCGAGACTGTTTAGTCATCAAAGCAAATAATTTAATATACAATACTTATACAAAAGAACGCATAATGCTAGAATAAAAATCCTATACAAAAAAAGACAGGTGGCTGATTTGGCTCACTACGCAATCATTGGCGCTGGAATCGCCGGGCTCAGCGCACTTCAGGTTCTATCTGCAGCCGGGCATCAGGCAACCGTATTCGACAAAAGCCGTGGCAGCGGTGGCCGTATGGCAACCAAAAAACTGGCTGCCGACAGCTGGGACATGGGTGCCCAATTCTTTCATGCCCATTCAAACGAGTTTGCCACCCAGCTCTCACAATGGCAGCAACAGGGTGTAATTGCAGAATGGCCAGTTACTCCCTGGGTGATCAATGGCACTCGCCAACATCCATCGGCAGACGAGCAAAAACGCTACGTCGCCATTCCCCGCATGACCGCGCTAAGCCGTTTGCTGCTGCAAAATGCAACACACTTTGAAGCCAACACCCACATCTCCGGTTGTGAAGAAACAGCCCAAGGCTGGCAAGTCACGGCTTCTGAGGGGGAAATATTCGGCCCATATGACGGTCTGGTGGTGGCTATACCGCCAGCCCAGGCGGCGGCACTGGCAAGTAACGATCCGGTACTGGCAGTCACCAGCGAGACGAGCATGTTGCCCTGCTGGACATTGCTACTGTCCTTCGACACACCACTGCCAGCACCTTACGATGCTGCTTTTGTGAAGTCCGGCCCATTAGCCTGGGTTAGCCGTAACAATAGCAAGCCGGGCAGAGAACCAACCGAGGCCTGGGTCATACAAGCCAGCCACTTATGGAGCTTGCAACATCAGGATACGCCTCGCCACGAGATTCAGAAACCACTGCTGGCCGCGTTTGCGGAGGCCCTGCGGCTCCCTGCTGTACCCCAGTGGCGCCACCTTTGGCTTCACCGCTGGTTATATGCCCTTCCTGAAAAGAAAATGAACCAGGGTTTTCAGGCCAACCCTCAACAAACGCTGGCAATCTGCGGAGACTGGTTACATTCTCCAAATATAGAGGGCGCCTGGCTTAGTGGCAGGACTGCTGCCAATGCCCTACTCTGACTGGGACGCTACATGTTGAATTCCCCAGTCAAACAGGAGACATGTTATGCAATCCAGATCCAATAGCCACGCTACTATTTTGCTGGCGCACGGCAGCAGCGATCCCAACTGGGTCAAACCGTTTGAACAACTGGCAGGACAAATTCGTGAAAACCTCGATCAGTCTGGCCGGGTAGAATTGGCCTACATGGAACTCGCCGAGCCCTCTCTCGAGCATCAGGTAGCCGCACTGTCAGACGACGGCATGACCCATATCGATGTCCTGCCGTTGTTTTTTGCTGCCGGTCGCCACTTGCGCAAGGATGTGCCGCTGCAATTGGAAGCCTTGCAACGCCAGCACCTGGTCAAGTTAACCCTTCACCCTCCGGTCGGCCTTGAACCGGAAGTAGCCACAGCAATCAGCAATGTGGTGGTGCGCAAACTGGTTGGTGACCGCTAGCCGCTTGCCACACCGGCTGCCTCTCTTCTGACAGGCAGCCGAAGATAAAAAATTCCTACACCTCCATCGCCAGCGGATCATCATCCACTCTGTTGTATCCCATTGGCGAAGTTCTCTCCGGTACGGACTCTCCCGCCCGCTTCCTCTCAGCAAAGCACCCATCCTCCAGAAAAGCCTTTTCAAAAACCTATACAAAAATTCCAAAAATTGTATAAGTTTTATTGACAAAAGCGTGGTCATGACGCCAGAATAAACTTATACAAAAAAACCTTCTCAAAGGTTATACAAGATGACAAATGAACTGGGTAAGTCCACCATCAAGGTAGGGATCAGTGCCTGCTTGCTGGGTCAGCCTGTACGTTTCAATGGCGGTCACAAACGCTCGCGTTTCTGCACCGATGTGTTAAGCCGCTATGTTGAATTTCTATCGGTGTGTCCAGAAATGGCCATCGGTCTGGGAATACCCAGGCAGCCGATCCGGTTGGTTAGCGATCGTGCCAGCGATACCCGGGTGCGAGCACTCGGTACCGTCAATCCCGAGATGGATGTTACTGAGCCACTGGCACGTTATGCACAACAGCAGGCCGCTGAAATGGCCGATTTGTGTGGCTTTATTCTGATGCAAAAAAGTCCCAGCTGCGGTTTGTTCGGGGTCAAACGTTATCTGACTAATGGCCACCCGGAAGGTACTGCCAGCGGGGTATTCGCCCGTGAGTTCCAGCGGCTCCATCCGCTACTGCCCATGGAAGAAGCCGGACGCCTGAACGACGATGCACTGCGCGAAAATTTTATGGTGCGCGTATTCGCCTATCACGAATGGCGCGAATATCGTTCCACTGATCTCACCGCTGCCGGTCTGATCGACTTCCACAGTCGTTACAAATACCTGGTGATGGCTCACAGCCTGGTGCACTACAAATCCATGGGACGGTTGTTAGCCAACCTGCACAGCGACACCCTGGAAAGTGTTGCCAGCGACTATTTCACCCAATTAATGACAGCACTGGCCAAACCGGCCAGCCGCAAGATGCACACCAATACCTTGATGCATTTGCAGGGGTATCTGAAGCAACTGATATCCGCAGCCGACAAGGCGGAACTGACCGACCTTATCCAGCAATATCATCAAGGTATCGTGCCATTGATCGTGCCACTGACCCTGCTGAAGCATCATCTCAATCATTACGAAGAGGCGAATGCCTACGCCCGCAAACAGGTGTATCTCAACCCGCATCCCTATGAACTGGGTTTGAGGAACAGCCTGTGACCTCACCGATTCCTGATGGCAGCTACCCGATCCGGGAGTTTGCCCGCCTGACCGGCGTCAACCCAGCCACCCTGAGGGCTTGGGAGCGACGCTATGGCATCATCCACCCGCTACGAACGCCCAAAGGACACCGCTTTTTCAGTGATGATCATATCCGTCAGGTAAAGCGCATTTTGTATTGGCTGGAGCAGGGATACCCGGTACGTCACGTCGGCTTGCTGCTGAATAATGATGCTTCAGACGCAAACCGTTCAGCGGATGCTGGCGGTATCCCCCATAGCCATTGGCTGGAACAGCAACAGGCTGTTATGGATACCTTACTGGCGATTACCCCCAAACGTCTCGACGAGCTCTGGTGTAACGCCTTCTCGACCTATCCCGTTGCAGTGTATTACCAGTTTTGCCTGGCACCGGTACTCGACCGCCTGCGCAGTGGCAGCGAACACCCGATGCTGCTGCGAATGATGGAACAGCTGTTGCAGCGCAAGTTGTACAGCATGTTTTATCAGCAGCAACGCATGGCCAGCCCGCCGATTCTGTTAATGGCAACCAATCAGCCCGAGGGTGAGCTGGATATTCTGATACGCGCCTGCGCCATTGGTGCAGCGGGGTTGCGAGTTGAATACCTCGGCCCGAATCTTAATCCCACTGATCTCAGCCTTGCCGCCGATGCACTGCAGGCGACGCATACCTGGGTTCATTTTATGCCACAGGAAAAAAGCTGTGAGTTACGCTGGCAACGGTATCTGAACCAGTCCGAACGGATGCATATACTCACCGGCACACCACCGGATCACAACGGTGGTCGCCCCAACATGCACCGCCTGCAACCCCCCTTATCCATGCAGATACAGCACTACATTCTCAATACTGGCAGGGTAACGCATGAGTAACCAGCAGAGTACCGGCAGACATCTGGTCTGGTTCCGCACCGACTTGCGGGTGCACGATAATCCCGCGTTGTACCATGCCATGACAACGGCCCAAAGCCAGGCACAGCAGGTACTGGCAGTGTATTTTGTCACACCGGAACAATGGCGCCAGCATGGCCTCGGGGAACGCAAAATCCGCCTGATGCAAAACGCCGTTCACAACCTGAAACAGGCACTGGCAGAGCGGGGCGTCGAGTTACTGGTATTGCATGCTGGCACCTTCAACCACAGTCTGCAGCTGTTACAACAGCTGGTGCTTGAACTGGATATTCGCCACATCAGTTTCAACAACGAATATGAAGTCAACGAGTGCAAGCGTGACATTCTGTGCTATCGCTGGGCCAATATACATCAGGTAAACGTTCATCGTTTCCACGATCAGTGCCTGATTCCCCCTGGCGCGGTACTGACCAAAACCAACCTGCCCTTCAAGGTCTACAGCCCGTTCCGCAAGGCCTGGCTGGCCCAGGCAGAACGGCAATTAAGCGCGCCACTGCCATCCCCCGCAGCCCTGCAACAGCCGTCATCAACCACCTCAACTACATGGCAGCAGATACTGACCGAACCTCTCCGGCGGGCGTTAACCCTCACTGACCAATGCCCGGATGCACGTTGGTTTGACGACGAATCCAGCGCCCACCATGCACTGCACAACTTTCTGCAGCAGCAGGGTCGACATTATCACCAACGGCGTGATTTTCCGGCACTGGACGCGACCAGCCAGCTTTCCACCGCGCTGTCGCTCGGCTTGCTGTCTCCCCGTCAATGTCTGTTTGCTGCCAGTCAGGCAAACCAGGGTCTGTTGGCCGGTGGTACTGCGGGCCTCGACAGCTGGATCAACGAGTTGACCTGGCGTGAGTTCTACCGCCATTTACTGGTCGCCTGCCCGGATCTTTGTAAGCACCAAGCCTTCAAGCCCGAGACCGAGCGAGTGAAATGGCGAGACGCCGAGGCCGATTTCCAAGCCTGGTGCGATGGCCGCACCGGATACCCGATAGTCGATGCCGCCCAGCAGCAATTACTCACCACCGGCTGGATGCACAATCGCCTACGCATGGTCAGCGCCATGTTCCTGAGCAAACATCTGTTGATCGACTGGCGGCGCGGTGAGGCATTTTTTAATCAATACCTGGTTGATGCCGATCTAGCCTCCAACAACGGCGGCTGGCAGTGGAGCGCATCCACTGGAGCAGACGGCGTGCCCTACTTCCGTATTTTTAACCCCACCACCCAGTCGCAGCGCTTTGATGCCGATGGCCAGTTTCTGATTCGCTACTTGCCCCAACTGACGTCACTGCCAGCCACCAGCCGTCATCAACCCAATGCCTTCGAGCGCCAGCAAACCGGCTACCCCGATGCCATCGTCGACCACGCATTTGCCCGCCAGCGGGCCTTGAATGCTTTCAAGGCGCTCAAGCAGGAGAATCCTACCGATGAATGATAGCCAACGGCTGCACGCCTTTACCTCAGTCTATGACCAGCTCGACAGAGATGCAGATCATGATGCCTTGCTGGCGAGCCTGTACCACCCCAAGGCGGTTTTTCAGGATCCTTTTCATCGCCTGGAAGGTCTAACGGCCATTCAGTCCTATTTTTCGGGGATGTATCAATCGGTTGACCAGATCACCTTTCAGTACGGCCAGTATTGGCCCTCCAGCGAAGCCGATTTTTTACGCTGGAGCATGGTTTTCTGTCACCCGGCTATTGCGGCAGGCAAAGCCATCCATGTCGAGGGTGGCACCGAATTTCGCTGGCAGGATGATCGGGTCATCTACCACCAGGATCTGTTTGACGGCGCAACCATGCTCTACAACCACCTGCCCGTATTGGGCTGGGTGCTGGGTAAAATCCGCGAGCGTATGGCATGAAAAAACCACTGCCGCCACCGTTATCCGAGCAGATTATCTGGCTTACCGGTGCCAGCTCCGGCATTGGTGCAGCGCTGCTGCATGGGCTGTCAAAGCGCTGCCAATGGCTGATCATTTCAGCCCGTAATAGCGACCGCCTGCAACAATTGGCCGAACCGCATCCCAACGTCGTCGCACTGTCGGCAGATGTGACATCGCGGGATGCAATGCAAGCCGTTGCCGCTGACATCGCCGCACGGTTTGGCCGTATAGATACCCTGATCGCCAATGCCGGTAGCTGTGAATACCTTGACGTGCGTCAGTTCGACAGCGCTCTTGTGAAACGAGTGATAGATACCAACGTTTACGGACTGGTCAACAGCCTCGAAGCCGCACTGCCACTGATCCGCAACAGCCAGCGTGGCTACTTGGTCGCAGTCAGCAGCAGCGTCACTTACCTGGCCTTGCCCCAAGCCCAAGCCTACGGTGCCAGCAAGGCAGCCGTGCGCTACTTTATGGAAGCCATGCGCGCCGACCTCGCCAGCGAGCACATTGATGTCTCGGTCGTGTCGCCCGGATTCGTCAAAACCCCGCTGACGGATCGCAACCGTTTTCGGATGCCGATGCGCATCAGCGCCAACGTCGCCGCCGAAGCCATCATCAAGGGTCTGCAACGACGCCCCTGGGAGATTCACTTTCCCCGTCGCTTTACCTGGTTATTGCAATTACTCGGCTGCCTGCCCGCCGACCTGCGCCTGGCTCTGACACGTCGTGCCGCCACCCGTTTGCCCACCAGCCCACAAAAACAACCGGACTAACCGCAAGGACTACTGCCCATGACAACCACCAAACCTGTCATCGCCATTGTTGGCGCCGGCATCTCCGGTCTGACCTGCGCCTGGTTACTGCGCCAACAGTTCGACGTGCATCTGTTTGAGGCCAACGACTATGTTGGCGGTCACACCCAGACCACCGACATCGAGATGAATGGCAAAAGTTGGCCGGTCAACACCGGATTTATTGTTTACAACGACTGGACCTATCCCAACTTCATCAAACTGATGGCCCAACTGGACGTCCAGACCGAAGCCTCGGATATGAGCTTCAGCGTCAAGTGCGAACACAGCGGCATGGAATACAACGGCCAAAATCTCAACAGCCTGTTTGCCAAACGCAGCAACCTGCTGAATCCGAAATTCTGGCGCATGGTGCAGGAAATCCTCCGGTTTAACCGTGACAGCCGCGCACAACTGGACGCCAACAGCCTGAACAGCCGCCAGACGCTGGGGCAATACCTGACCCGCCATGGCTACAGCGACTACTTCCGCCGCTATTACATTATTCCCATGGGCGCCGCGATCTGGTCTGCCAGCGAAGCCATGATGATGGATTTCCCGGTGCGCTTTTTCCTGACATTTTTTAATAACCACGGCCTGCTGAGTGTTAACGAACGCCCTCAATGGCGGGTGGTTTCAGGCGGCTCACGCAGCTATGTCGGGAAAATCCTGGCGGCATTGCCTGCGCAAAACATTCACATTAACAGTGCAATAACGACGATTGAACGGGATGCCGAGGGTGTCTCGCTGACGCTGGCGAACCAAACGTTCCGCGCTGACCAGGTAATTTTGGCCTGCCACAGTGATCAGGCGCTGGCGCTACTGGCCCAACCCAGCGCTACCGAACAGCACATCCTGCAAGCCATCCCCTATCAAAACAACGACGTGGTATTACACACGGACATCGGCCTGCTACCGCAACGCCGCCATGCCTGGGCCAGCTGGAACTACCATCTCGACAGCGAGCAACGTAACACCGTCGCCGTCACTTATTATATGAACCGGTTGCAGAACTTTACCGATGCCCCTGAGCATTTTTGCGTCACCCTTAACAAGACCGACGCTATTGATCCGACCAAAATCCTCCGCCGCTTCCAGTACGCCCACCCGGTATTCACGCTCGATGGCATGGCCGCCCAGCAGCGCCATCATGAAATCAGTGGTGCCAACCATACCCATTTTTGTGGTGCCTACTGGTTTAACGGTTTTCATGAAGATGGCGTCAACAGTGCGCTGCGGGTGTGCAAGGCGTTGGGAGTCAGCTTCTGATGGCTACCGCAGCAGTGTTTAACGGCCACAGCGCCCTCTATACCGGCTGGGTGCGCCATCGCCGCTTTCGCGAGGGACGCAATGAGCTGAACCACAAGGTCTATATGATGCTGTTGGATCTCGACGAAGTCGACGAGGTCATGGCACAGCATCCGTTCTGGTCAGCTCAACGCTCGGCCCTGGCTCGCTTTGACAGCACCGACTACTTTGGCCAGCACTCGTCAGTGGCGGCGCTGAAACGCGCCATCTTACGCACATTCGAAGAAGAGACCGGACAATCAGTGCAGCGGGTGGAAGTACTCACCAACGTGCGCTACTTCGGTTTTATCATCAATCCGCTCAGCCTCTATTTTGGCTATGACGCGCAGAATCGTTGTATCGGGACGGTGGCTGAAATCACCAATACACCCTGGCAAGAACGTTTTCACTACAGCCTGGTGATGCCGTCTAAAGGTGCTGGCCTGCCGTCATGCCCACTGGCAATTTATCCAGAACGGGTGTTCAAACGCCCGTCTGTCTGCCGCTACCAGTTCCGCTTTAACAAGGCGTTCCATGTATCGCCGTTTAATCCGCTGGCGATGCAATATCGCTGGGTATTGAACCCTCCCTCTGCCATCAGCGGCAGTGAAATACTCAGCCATATGGACGTGATCAAAGATGGTTACCGGGTGCTCGACGCCACCATGAAACTGCAACGCCAGCGGATATCCCGCGCCGCTCTGGGGCGAGTGTTATGGCACTACCCGCTGATGACGCTCCAAGTTGTGGCGGGAATTTATTACAACGCCGCCAAACTCTGGCTGCGTGGCAGTCGCTATCACCCACATCCTCACAACAACCCGGAACACGATCATGCCCGCCATCAAAAGCAGGCCGCAGCCCAGCCGACCTCAAAGGGAGATTATTAATGCCAACACCGACGACCACTCCCGCCACCGCCCCCGGTACCCTTCACTGGCTTGACCGTCTGTGCCGCCGAGCGCTGTGTCAACGTCTGACACAGATTCAGGATGCCTGCCTGACGATTTGCGAACAAGACCAGACCCATGTCTTCGGGGACACCCATCATGCCCTGCGTGCCACGGTCAAAATTCACGACCCGGAAGCCTGGCGCACCATCGCTCTGTACGGCAGCGTCGGCGCTGGTGAAGCCTACATGACCGGAGACTGGTGCGCCGATGACTTGCCCGCCCTGGTGCGTATTCTCTGTCGCAACAAAGAGGTACTGGATCGTATCGACAGTGGCTGGGCCAGTGCTGGCAAGTGGGCGCTGACATTGTGGAATCGGGCGCAGCGAAATACCGAAAAGGGGTCGCGTCGCAATATTGCCGCTCACTACGATCTCGGCAACGAGATGTTCGAGTTGTTTCTCGATCCGACACTGATGTATTCCAGTGCCATTTTCCCAACCCCTGACAGTTCGCTGGAGCAGGCATCGCGCTTCAAACTCGAGCGTATTTGCCAGAAACTGCAATTGAGCGCCGAAGATCATCTGGTCGAAATCGGCACTGGCTGGGGCAGCATGGCGATTTACGCCGCCCAGCACTATGGCTGCCGGGTCACCACAACCACCATCTCCGATGCCCAATACCGCAAGGCAGAACAGCGTATTCGGGAGGCCGGATTGCAAGACCGGATCACACTGCTGCAACAAGACTACCGTCAGCTTAACGGCCAATTCGACAAACTGGTTTCGGTGGAGATGATCGAGGCGGTTGGTCATCAGTATCTGGACACCTATTTCAACACCCTCAATCGGCTACTAAAACCCGATGGCATTGCGCTGATCCAGGCTATTACTATCGATGACTGGCGTTATCAACAGGCCAAAAGTAATGTCGATTTTATCAAGCGCTATATTTTCCCTGGCGGCTTTCTCCCCAGTGTCACCGCCATGCAACAGGCCATGAGCCGTACCAGCAACCTGAAAACCATTCACCTGGAAGATATCGGCAGCCACTACGCCGAAACCTTGCGGCGCTGGCGGCGAACCTTTCTCGACCAGCGCGAGCACTTGCACCAACTGGGTTATGACGACACCTTCTGTCGACTGTGGGATTTTTACTTTGCCTACTGTGAAGGCGGTTTTGATGAGCGGGTGATCAGTACCGTACACATGGTATTTGCCAAGCCAGGCAATCAACGGCCACTGTTATTGGGCGACTTGGTAACCGGATTGAGAACGTGATTGATAAAGAACCCACTTCTGTCACAGATATTTAATCGGATATCAGTAGGCTGACATGTGATCACTGTAAACTTAACCACACTGTCTTAACCACAACCAGCCGCCAAATTGCTCCTTCCATCGACACAGGACGCCGTCATGAAAGCGCTTTTACCCTTACTGCTACGACTATTACCCTTGGTAATGGTGACCAGAGCACAAGCCGATGTCTCCGAACCATCGTTGGCAGACGACCCCAACATCGAGGTGATTGAGGTACTGGGGGTAACAGAATCACTGACGACCGTCAGTCCGCGTAAGCTGCTGCGTGTTCCCGGCGCTGGCAACGACCCGCTGCAAGCCATCGAAAGCTTGCCGGGCGTGGTGTTCAGTAACAGTCAGGATTCCGCCCCGGCGGTGCGTGGTTCTTCTCCTGATGACAACGCCTATTACATCGATTTTTTCCCGGTGGGTTACATTTTTCATAGTGACTCGTCGAGTATTCTTAACGACAACGTGATTGAGGGTTTCACCCTGGAAGCCGCCGCGTTTGGGCCGCAATACAATGGTGCAACCGGTGCCGTGATCGATGCCACCTCACGTTCACCGGACTTTGCCATTCCCCAGACCGTGATCGATGTCAGCTTCCTCAAGGCTGGTCTTTTTATCGAACAGCCAATTAACAGCGAACAGAGCTTTTATTTATCCGGGCGCCAGAGTCTGTTTCAGTACTACATCGACGCGTTGCTGGACGATGAAGATTTCCAGTTCACCACCTTGCCGGAATACTACGACTATCAGGGGAAATACGAATATCAGCCCAGTATCACTGAAAGTCTGGTGGTGCAGGCCATTGGTTCCCGCGACAAGGCCGGGATAAAATTTGACGAAGACTCCGATGAACTCGCCCAAGATCCGGGGCTGGATGGCGGCCTCAATGTTGAGCGTTATTTTAATAGTCAGGCCATTGTCTGGGACAAAATTTACGGTAATGGGTTACAGCAAAAAACCGGATTCTCCCAGCTTGAAGAAAAATTCCAGTTCGCCATTGGCCAAAGTAATTATGTCAACGTCAAAACCAATAACTACGAGATTCGTAGCCAGTTTTCCAAACCGTTGAATCTGCATCACGATCTGCAATGGGGTGCTGAGCTATCAGAATCCCACGCGTCATTAAAAGGCCGTTACTCCGGCCCTCCGTGCGATGAGTACAACCCGGATTGCCGTATCGTTGATGGTGACGAGGTGGTATCCCTCAACGAAAAAATTGTCATCACCAGTATCAATCTGCACCTTGCCGACAGCTGGCAGGCCACCGAATACTGGATTCTGAACCCAGGCGTACTGGTTGCCAGAGAAGACTATACTGATGAACTTTTTATCGAACCCAGACTGAGCAGTGAGTGGCGAGTGGCACCCTACTGGAAGCTGACCGCCGCCTATGGCCGTTACCATAGTTTCCCGGACAACTTCGGCCAATACGCCAAAAATTTTGGCAACCCCGACCTCAAACTGGAAACTGCAATTCACTACGAAGCCAGTATCGAGCATGAACTGCGTGACGACCTGCTCATCCGGGTTGAGGGTTACTATAAAACCATGGATCGCCTGGTGGTGGCCCGAGCCGACCAGCAAACGGTCTATCCTGAGCTGTCCGATGAGGAATATCTCGCTTTACCCCGCTACACCAACGATGCCAGCGGCACAGCCTGGGGGCTGGAGCTATTTATCAACAAGGATCTGAGTGAACGCTGGTACGGCTGGGCATCCGTTGCCTGGTCTCGCACCCGACGCACCAACGAGCTGACCAACGAAGACTTTCGCTACAGCTATGACCAGCCGTTGATCATCAACCTTGTCGCCAGTTATGACTACAGCGATGTGTTGGCCCTGGGCTTCAAATGGCGCTATCAAACCGGCCAACTGATAACCCCCATAGAAGGTGCCATACAAGACAGCGACAATCCCGAGCTTTATAACCCGGTGTACGGCGAACTCAATTCCGAACGCTTACCCGCCTATCACGCACTGGATGTCCGGGCCGACCGTAATTTCTTCTACACCTCCTGGGAAATGACGTTGTATGCCGAAATTCTCAACCTCTACGGTCGCGCCAATGTGATCGACTATCAGTACAAAAATGCTGATTACAGTGAACGGGAAGATGTGACGGATTTACCAACCATTGTCTCGGTCGGCGTCAAAATACGCTTATAAATGCTATAAATGTCTTGAATTAACCAATAGCGCGCCCATCAATACGCCAATAAAGACAACAATCGAAACCAAAAACCTACCATTGTTCCAAAAATTATGGCACGGTAGGCCCCAGAATGCGTCTTCAAACCTTTCTATGCGTTCGAAGGCCAACCGCCGATATCAGGAGAGCCCCATGCAGATTGGCAAGCGCGAAGAATTTGACCTCAATGAAATGGCGATTTTTGTCCATGTCGTGGACGCTGGCAGCTTTACCGGAGCTGCCAAAAATCTCGGACTGCCCAAGTCCACCGTCAGCCGCAAGATTACTCAACTCGAAGAACGCCTCGGTGTGCGGCTGATCCAGCGAACTACCCGCAGCCTGCGTCTGACAGATACCGGCAATGCCTACTATGGCCACTGCTCACGTATTCTCAGCGAAATTGAAGAAGCCAATATCGCAGTTACCCAGATGCAAACCACACCCACCGGTACACTGCGTATTACCGCTCCGGTGCTGTTTGGCTCAACGGTACTGTCCAGCCTGGTAGCAGAATTTATGGATCAGCATCCCCAGCTGACGATTGACCTGGTGCTTTCCGATCAACTGCTGGATCTGGTGCAGGAAGGCATCGACGTTGCCTTCCGTATTGGGCAACTGGAGGATTCGTCGCTGATTGGCCGCTATCTCGGTGATGTTGGTGTACTGCTGTGTGCCAGCCCGGATTATTTGCAACGCTTTGGTACGCCGTCGCATCCAGACGACCTGGCCAACCACCGCTTGATCACCGCATCACGCTGGCTGCAGTGGAACATGACCAGCCCTGAGGGTGAAGAACTGACGGTTCAGGTCAAACCCAAGCTGCAGGCAAACGATTTTGCCTCACTTTATGCCCTGACCTTGTCCGGTACCGGTATTACACCACTGCCAGCCTTGATTGCCGCCCCCGCGATTCAGTCCGGCGACCTCGTACCACTCTGTTGCGACTACCCGTTTGAAGCCAACCCGATTCATACCTTGTACCCCAGCAACCGCCATCTATCGGCCAAGGTACGCAGTTTTGTTGACTTCGTGATCGACAATATTCGTCCCAATCCACCTTGGGAAGTGGAACTGCCACAGCACCAGACAACGGCCTGCGAACCGGCTACCGTGACTGAGCACTAGGGGCCAAACAACGACCCTTGCGTCCCCAATAAATCATCCACATCATCGCCGGTAAACTGAAAAATCGCGGCGGCAATCGGTCGGAGTTGTTTGTCAATATAGTGCTGGTAATCCGGTGCGGCGGTGGGATAGACCAAGCCATCGTGTTGGTCGTTATCTTGTTGATCGTCCAGTGGCTCCGGGCCGTTGGCGGTGATGCGGTAGCTGATCCAGCCGCGTCCTTGCTGATACCTGGGCATCAGGCCATTCTGTTGTCGCCAGTGGTCGAGTTTCATCGCTGCACGGGCATGGGGAGGCACCTGGCGCTGGTACATGGCTAACGGTTGTCGCAAGCGTTTGCGATAGCTCAGCAGGCTGTCTGAGTGGCCATCAAGCAAGTCGCGGAGCTGTTGCTGCACCCAATGCTGATATGGCTGTTGCAGAAAGATTTTTCGATATAACTGCTGCTGAAATTGCCGCGCCAGGGGTGTCCAATCAGAACGCACCGCTTCCAGCCCTTTGAACACCATTTTTGGTAAGCCATCAGCGTCGCTGATCAGCCCAGCGTAACGCTTTTTGCTGCCGGTTTCTGCGCCCCGAATCGAGGGCATAAAGAAGCGTTGATAATGGGTTTCGTATTCCATTTCCAGATAACTCTGGATGCCAAAACGTTGTTGCAGGTTCTCTGCCCACCAGCGATTCAGGTCAGTGGCCAGCTGCTGGCCAATCCGGTCGGCGGCAGAATCTGTGACGGCGGCTCGCAAACACACAAATACCGAGTCGGTATCGCCATAAATCACTTCGTAACCTTGAGCGCTTATCCAATCTGAACTGGTCTGGATAATCTCATGGCTACGCTTGGTAATAGAAGCCGATAGCCGGGTATCGTGAAAACGGCAGCCTTCCGACCCCAATACGCCGTAGCAGGAGGCCATAATAATTTTAATGGCCTGCGACAGCGGTTTGTTACCTTGCTGCTTGGCGTGTTCGCGGTGTTCTCCCAGCCCGCGAATCAGCTCCGGCAAAATATGCTGCTGCTGATGAAAGCGTCCGCCAAAAAATCCGGGCACCCAGTCGGCATTCGGCAACGCCAGCGTGGCATCGGTAGCCAGTCCTTCTATCAATCCCATCGGATCGATTTTAAAGGTACGAATAATCGATGGGTACAGGCTTTTGAAATCCAGTACCAGGACATGCTCGAACAAACCCGGCGTCGACTCCATCACGTAGCCACCGGGGCTTTTTTCAGCGCGGTAACCTTCGCCAAGATTGGGGGCGATATAACCGGCGCGGTGCAGACGCGGCAGGTAGAGATTCTCGAAGGCAGCCACCGAGCCACCCATCCGATCCAGTGCCAAGCCAGTCATCAAGCTACGTTCGATGGCAAACTCCAGTAGTTTGAGCTTCTCGAAGATACGCCAGACCAGGTCGCAATCTTGCAGATTGTAGGCCGTAAAAGCACCCAGGTCGGTTTGATAAAGGCGCTGGATATCCTGCCCCCGATGACTGCCAGTGAGCAGTTTGGAATCCCCTAACAACTGTTCAGACACCGCATTCAACGAGAAACTTTCAAACTGGTAACTGGCTGCCCGCAACAGCTCAATGCCATCCAATGCCAGTCGCCCAGCCATATTGACGATGATCCGGTCGGGCATATTCCGTTGCCGCCGCACCTGTAATCGGCTGCCATCGCGACCCCAACGTATGGGAATGTCATGCTCGTGATATTTCTGCTGCAACACATTGAGATCAAACTGGATCAGGTTCCAGCCCAGAATCACATCCGGGTCTCTTGCCGCCATGCGGTCGTTCAGCGCATGCAAAACCGCCACTTCATCCGCCAGCCGTACCAGTTCAACCGGATCCGTCGCAGTCGCCGCGCCCGCGCCATGCTGTTCAACCAGCAACACACAACGATGTTGTGACGTTACCAGCCCAACGGAATAGAGTTTCAGCGCTTCGCCCTGGCGCGGAATATTGGTTTCAATATCCAGCGACAACCACTGCAAGGTCGGCCGATAACTGCCTGGGAACAGACGCCCCCCTCGCAGCGTCTGATAAGCGTCTGCATTGTTTGGTACAGCCACTGATACTGAGGTTTCAGATACTCCAGCGGCATCGTAATGAATCACTGCAGCGCCATAGACAAACCGCTCCATCAGATAACGATCAGTAATGCGCACATCCACTTCACGACAGGGAATCTGCTGATTCAGTAATAAGTCCCGCCAGCGGTAGCTATAACTGGCGGGCATATAACAAGCGGTGACCGCTTGCTGGTCAAAGGTTGCCAACGCAACCGGGCGACAGCTTACCGGCCAACCCAGAGCACGGGCCATGCGTTCCGCCTCCTGCTGATGACGGCGTTCGATAAAACACACGGCAGGCTGCCGCAACTGCTGGCGTAGCGGGCCAACCGGAGTTTGCCACCAGAACACCAGTTCTGAGTCCTGATCCGGGGCGGCATCCGACCAGCTGGAGGTCAGTAGAAAAGCGTCAAGCGAACGAGTCATTGAGGGTCATCTATACTGAAGGCCACCCAGTCTAATCAACGAGGTTTTCCATGACTACAGCCGCCATCAGCCAGGATCCCCTGTATCAACTGCTCCGCAATGATGACGTCGCCGGATTTAATCAGGCTATCCAGCAAGGCCAGGTATGTCACCTGGCCGGCCTTGATTTGCGCGGCCTTGATTTACGCGGCCTTCTGGTCAGCGGAATGGATCTTACCGATGCCTATTTTCGTGGCACCGACCTGCGCGGCATTGATTTTCGTGACTGCTGCCTGGATGGCGTCAGCCTAGTGAACTCGCGTGTCAGCGGCTGTTATTTTCCGCCCGCCATCAGCGCCGAAGAACTCAGGCTATCGCTGGAGTTTGGTACCCGCTTGCGACACGTACACACACCCGCTGAAAATAAATGAGAATTATTATTGACAGCAAAGATGAGAATGACTATTGTTTGCTTATCGGAGCTAGCGATAGCAACGGTGTTCACAACACGGCCTTGGCTGTGAGGTGATCTCTCTCATCAAGCTAATCACGGTTGCTTTGCCCCTCTTTTAGAGGGGCGTTTTTTTGCCTGCTGCTTGTCGTGGTACTTGTTGTTGTCGTGGTTCAGTATTGCCGCATGCCACCCCCTCTCGCATAACCTCCTCTTACCCAGGTGACGTTCTCAATGATTAAACCGAGTCTGCGGAACGCCCGTTGGTTTCAGAACAAGACATAAGGAACGCGATTTATTGAACTCAACAAGTGACAAATAACGCCGTACCGGAAGTTACTGGTCTCAGCGCGATGGGTCAGGGTCAAATAATTGAGAACATCCCTTGCAGACTGTTGATTTTTGTTTTCGAGGCAGTCAATGCAAGGCAAAAACAGAAGAAAAGAGGGAGTTTATGCTCAATAAACAACCTATTTGAGCCTGTTTTTAACACCGCAATAGCAACGCAGGTAGAAAATCAACAGCCCCTAGGAGTTTGCCGGGCTTAAGGCTGCTCTACTGCGGAAAAGCCGAATCTGGCTGTTTTTTGAGCAATTTTTTATTAAATAGAACCACTATTCGCCTCAAATTTGCGCAAACCCGTCTTTCCCTCGCGACGAACGCCTAAGTCCGACAGGCTCCTAGAAGCACAAACCGGATTTCAAGCCTGGGTATCCAGCAAGTAGCCTATTTGAGCACTCTGCGCTTCTATCAGCTTACCGGCGGCGCTCATCAGTTGCTTGCCCTGCTGCATATCCACCAACGCTTCGGTCACACCGCCAGTTTCTTCAATCGGACGCTGGGACATGGAGCCCGCCACTTGCTGCGCCGCCACGGTGACACGCTGTTCGGCATCACTGACCATATGGGTCGCCTGAGTGCTCATCGTCATGGCTGAGCCGGAAGTAGAACCTATATTCATTTGACCACTCCTTGCTGTATCAATAGGGTGCATCTAAAAATGTAGCGAGCGATGTTCCCAATAACGCATTATGGACACCGACAGTACGGTCACCTCACGCGACCGAACCAGTCTGCAGGCTTGTCGTAGCGGTGTATCAGACTACGCCTCTGTACAAAATATCAACACTTTATTCGGTAACATCAGGCTACCAAATGTAATCTGCTGGGTGTTATTAGCAGATTGACCCAAGATCGACATCCAAGCAGGATACGTCGGGTATTCATACGCAAAAACAGGTCAGGGAAGACAATGACAAGACGCCTCGGGTTGAATCTGTTGAATACGATTCAGATATCAAAACACCAGTCGGCGGTGCAGCTGTCAGACTTTCGTTGTGAATGGTGCCTGACCACAGTCAGCAACAGTGTCAGCGGATTTTTGTGCCACCACTGCGAGACTATCTTGCGTGCTCCCTACCCGGCGTGCAGCCAATGTGGCGAATTATTAAACTCCGCTGAACGCCGTTGTCAGCATTGTCAGCAAATGCCACCCGCATTCGATTACACTCTGGCGTTTCTGCCCTACCAAGCACCCGTTAGTTATTGGTTGCGTCAGGCGAAAGACCGCCGCCGCTACGAATGGCTGTTACGTCTGGGCTACTGGATGGCTCGCTATCCCCCCGCCGCCATCAACCAGGTGGACGCGTTTGCCTATGTACCTTCAGGTTGGCAGAAACGGCTCTGGCGCGGCTTTAATCCCGCTCGGATTATCTGTGAACAACTGGCAGCAATGCACCACAAACCGATAGTACACAAAGCGCTGCGCCGTCGTGGCAGTACGCCGCAACGGGGCCAACAACGCCAGTCCCGATTACTGCAGGCCAGACAACAGTTTGCCAGCGGCCAGCAAGCGCTGGACGGCTTGCACCTGCTGCTGATTGACGATGTGCTCACTACCGGTGCAACGGCAGATGCCACAGCAGCGCTGCTGAAACAGCAAGGTGCCAGTATTGTCGGTGTCTGGGCGCTGGCACGGACGCCGCCTCCCGGAATGCCGATACCAATGCCACAGCATGGATGTGGGTTGCCTGAGAGTCAGGCATAATCGCCTGTCGAATCCAGGTGAGGCCCGATCATGTCTGCACATCCCTACGCTAACCTGACCCCGGAACGGGTGATGGATGCCATTGAGTCAGTGGGCTATCTCTGTGACGCCAGGGTATTCCCGCTCAACAGTTATGAAAATCGGGTGTACCAGGTCGGTATCGAAGAAGGCGAGCCGCTGATCGCCAAGTTCTATCGCCCTGATCGCTGGAGTCGCGCTGCGATTCTGGAAGAGCACAAGTTTATGTTTGATCTGGTCGAGGAAGAAATCCCCGTCGTTGCACCGATCCAGATTGATGGCGAAAGTCTGTTCTATAGCGAACCCTTTATGTTTGCGCTGTTTCCGCGCCGTGGCGGCCATGCACCGGAACTGTCATCCAATGCCGATCTGGAATTGTTGGGGCGTTGGTTGGCACGCTTGCATCAGGTTGGTAGCTGGGAGTCCTTTGAACATCGGCCGGTCATTCTTGGCGCACAGGATCTGGCCCAGGCCGCCGAGACGGTGCTGAGCTCTGGCCATATGCCCAGCGACTACCACGCAGTGTATGCCAGTATCTGGCCACAGCTGGTGCAAAGCCTTGAGCAGCAAATGTCATCCCGTCCTTTCCGTACCATTCGGGTACATGGCGACCTGCACCCAGGCAACCTGCTTTTGCGTTATGAACAACTGTGGATGGTCGACTTTGATGATTGTGTGCAAGGCCCGGCCATGCAGGATATCTGGATGCTGCTGAGTGGTGCACGGGACGAACAATTGTCGCAGCTGGACGTCATCCGCAACGGTTATGAAATGTTCCGCCCCTTCCCCTATACGGAACTTTCACTGGTCGAGTGTCTCCGAACCATACGTGTTATGAAGCATGCTGCCTGGCTTTGCCAGCGTTGGGACGATCCGGCTTTCCCTATCGCCTTTCCCTGGTTTGACAGCCATCGCTTCTGGTCAGAGCACATTCTGACTTTGAGAGAACAACAGGCGGCATTGCAGCAAGAACCACTGGTACTGTTTGCCTGAGCCTGTTGGGCAGCAGTGCACCCGTTTTATATATCTAACATGCGTTAAGGAACTGCTATGACTCGATCGATGACATCTTCTCTCCTGCTGACCACTCTGCTCTGCACCGGTACTGCAGCACATGCCGATGAAATGGATACCAGCAAGCTCTATTTGGGCGGCAGTTTTTCCTACAACACCATCGACTCCCCATTTGGTGGTGGCAGTGCCGATGCAACCGGTGTCCAGGGCTTTGCTGGCTATGAAATGGCGACCCTTGAAGGGGGAATTCATACCAGCGTTGAACTGGGTATCAGCCAGACCGGTGACTTCGACCACACCGATGAAAGCATCAGTGGCTTGTGGCTCGCTGCCGTCGCCGAAAAAGACCTGCCAGAGATCAATCCTAACCTGTCACTGCTTGGCCGGGTTGGACTGGATGTGGGTGACGACGACGGCATACTGACCGGTGTGGGTGTTGGTTATCGGCTTAACCGCCAACTGCAATTACGTGGGGAATTTGTTAACAAGGATGCGTCCAACCAATACCTCGCCAGCTTGCTCATCAAACTCTGATATTGGCACCAGCATCTGGACACACAGCCCGAATATACAGTCTGAACAGACAATGAGATCGCAATAAAAAACCGGCCATCGCCGTAATGCTGTTCACTTAAGCGGAGCAGCATTACAGTCAACCGGATAGCGGGTTTTGCTCATCTTCACCGTTCGGGGACTTCCTGGCCTCGAACGGCGTTCCAAAAACAGTCCACCAATCCCCGATCTCAGTTCCGATAACCGCCTGCCAGCCCCTG
>NZ_JBBKTX010000040.1:0-20398 GCF_044962685.1 Oceanobacter antarcticus
GAACTGCCACTGTCATCGCAACGAACAAGTGATGGTTAACAGGAAATAAATCAAGGGCATATGGCAGGTGTCAGGGCCAAGTCATCCTTGATATTGGGGAAGCGTCTATATATGTCCCCTTGAGCGTCACTGCCAGAGTTTTTACTGCTCAAACAACGGACGCCCTGGATCATCGTCCCGATTAATGATTGGCCTGGCACTTCTGAAACACATCTACGCGCTATCTGATGAACACTGCATCGCCCGCTGGGTAGAAAACCCCTACTGGCAGCACTTCTGCGGCGAGCAGTATTTCCAACATCGACCGCCGATTGATCCCACCAGGTTCGGGCGTTCGACCGAGGGTACCGGGGAGCGCAACACGACAGTCGTATAGCCGCCGTCGATGTCTGCATCAACCATCAAAAGAAAGGGCGAGGCAAAATGCAAATGGCCTACCCAACGGCTGCTAACGAGGCTGTAAAAAAGTATTTTCGAAAGGCATTTCCTCGCCATATCCAAAATGGCTACCACAATGCTCCAACCAACATCACAGCCCTCGAATTCCCGTCCGATACTGGTTAGTCTGGCAAGGACGTTTATTGTTTACAGGTTGTTGCCATGTCGATTGTTGCTTCGCTCTCCTCCCTTGCTCCAGAGCACACCACTACACCACTCACCTTGCTGGCCAAATCAGAGCTCGAACCCTGGTTACTACAGCAACCGGCTGCCAAAGCCTGGCTCGATGCCAGCCATTACAGCGGCAGTGGTACAACACTGATTCCGCAAGCCGATGGGCGTGGCTATCAGGCATTGTACGTCTGTGAATCGCTGGATGAGCCGTTTGCTTGCGGTGATTTGTCCGCCAGTTTGCCAGCAACCGACTACGTCCTGACCGAAGTAGCCAGCGCAGAACGTCTGCTCAATATTGCCTTTGGCTGGGGTGTGGGTGCCTACCGCTTTACCCGCTATAAGGAAAACACCAAACCGCAAGCCCGACTGCTGCTGGATGATGACACATTGGTCGATAAGGCCAACCAGCACATTGATGCCATCACGCTGGTACGCGACTTGGTGAACACCCCGGCACAAGACATGATGCCAGCCCAGCTATCTGAGGTTACCCGTGCACTGGCAACCGAGTTTGGTGCCCGCTTTGAAGAGGTTGTTGGTGATGACTTACTGACACACAACTACCCGATGATTCATGCTGTCGGGCGCGCCAGTGTGCACTCACCCCGGCTGCTCGACCTGCGCTGGGGCCAGCCAGAAGCGCCGCGCATTACCCTCGTCGGTAAAGGTGTGTGTTTCGACAGTGGTGGCCTGAATCTCAAGCCTGGCAACTATATGCGGCAGATGAAAAAAGACATGGGAGGTGCCGCCCATGTGCTGGGCCTTGCGCGACTGATCATGGCATCCAACCTCAATATTAACTTGCGGGTGCTAATTCCGGCCGTCGAGAATGCTGTCAGTGGTAATGCCTTCCGTCCCGGCGATGTCTTGCCCACCCGCAAGGGCCTGACGGTTGAAATCGACAATACTGATGCGGAAGGCCGTTTGGTGTTGTGTGATGCCCTGGCAGAAGCTGAGTCGGAACAGCCGGAATTGATTATCGACTTCGCCACCCTGACCGGTGCCTGTCGGGTGGCGCTGGGCACCGAATTGCCTGGCTTTTTTTGCAACAATCGACGGGTTGCTCTGGCGCTTGCTGAAGCGGGAGAAGCTGCCGCTGAACCGGTGTGGCAATTACCTCTGCATAAGCCTTATTTTGAATTTATGAAGAGTGATATTGCCGATCTGGTGAACGGAGCCGCCAGCCCTTATGGCGGTGCCATTACCGCCGCGCTGTATCTGGAGGCCTTTATCGACACCACGCCCTGGGTTCATTTCGACATTATGGCCTGGAATCTGCGCAAGTTGCCTGGTCGTCCGGTCGGTGGGGAGGCTATGGGAGTACGCGCCGTTTATCAATATCTGAGCGACTGCTATTCCTGATACTGGTTGAAGTGGGTGATCGGAGCGGGCAATCTGCCCGCTACACACCTCAGACCCAAGCGTTACCACCGCTCAGTTGTGTTGTTTACGCCCTCAAAAGGAGCAGCTGACATCCCCGTTGCTTCCTGTCATGGCACGCGTTCCACAGCACACGACATTTCGGTATAAGCGGGTCAGTGCCTCATCGAGACCATACAGACTTTCTGCCAATCCCAAAACCGCCGCTATTCAAGCAGTTACCCCTTATATCTCACATTGGTCATGCCTTGGAGTTGTCGTTTCATTCGGTTCCGTTCATTAGATGGAGAACTTGGCGTGAGAATTGAATATTCCTTCCAGGAAATTTAATTTCAAAAAATTCCCCTCGCTAACCACACTGGGATCCTTCATGGCGTTTACCCAATCGGACTCCATTCGCTTGCTTGGACTGGACTTCGGCTCCACGACATCCAGCATGATGGTGGTGCAAGTCAGCCTTGGTAGACACAGCGTCAACGGTCGGATGAGCTATACCAACCCTACCCTGGTTTATCGCTCTCCGCCCTGCTTTACTCCCTTCCGTAACCAGCAAATCGATACCGAAATCTTGTTGCAGCAGCTAACCGTCTGGATGCAGCAAGCACAACTGGATGTGTTTCCAGCCCATACCGGTGCCGCACTGATTACCGGTTTGGCAGCCCGCAGTGACAATGCCCGAATTCTTAGCCGCATCATTGGTGAGCAGATTGGAGATGCCATGATTGCCACTGCCGATGACCCTGGGCTGGAGTCGTGGATGGCGTTTATGGGCAGCTGCCAGCTGCTGAGCCGTTACTACTATGACCAGCCCGTGCTGAACCTCGATATCGGTGGTGGCACCACCAATCCAGCCTTGGGTATGGCCGGGAATGTGCAGAGTTGTGGTTGTTATTACATTGGTGCGCGCCACTTCCGTTTTGAACCTGGCAGCTATCACCTGACCGGAATCTCATCTTACGGAACCCGATTATTGCGACAACTGGGCATCACCGCAGTACCGGCGGTTTTCGATAACAGCCTGTGCCAGCGCATCGTGCAGTGGATGGTGCGGAGTCTGGAGCAAATCGTTACAGGTAATGAAACGGCAATTGACGATTATTTTCGCCAGTTGACACTGCAGAACCAGGCCGGACTGGTCGGCCAGGAAGCGGCGCTGGTGACCTTCTCTGGTGGTGTCGGCGAACTGATCTATCGTTTTCAGGATAGTGGCCGCTGGCCAGGAACCACCGAGTATGGCGACCTGGGGATTGATCTGGCTCAGGCGATCGTAGCGTCCCCGATTCTTTCTCGCACACTATCGGTACGCCCGGACAATGCCGGTCGAGCCACCGTACTGGGGCTGACGTTACACAGCTCGGATATTTCCGGCACCAGCCTCTACATCAGCAATCCAGAGTTATTACCACTCACTGACTTGCCGCTGTTATCGCACCTGGATCTGGATGCCAGCCAGGATCAGATCACACAAGTGATGCGATTGGCACAAGGTTGCCAGCGGGGGGCGGCCATTCGGATTGGTGTTGGCAACACGAATACCCAGCCAGCCTCCTTGCTACTCATTAAACAGTTTACCCGGCGGCTGAATAGCGCCAGAGACTGTGCCACCGGAGACGGTGCCGCCTTGTCTGCACCGCCACTGGTGTTATTACTCGAAAGCAATATTGGCAAGACCCTTGGCAACTACCTCAGCAATTGGGGGCAACGCCCGGAATCCTTGCTGGTTATCGACGAAATTCCCGACCGACAAGCCCAGTTTATTCATGTCGGTCGACCACTCAAACAGGTCGTACCGGTCTCTTTTTTCGGTATGAGTCAGGAGGCTAGCTGACTATGTCCATTTTTTGCCCAACCCCACTGCAACAGATTGATACCCCTGCCAGCACAGATCCCAAAGCGTACGACATTCTGCTAATGCAGAAGCATTACCGCTTTCGTAATCTGGCGCACTTGTTAGGGGCTGCGGATGTCAGCAAGGCCGGTGATCGTATCGCCGGATTGGCTGCCAGCGACGAAATTGAGCGTGAAGCAGCCCGTTCCCTGCTGTCCCAACAGACACTACAGCATCTTTACGATACCCCGCTGACCGACGCTGAAGGCCGTATCGACAGTGTGATGCGGGTCAATTACGACATAAATCGGGCCACCTTCAATACCTTGCGGCAACTGACTCTGGGTGAATTAAAGGATCTTATGCTGGCCAGTAAAGGGCCGCGTATTCGTGAGATTGGCCAGGCGTTGACCGGAGTTATGGTCGCGGCAGTCACCAAGCTACTCGACGTCCATGAGCTGATTCTGTTGGCCAAGCGCCTGAAAAGTGGCGCGGCTGCTCAGGCACGAACCCGTGTTGGCCTCCCAGGCACCTTATCCTCACGGTTGCAGCCAAACCACCCCACCGACAATCTCGCCGGGATCAGCCTGCTGACCTATGCCGGACTGTCGATGGGAGCCGGAGACGCACTGCTGGGCCTCAACCCGGCGATTGATACCGTCGACAACATCAGCGCGGTATTACACCACCTCGACAGGTTACGGCGGGAAACCGGTGCTCCAACCCAGATTTGTGTGCTGTCTCATATCAAAACCCAAATGGCCTGCCTGCAAGGCGGAGCGCCGGTGGAAATCATGTTCCAGAGCCTGGCGGGCACAGAGCGTACTCTGACCGACGAATTTGATGTCACCGTTGAGCTGCTGGACCAGGCCTATGAGTTGATGCAAAACCACGGGCCACTGCGAGACTCTGGCGCAGAAAATGTTATGTACTTCGAAACCGGCCAAGGCAGTGAACTGACCTACAACAAGCACAACGGTCTGGATATGGCGACCTGTGAAGCCCTGTGCTACGGACTGGCACGTCGCTACCGCCCGTTTATGGTGAATAACGTCACCGGATTTATTGGCCCTGAAACCCATCTTGATAATTTTGAAATGACCTACAGCTGTTTGCAGGATCATTTTATGGGCAAGTTAATGGGATTACCCATGGGCATGGCCCCCTGCTTTACCCTGCATTCCCAGGTGACTGCCGAAGGCCAGCAAATGGCCACTGAGCTGCTTGCCGCAGCCGGGGCCAACTTTTTTATGGACGTTTACCTCGGTAACGACCGCATGCTGGCCTATTTCGATACCAGTGGCCACGACGACCAGACCTTACGCGAGATTCACAACCTCGAACCAGCACCCGAATACCTCAGCTGGGCAATGGCCAAAGGCATTTTCATACGCAATGAAGAGGGAGAACTGGAACGTGGGCCGAACTGGGGCAAACCAGAACAATTTTGTGCCTCAGAAAGTGATTATCAGCGTCTGCTGGAATCGGTACCAGCCGCTTATGGATTCGACAATGCCGGGCCACGTCCAAGCAATCAGGTTGCCCGTACCCTGAGAAGCAATCAGGCGGTTGCCAGGGAGGCAATTTATGCCGACCTCAATGTCAATAAACTCACCGACGTACTGGGATTCCGCCAGTTGATCACTCGCGCCAACACCAGGGAAACGCATCTGTCCAACCCGGAAACCGGTGCTTATCTAGACACTCATTGCCGTTTGAGCCTGGTGCCAGAATTCACCGATGTCCAGATTCTGGTGACCGATGGACTCAGTGCCGAGGCCATCCACCACAATATTGAGCAACTGCTACCCGTGCTTCAGGACGGTTTACAAAGCCGGGGCTATCGTTGTGGCCAGGCCCTCGTTTGTCAGTATGGCAGGGTCAAACTGGCGGAAGATATTGGCAATGCACTGCAGTCACGGCTGATCATCAATCTCATTGGTGAACGCCCTGGGGGTGATGCCATGGCATCCCGAAGCATGTCAGCTTATCTGGCTTATCGCGTTGCAGATGAACACCGGCAGCAGGCTGCCATATTCAGTGGCAACCCGGACATCGAGTGGGAATACAGCGTTATTTCCAATATTTACCAGAAGGGGCTGCCAGCCACCGAAGCCGGTTCCGTCATTGCCGAAAAAGCGATTCAGATATTGACCCACGGCGCGGCAGGAAATCGTCTGGAAGCACAGTTAAAACCGCATGTCGCCGCCTTAGCTGGATAATTCGTTACGCCGGAAAAGGATTTCCAACCACGCAGATTGATTGGTGGCTCCTGCTCCTCTCCGGCATAAGGCGTCCGTAGCAAGTAGCAGTAGCAAATTACTGGCATAAAAAAACCCGCTTGAAAGCGGGTTTTTCAGAAAGAGCAGCCAATATTACTCAGCTGCATCGTCCTCTACTTCTACAATGTCTTCTGCATCAACAATCGGACGATCGACCAGCTCTACATACGCCATAGGCGCAGCATCACCAGAACGGAAACCGCATTTTAAAATACGGATATAACCGCCTGGACGAGCCTGGTAACGAGGACCGAGTTCGTTAAACAGTTTACCAACAGCTTCTTTGCTGCGGGTACGAGAGAACGCCAGACGACGGTTTGCAACTGAATCTTCTTTAGCCAGAGTGATCAGTGGCTCAGCAACGCGGCGCAGTTCTTTCGCTTTTGGCAGAGTCGTTTTAATGACTTCATGTTCGAACAGGCTCACCGCCATGTTTTTCAACATGGCTTGACGGTGCGCGCTGGTACGATTGAAGTGACGACCACTTTTACGATGACGCATGGTTTAATTCCTTACTAACTGAACGCTCAGCTTACGCGAGCACTTTGTCGTCGTTACGGAGGCTGGCGGGTGGCCAGTTCTCCAGATGCATACCCAACGACAGGCCACGGGAAGCAAGAACGTCTTTGATTTCAGTCAGAGACTTTTTACCCAGGTTAGGAGTCTTCAACAGCTCAACTTCAGTGCGCTGGATCAGATCGCCGATGTAGTAAATATTTTCTGCTTTCAAACAGTTGGCGGAGCGGACGGTCAACTCCAGGTCGTCGACAGGACGCAGCAGAATAGGATCAATCTCTTCTTCTTCGCGTACCTGTTCAACTACCTCATCGTTCTCAAGATTGACGAAGATAGCCAGCTGTTGTTGCAAGATGGTCGCGGAACGACGGATCGCTTCTTCCGGATCAATGGTGCCATTGGTTTCCAGATCGATAACCAGCTTGTCCAGGTCAGTACGTTGCTCCACACGAGCGCTATCGACGCTGTATGAAACCCGCTTGACCGGGCTGTAAGTGGCATCCAGCTGAAGTTTACCAATTGCCTTGGTTTCCTCGTCATTCTGGTAGCGAGATTCGACGGTTTCATAACCGCGACCTGAAGCGACCTTAATGGTCATCTTCAGCTCGGCACCTTCACCCAAATGGGCAATGACGTGGTCCGGGTTGACAATATCAACACCATGATCCAGTTGAATATCGGCAGCTGTAACCGTCGCCGGGCCTGTTTTGGCCAGAGTCAGGTTCGCTTCGTCGCGCTCATGCAATTTGACTGCAACGCCTTTCAGGTTCAACAGGATTTCAATAACATCCTGTTGAATACCTTCAATTGCGCTGTACTCGTGCAATACGCCGTCGATTTCACACTCGACAATGGCCGCACCCGGCATTGATGACAGCAGGATACGACGCAGGGCTGCGCCCAGTGTGTGACCAAATCCACGTTCCAGAGGCTCAAGAGTGACCTTGGCATGGGTACCGCTAACTTCGTCTACCTGGATGTTACGAGGTGTCAAAAATTCATTAACTGCACGCTGCATAGCTGCCCTTAAGCTCCTCTATTATTTGGAGTAAAGTTCCACGATCAGGTTTTCGTTGATTTCCGCAGGGAGATCAGCGCGTTCCGGAACATTGGTAAAAGTACCTTCCATCTTGCCGGAATCGACATGGATCCATGCGCAATCACTGCGCTGACCAGCCAGTTCCAGAGCAGTCTTGATACGATCCTGGTTTTTCGATTTTTCGCGAATCGCAACCACATCGCCAGTTTGCACCTGGTAAGACGGAATATTAACAGTACGTCCGTTAACGGTTACTGCCTTGTGAGAAACCAGCTGACGCGATTCCGCACGGGTAGAACCAAACCCCATACGGTAAACAACGTTGTCCAGACGGGATTCCAGCAATTGCAGCAGGTTTTCACCCGTTGCACCTTTACGGCGCGCTGCTTCTTTGTAGTAGCTACGGAACTGCTTTTCCAGAATGCCGTACAAACGGCGAACTTTCTGCTTTTCACGCAGCTGCAAACCATAGTCAGACAGACGACCACGACCTGCGCCATGAACACCTGGCTTGGTTTCAAGCTTGCATTTTGTATCGAGTGCGCGAATGCCGCTTTTCAGGAACAGATCGGTTCCTTCACGACGAGACAGCTTACACTTGGGACCAATATAACGTGCCATAATTCTGCCTCCTTATACGCGACGCTTCTTAGGTGGACGACAGCCGTTATGAGGAATCGGAGTCACGTCTGTGATGTTGGATATTTTGTATCCACATGCATTCAGAGCGCGAACTGCAGATTCACGGCCAGGACCTGGACCTTTAACTTCAACGTCCAGATTCTTCAGGCCATACTCTTTGGCAGCTTCACCAGCACGTTCTGCTGCCACCTGAGCGGCAAAAGGAGTGCTCTTACGAGAACCACGGAAACCAGAGCCACCGGCAGTAGCCCAGGACAATGCATTGCCCTGACGGTCGGTGATGGTCACAATGGTGTTGTTAAAAGAGGCGTGGATATGGGCAATGCCATCCACTACCTGCTTTTTAACCTTTTTCTTGGTTGATCTTTGTGGCTTAGCCATTTTTTACAATCCTGCTTTTAATATCAACACTGCAACAAGTGAATGCAGCTACACTAAAAGTCCAATCCGGTAATCAGTGATTACTTACGGATTGGCTTGCGCGGACCCTTACGGGTACGAGCATTCGTTTTAGTACGCTGACCGCGAAGAGGCAGGCTACGACGGTGACGAATACCGCGGAAGCAACCCATGTCCATCAATCGCTTGATGTTCATTTGTACTTCACGACGCAGATCGCCTTCGACCGTAAACTTAGCAACTTCATTACGGATAATGTCCAGCTGATCTTCGCTCAGAGAACCAATTTTGGTGCTCTCTGCGATGCCTGTAGCGGCACAGATTTGCTGGGCAGTGGTCTTACCAATGCCAAAAACATAGGTCAGAGAAATCACTGCATGCTTGTTGTCAGGAATATTGACACCGGCAATACGGGCCATGTCTAACTCCGTTACACTTACTTGATGAAAGGGCGCGAGATACTACAAGTAGCTTGCATAAAATGCAAGCTACTTGTTAACCACACCCGCCGTGCCAGGAGAATTAACCCTGACGTTGTTTGTGCTTGGGATCTGTACAGATCACGCGCACGCTGCCGTTTCGACGAATGATCTTGCATTCACGGCACATTTTTTTAACAGACGCACGTACTTTCATGACAGTCTCCTAAAATGGCCTCAGCGATTAGCCGAGCCCATATTTTTCAAGTTCGCTTTCTTCATCAGGGATTCATACTGATGAGACATCAGATGCGATTGCACCTGCGCCATAAAATCCATAACCACAACCACTACGATCAGTAGTGATGTACCGCCAAAGTAGAAAGGCACATCTGCTGCAACCACCAGAAACTGGGGTAACAAACAGACAGACGCAATATAAAGAGAACCAAACAGGGTCAGGCGACCCAATACGGTGTCAATATATTTGGCGGTCTGGATTCCGGGACGAATCCCTGGAATGAAAGCACCGGATTTTTTCAGGTTTTCTGCGACATCTTTCGGGTTAAACATCAACGCCGTATAGAAATAGCAGAAGAAAATAATACCGGCAGCAAACAATACGATATAAAGCGGCTGGCTAGGTGCCAGAGCCAGGCTAATGTCCTGGAGCCATTCCATGCCTTCGCCCTTGCCAAACCATTGCCCCAGAGATGCCGGGAACAACAGCAAGCTTGATGCAAAGATCGCAGGAATTACACCCGCCATATTCAGCTTGAGTGGAAGATGGCTGCTTTGGGCACCCATCATCTGACGGTTACCCATCTGGCGTTTGGCATAGTTGATGGTGATGCGGCGCTGACCCCGTTCTACAAAGACAACGAAAGCTATAACCGCTACTGCCAAAGCAGCAATCACCAGCAACAACAGAATATTCAAATCACCCTGGCGGGCAGATTCAAAGGCCTGTCCAATCGCGCTGGGCAAACCGGCAACAATACCGGCGAAAATCAGAATGGATATACCATTACCGATACCACGCTCGGTTACCTGTTCGCCCAACCACATCATAAAGACGGCACCCGCCACAAAGGAGGGTACTGCTGCGATATAAAAATCGATACCAGAAGAGAAGGTAACACCCTGCCCCGCCAGTCCTGCTGAAACACCGAACGCTTGTACGGTGGCCAGCAAGACAGTGCCGTAGCGGGTGTATTGGGTAATCTTGCGACGACCCGATTCACCTTCCTTCTTTAGCTGCTCAAGCTGAGGACTCACCGCCGTCAGCAATTGCATGATAATGGACGCGGAAATGTACGGCATGATCCCGAGCGCAAGAATACTCATACGCTCCAGTGCACCGCCGGAAAACATGTTGAACATTTCCAGGATAGTGCCCTGATTCTGTTCAAACAACCGTGCCAGCGCTTCCGGGTTAATCCCTGGTACCGGAATATGGGTACCTATCCGATATACAACAATTGCCAGGAGTACAAACCGGATCCGGGAGAAAAGTTCTCCCAAACCCTTGTTCATTCCTTGTGGTAGTGAGCCTTGAGTAGCCATTAGTCTTCGACCTTACCGCCTGCTGCTTCAATGGCAGCGCGAGCGCCTTTAGTGACTTTCAGACCTTTAACAGTCACAGCCTTGCTGATTTCGCCAGACAGGATAACGCGACCTTCTTTAAACTTGTCGCCAATCACGTCTGCTGCTTTCAGTGCTGCCAGATCTACGACATCGCCTTCTACCAAAGACAGTTCGTTGAGACGAATCTCTGCAACGTACTGGGCTTTACGTGAAGTAAAGCCAAACTTTGGCAAACGACGGTGGATAGGCATCTGACCACCTTCGAAACCGGGTGCAACGCTGCCACCAGAACGGGATTTCATCCCCTTGTGACCACGACCACCGGTTTTACCCAAACCAGAACCGATACCACGGCCAACGCGCTTGCGCGATGGCTTGGAACCAGGAGCAGGGCTCAATTCATTGAGGCGCATATTACTCCCCTTCAACCTTAACCATGTATTGAACTTGGTTGATCATGCCGCGAATGGAAGGAGTATCTTCCAGTACAACAGTATGACCAATCCGACGCAGGCCCAGACCTTTCATGGTTTCGCGGTGCTTTGGCAATTTGCCAATAGTGCTGCGAGTCTGGGTAACCTTTACAGTTTTCTTTTCCATATCGAATTACCCCAGAATTTCTTCAACAGTCTTGCCGCGTTTTGCCGCCACCTCTTCAGGTGACTTCATTTGCGCCAGGCCATTAAAGGTTGCACGAACCACGTTGTTCGGGTTAGTAGAACCGTAGCACTTGGCCAGTACGTTCTTGACACCAACCATCTCCAGTACTGCACGCATCGCACCACCGGCAATAATACCGGTACCTTCAGATGCTGGCTGCATATAAACCTGTGCACCGGAGTGACGGGCTTTAATCGGATACTGAAGCGTGTTGCCATCCAGCTGCACAGTGATCATGTTGCGTTTGGCTTGTTCCATGGCTTTTTGAATTGCCATTGGAACCTCGCGGGATTTACCGCGACCAAAACCGACACGACCATTGCCATCACCAACCACAGTCAGAGCAGTGAAGGCGAAAATACGACCACCTTTTACTACTTTGGCTACACGGTTAACCTGAACCAGTTTTTCCTGGAATTCACTTTCTGAGCGATCGTTGTTGCGATCGTTATTACGTTCGTTATTTGCCATGATCTTTACCCTTAGAATTCGAGGCCGTTTTCACGAGCCGCGTCAGCCAGAGCCTTGATGCGACCATGGTATCTAAAACCGGAACGATCGAAAGCGACCTTGGTAATACCGGCGGCTTTTGCACGCTCAGCAATCAACTGACCCACTTTCGTGGCAGCACTGACGTTACCAGTTAAATCGTTACGCAGATCTGCTTCTACTGTAGAAGCCGTTGCAAGGACGCTAGCGCCATTGGCAGCGATGATCTGAGCATAAATGTGTCGGGGTGTACGGTGTACACACAGACGAACCGCGCTTTTTTCACGGATATTTATCCGGGTTTTCTGGGCACGGCGCAGACGAGCTTTTTTCTTCTCATTCATGGCCTAGACCTTACTTTTTCTTGGCTTCTTTACGACGAACAATCTCGTCAGCGTAACGAACACCCTTGCCCTTATAAGGCTCAGGAGGACGGTAACCGCGAATTTCAGCGGCAACCTGGCCGACAACTTGTTTGTCGACACCCTTGATCACAACTTCCGTCTGGCTTGGTGTTTCACAAGTCACACCGTCAGGCAGTTCGTAATCAACCGGGTGAGAGAAGCCCAGGGACAGGTTCAGAGTTTTGCCGGAAGACTTGGCACGATAACCAACACCTTGCAAAACCAGTTTCTTTTCAAAACCAACACTCACACCGGTAACCATATTGTTTACCAGAGCGCGGAACGTTCCCGCCAAAGCATTGGATTGCTTGTCATTCTTTTTCGGAGCGAACTTCAGTTCATTCTCTTCTTGCTGGATATCCACAGCCGTGTGGATCGCCAGTTCCAAGGAACCTTGTTTACCCTTAACGGAGATCTTGTCAGCGGCCAGTGTAATTTCAACACCAGTCGGAATCTGTACAGGAGCCTTAGCGACGCGAGACATGGTATCCCCTCTTAGAATACGGTGGCGATAACTTCACCACCGACACCCGCAGCACGGGCGGCGCGGTCAGTCATGACGCCTTTCGAGGTGGATACAATGGCTACGCCCAAACCTGCCTCTACTTTCGGCAGTTGTGCAGAACCCTTGTACTGACGAAGACCAGGACGCGATACGCGCTGGATACGTTCAATAACCGGCTTGCCTTCGTAGTATTTCAGATCAATAGTCATAACCGGTTTGGTTGACTCTTCTACTGAAAAACCACTGATGTAGCCTTCTGCTTCCAGAACCTGGGCAACAGACGCCTTCATTTTTGAAGACGGCATGCTCACAGTCGTATGACCAGCTTGCTGGGCATTACGAATGCGGGTGAACATGTCCGCCAACGTGTCTTGCATACTCATTTATATTACCTCTGTTGTGCAGCGGCCTTCAGGCAAGACCGAACAATAACGTCTCGGTCTTGCTTAAAGGGTGTGCTTACCAACTAGCCTTTTTCAGACCTGGCACGTTACCTTTCATTCCTTCTTCACGCAGTTTGATACGTGACAGCTTGAACTTGCGGTAAACACCGTGCGGACGGCCCGTTATTTGACAACGACGCTGCAGTCGGCTCGCGGATGAATCGCGAGGCAGTTTTTGCAGTGCTTGTTGTGCATCCCAGCGCTCTTCGTCAGAAGAATCCTGGTTACTAATGATTGCCTTGAGTTCAGCACGCTTGGCAGAATATTTCTCTACCAGCTTTTCACGCTTCAACTCACGCTGCTTCATGCTGATTTTAGCCATGACTAACTCCTCAGTTACGGAACGGGAACTGCAGCGCTTTCAGCAAAGCACGGCCTTCTTCGTTGGTTTTGGCTGTGGTGGTGATGGTCACATCCATACCGCGAATCTTGTCTACTTTATCGTAGTCAATTTCCGGGAAGATGATCTGTTCCTTCACACCCATGCTGTAGTTGCCGCGACCATCAAAGGACTTGCCGTTAATACCACGGAAGTCACGCACACGAGGCAAGGAGATATCGATCAGACGATCCATAAAATCCCACATGCGTTCGCGACGCAGGGTCACCTTACAACCAATTGGCCAGCCTTCACGAACCTTGAAGCCCGCGACAGATTTACGTGCCTTGGTGACAACCACTTTCTGAGCGGCAATCAGTTGCATATCAGCAACCGCGCTATCCATCAGTTTCTTGTCGCCCAATGCTTCACCGACACCCATGTTCAGGGTGATTTTGGTGATTTTTGGCACTTCCATGATGTTCTTGTAACCAAACTCTTCTTGCAGCTTGGCTACTACTTCTTGTTTATACAGTTCTTCTAAACGTGACATAGCAGTATCCAGCTCCAATTAGGCGTCGATGACATCGCCAGTGGATTTGAAGATACGTACCTTCTTTTCACCGTCAACCTGGAAGCCAACACGATCAGCTTTTTCAGTTTTAGGGTTCCAAATGGCCACGTTGGAAGCTTGAATACCAGCTTCGCGCTCGATGATGCCACCTGGCTGCTGCAGGTACGGGTTAGGCTTCTGGTGTTTTTTCACCATGTTAACGCCGGTAACTATCAGACGGCCATCCTGCTGTACCTTTTGAACGGTACCGCGCTTGCCCTTGTCTTTACCTGCGATAACAACCACTTCGTCTTTACTACGGATTTTCAACATTTGCATTCCCTCCCTTAGAGCACTTCAGGTGCTAGGGAAATGATCTTCATAAACTTCTCTGAGCGAAGTTCACGAGTCACAGGGCCGAAGATACGAGTACCGATTGGCGACAAGGATGCGTTCAGAAGAACCGCAGAGTTGACGTCAAAGCGGATAATTGAACCATCGGGACGACGCACACCTTTACGGGTACGTACAACCACGGCGTTCATTACCTGGCCTTTTTTAACTTTACCGCGAGGAATTGCTTCCTTAACGGACACTTTAATCAAATCACCGATGCCGGCATAACGACGATGCGAACCGCCCAGTACTTTAATGCACTGAACACGCTTTGCGCCGCTGTTATCGGCAACGTCTAGCATGGTTTGAGTTTGGATCATGCCTCTCGCTCCTTAACTGACTCCGCCTGGTAGTTAAACCTTGGCGGCGCGCTCGTCGATGTTTACCAGCGCCCATGTCTTGTTTTTAGACAGTGGACGTGACTCTTGTACCGTAACGAAATCGCCAATCTGGCATTCGTTGTTGGCGTCGTGCGCCATAATCTTGGTAGAACGCTTCACGAACTTTTTATAGATCGGATGCTTTACAAAACGCTCAACCCGGACAGTGATGGACTTGTCCATCTTGTTGCTCACGACACGACCACTCAGGGTACGAACGGATGTTGTGTTCTCAGTCATGATCATTCACCTGCCTTGCTTGCCAGCTCAGTTTTAACGCGAGCGATGTCGCGACGGGTCTGACTCACAAGATGAGTCTGCCCCAACTGGCCAGTCGCTTTTTGCATACGCAACTTAAATTGTTCGCCCAACAGTTCTATCAGCTGAGATTTCAGCTCAGCCACTGATTTTTCTTTCAGTTCACTTGCTTTCATCACAGCACCGTCCGTTTAACGAATACAGTATCGAAAGGCAGCTTGGCCGCAGCCAGAGAGAACGCTTCACGCGCCAACTCTTCAGGCACACCTTCCATCTCGTAAAGAACACGACCTGGCTGAATCTGGCATACCCAGTATTCAACGTTACCCTTACCTTTACCCATACGAACCTCAAGAGGCTTTTCCGTAATAGGTTTATCTGGGAAAACGCGGATCCAGATCTTGCCGCCACGTTTCACCTTACGGGTCATCGCACGACGGGCTGCTTCAATTTGACGCGAAGTCAGACGACCACGGCCGGTAGCTTTCAGCGCAAATTCGCCGAAGCTGACCTTGGAGCCACGAATGGCCAGGCCACGGTTACGGCCGGTCTGGACTTTGCGGAATTTGGTACGTTTTGGTAACAACATAACTCAATCCCCTTATGAACGACCGGATTTCTTCTTACCCTGGCTCTTGGCGCGTTCGCGTACCTCTTGGATACCGCCCAGAATCTCACCTTTGAAGATCCAGACTTTAACGCCAATAACACCGTAGGTAGTGTGTGCTTCGTAAGTTGCGTAGTCGATGTCGGCACGCAGTGTGTGCAGAGGCACACGTCCTTCGCGATACCACTCGGCACGAGCAATCTCGGCTCCACCCAATCGGCCGCTCACCTGGATCTTGATACCTTCAGCACCGCCACGCATGGCGTTCTGAACGGCGCGTTTCATAGCACGACGGAACATCACTCGACGTTCCAGCTGGCTAGCAACGCTCTGGGCAACCAGCTTGGCATCCAGATCAGGCTTGCGAACTTCTTCAATGTTGATGTGTACCGGAATACCCATCACTTCGCTCAGATCCTTACGCAGAACCTCAACGTCTTCACCTTTTTTGCCAATCACAATACCTGGGCGGGCAGTGTGAATGGTGACTTTGGCGTTTTGCGCAGGACGCTCAATGACGACCTTACTGACTGATGCCTTTTCCAGGCGCTTTTCGATCATGGATCGAACAGCGATGTCAGTCAGCAGATTGTCGGCGTACTTATCCTTACCGGCATACCAGATCGAATTGTGATCTTTGACAATGCCCAAGCGGATACCGGTTGGATGAACTTTCTGACCCATCTGACCAACTCCTATTTTTCTGAAACTTTCACAGTGATGTGACAAGTACGCTTGAAGATACGATCCGCACGGCCTTTCGCACGAGGGCGAATACGCTTCATGGTCATACCTTCGTCGACGAAGATTGTGCTGACATTCAGCTCATCTACGTCAGCGCCATCATTGTGCTCAGCGTTGGCGATGGCAGATTCCAGAACCTTCTTGACCAATTCAGCGCCTTTTTTGGTGCTGAAAGTCAGGATTTCCAGAGCTTCATCCACTTTTTTACCGCGGATCTGGTCTGCGACCAGGCGCGCTTTTTGAGCGGACAAGCGAGCACCACGTAAAACAGCGGCTACTTCAGACATACTTCACCCCTTCTTAGCGTTTGGCTTTCTTATCCGCTACGTGACCCTTAAAAGTACGAGTCAGCGCGAATTCGCCCAGTTTATGTCCAACCATGTCTTCAGTGACGAAGACAGGCACGTGTTGTTTACCGTTATGTACAGCGATGGTCAGCCCCACGAAATCCGGGAAGATAGTGGAGCGGCGAGACCAAGTCTTGATCGGACGCTTGTCGTTCTTCTCAAGAGCGGCCTCTACCTTCTTCATCAAGTGATGGTCAATAAATGGACCTTTTTTCAATGAACGTGGCACAGTTCAATCCTCTCTAGTTATTTCGCAGAACGACGGCGTACGATCAGATGGTCGGTACGCTTATTCTTACGAGTCTTGTAGCCTTTGGTTGGAACACCCCAAGGAGAAACAGGATGGCGACCACCAGAGGTACGACCTTCACCACCACCATGTGGGTGGTCCACAGGGTTCATCACCACACCGCGAACGGTAGGACGAACACCACGCCAGCGCGTAGCACCAGCTTTACCCAGTTCACGCAGAGCGTGCTCAGCATTACCCACTTCGCCCAGGGTGGCACGACAGTCAGACAAAACCTTGCGCATCTCACCGGAACGCAAACGCAAAGTGCAGTAAGTGCCTTCACGAGCAACCAGCTGTGCAGATGTACCCGCAGAACGGGCGATCTGACCACCTTTACCAGGCTTCAGCTCGATGTTGTGAATAACGCTACCAACCGGCACGTTACGCAAAGGCATCGCAGAACCTACTTTAATAGGAGCATGCTCGCCAGATACGATTTCATCACCGGCACTCATGCCTTTGGCAGCAAGAATGTAGCGACGCTCACCATCTGCGTACTTCAGCAGAGCAATGTTGGCGCTGCGGTTCGGATCGTATTCCAGACGCTCAACAACAGCTGGAATGCCATCTTTGTTGCGTTTGAAATCGACGATACGATAGTGATGCTTGTGACCACCGCCAATATGACGAGTGGTAATCCGACCGTTATTGTTACGACCGCCAGACTTGCTGTTCTTTTCAAGCAGAGGTGCAAAAGGTTTACCTTTGTGCAGCTCTTTATTCACGACTTTAACGAGATGGCGACGGCCAGCTGAAGTCGGTTTAGTTTTCACCAATGCCATGACTTAAGCTCCTATTCCGCGTCAGCGAAGTCGATGTCCTGACCGGCGACCAGGCGAACGTATGCTTTACGCACATCATTACGTTTGCCAACACCGCGAGCAGTACGTTTGGTCTTGCCTTTAATGTTGACAACCTGCACTGACTGAACTTTTACTTCAAACAGGGCTTCAACGGCTTGTTTGATTTCTGGCTTGGTTGCATCAGGAGCCACACGGAAAACATACTGTCCGTGTTTTTCGGCAACCCAAGTTGCTTTCTCAGAAATCTGAGGTGCGATCAGCACCTTGTAAAGGCGTTCACGAATCATGCGTAAGCCTCCTCAAGTTGTTTCAAGGCTTGCACAGTCACCAGGACTTTTTCGAATGCAATCAGGCTCACAGGATCGATCGCTGATGCTTCGGTCACGCCTACATGAGGAACATTACGAGCAGCCAGATACAGCTTCTCGTCGATATCCTCGGAAATGATCAATACGTTGCTCAGATCCAGTTCGCTTAATTTGGCAACAAACTCTTTGGTCTTATGGCTTTCGACGCCAAAGGAGTCTGCAACCACCAAACGCTCTTGACGAACCAGCTCAGACAAGATGACCTGCATAGCTGCGCGGTACATTTTCTTGTTCAGCTTCTGGTCGAAGTCGCGTGGCTTGGCAGCAAACGTCACACCACCTGAACGCCAGATCGGGCTACTTGAAGTACCGGCACGAGCACGACCAGTACCTTTCTGACGCCATGGCTTGATACCACCACCGGCAACTTCAGAACGGGTCTTTTGTGCTTTGGTACCCTGACGGCCACCTGCCATATAGGCAGTAACCACCTGGTGAACCAGGGCTTCATTAAATTCACGGCCGAAGGTAGCGTCAGAAACAGCTACCGCATTGCCTGCGTTAGTTTTCAGTTCCATCGCTTACCCCTTCGCCTTAACAGCTGGCTTCACAATCACGTCAGAACCTGGAGCACCAGGTACTGCGCCTTTGACCAGCAGCAGGTTGTTTTCCACGTCAACGCGTACGACTTCCAGGCTTTGGGTGGTCTGTTGTTCAGAACCCATATGGCCAGCCATTTTCTTGCCTTTCCAGACACGACCGGGAGTCTGACACTGACCGATAGAGCCAGGTGCGCGATGTGACAGGGAGTTACCGTGGGTAGCATCCTGAGTACGGAAGTTCCAGCGCTTGACGCCACCCTGGAAACCTTTACCTTTGGTAGTACCGGTTACATCTACTTTCTGGCCCGCTTCAAACTGGGTAACAGATAGTTCATCACCGGCACTGAAAGATTCTTCAATACGGAACTCAATAGCGCCTCGTCCAGCTTCGACATTTGCTTTTGCAAAGTGGCCAGATGCTGATTTGGAAACGCGTGACGCTTTTTTAGCGCCAAAAGTAACCTGAATTGCACTGTAACCGTCAGTATCAACGGTTTTTACCTGAGAGACGCGATTTGGCGTTACTTCCAGGACAGTAACAGCAACAGATTGACCTTCTTCGGTAAAGATACGGGTCATGCCCGCTTTTTTACCGACAATACCAATTGCCATTTTATTTACCTCTCGTGTACGGGGCTTGGACCCACTATGGCCGCCTGACATTAGGCGTTACACAGAGCACTGTGTAAGGTTAAGCCTGTTTGCTCTTAACCAAGACTGATCTGTACTTCCACACCGGCAGCCAGATCCAGTTTCATCAGCGCATCAACGGTTTTTTCTGTTGGCTCAACAATGTCGAGCATGCGCTTGTGCGTACGGATTTCGTACTGATCGCGCGCGTCTTTATTAACGTGCGGAGAGACCAGGACGGTAAAACGCTCTTTACGGGTGGGCAGTGGAATAGGACCACGCACCTGAGCGCCCGTACGTTTGGCGGTATCGACAATTTCCTGAGTCGATGTATCGATCAGGCGATGGTCGAAAGCCTTTAAACGGATACGGATTCGTTGGTTCATTACCAAACTCCAAATTTATGTGCCAGAGCTCGCTTTCACCCCAATTCAAGGGGACGCGAATTGTATGCGGCTGTACAAAAAGTGTCAACCGACAAAAATAAAAATGCCACAAAGCTGTGGTGAAGACAGGGATATTTTTTGGGAGGAAGAAAAAGCCCCGACTGAGCGGGACTTTTTGATCAGGGCCGAAAACTCAGCCCTGACATTTGGTCTTACTCGACGATCTTGGCTACTACGCCAGCACCAACAGTACGACCACCTTCGCGAATCGCGAAGCGCAGACCTTCGTCCATCGCAATCGGCGCGATCAGGGTAACAGTCAGTTGAACGTTGTCACCTGGCATGACCATTTCCACGCCTTCTGGCAGTTCACACGCACCGGTGACGTCGGTGGTACGGAAGTAGAACTGAGGACGGTAACCTTTGAAGAATGGCGTGTGACGACCACCTTCATCTTTACCCAGTACGTATACTTCGGATTCGAACTTGGTGTGAGGCGTGATAGAACCTGGCTTCGCCAGTACCTGTCCACGTTCAACTTCGTCACGCTTGGTACCACGCAGCAGAA
>NZ_JBBKTX010000041.1:0-20080 GCF_044962685.1 Oceanobacter antarcticus
CCCATACTTCAGCACATACGCGAGTCAGAGCCGCAGTCAGAGTGGTTTTACCATGGTCAACGTGACCAATAGTACCTACGTTTACGTGGGGTTTGGAACGTTCAAACGTTGCCTTAGCCATAGAACACCTCGTTCAATATCTTTAACTGATTAAGCTTTTCTCATTACTGCTTCAGCAACACTTGCAGGCGCTTCCGCATATTTCTCAAATTCCATGGAATAGGTAGCACGCCCCTGGGTTGCAGAACGCAGGTCAGTTGCATAACCAAACATTTCTGCCAGTGGCACAGACGCATTCACCACCTTCCCAGATGGCGAGTCGTCCATTCCTGAAATCAGACCTCGGCGACGGTTCAGGTCGCCCACCACATCACCCATATAATCTTCAGGGGTAACAACTTCAACTTTCATTGTCGGCTCAAGCAAAACTGCACTGCCTTTTTCTGAAAGTTGTTTGGTTGCTTGTGAGGCGGCAATTTTAAACGCCATCTCGTTAGAGTCAACGTCATGAAAAGAACCATCGTAAAGAGTCGCCTTAAGACCGAGTAACGGATAACCCGCCAATACCCCGTTCTTCATTTGCTCCTCGATACCTTTCTGCACCGCCGGGATGTATTCACGCGGAATGGCACCCCCAACAACATCATTCACAAATTCAAGCTGATCAGCATCAGCCTCGGCCGCAGGCTCAAAGCGGATGACGACATGACCATACTGTCCACGTCCGCCGGACTGCTTGACGTACTTGTGATTGATTTCGACGGTAGCGGTAATTTTTTCGCGATAAGCAACCTGTGGCTTACCGACATTACATTCAACGTTAAATTCGCGGCGCATACGATCGACGATAATATCCAGGTGTAATTCACCCATCCCGGAAATAATGGTCTGCCCGGTTTCTTCGTCAGTCTCAACGCGAAACGACGGATCTTCCTGGGCCAGCTTGCCCAGCGCCACACCCATCTTTTCCTGATCCGCCTTGGATCTCGGCTCAACCGCCACAGAAATAACGGGATCCGGGAACTCCATGCGCTCCAGCGTGATGATGTTATTCATATCACACAGGGTTTCCCCCGTCGTAACATCTTTCAGACCAACCAGTGCAACAATATCGCCTGCCCGGACTTCTTTGACCTCTTCCCGACTATTGGCATGCATCTGCACCATGCGACCAACACGCTCACGGCGTGATTTGACCGGGTTGTACACACCATCACCGGAATTCAACACACCGGAATAGACCCTGACGAACGTCAGCGTGCCGACAAAGGGGTCGGTAGCAATCTTGAATGCCAGCGCAGAAAATGGCTCGTCATCGGCTGAACGCCGAACTCCGGCAGAGCCTTCGGCATCATCCAACACACCTTCAATCGCTTTCACTTCTGTCGGTGACGGCAAAAAATCGATCACGGCGTCCAGAACAGCCTGCACACCTTTGTTTTTAAAGGCAGATCCGCAGGTCACCAGCACAGCCTTGTTCGCCAGCGTCGCAGCTCGCAAACCAGACTTGAGGTCGGCTTCAGATAATTCACCTTCTTCCAGGTACTTATCCATCAATTCATCGGAAGCATCTGCTGCAGCTTCGAGCATCCGCTCGCGCCATTCAGCTGCTTTTTCTTCCAGTTCCGACGGAATCTCCTCATAGGTGAAAGTCATACCCTGATCTGATTCGTTCCACATAATGGCTTTCATCTTGATCAGATCAACAACACCTTTGAAGTTTTCTTCACTGCCTATATTTATCTGAATAGGCACAGCATTGGCCCCGAGCCGGCTTTTCAGCTGCTCGACCACCATAAAAAAATCTGCCCCGGCACGATCCATCTTATTGACGAACACCATGCGAGGAACTTCGTATTTATTGGCTTGACGCCATACGGTTTCTGTTTGTGGCTGCACACCTGACGAGCCACAAAGGACGACAACAGCGCCGTCGAGTACACGCAAGGAACGCTCTACCTCAATGGTAAAGTCCACGTGCCCCGGGGTATCAATAATGTTGATACGGTGCTGCTCATATTGCTGCGCCATACCTGACCAGAAACAGGTCGTAGCAGCCGAGGTAATGGTAATCCCTCGCTCCTGCTCCTGCTCCATCCAGTCCATCGTTGCTGCACCGTCGTGTACCTCACCAATTTTGTGAGACACGCCGGTATAGAAAAGTACACGCTCAGTTGTTGTCGTTTTACCAGCATCCACGTGTGCGCAGATGCCAATGTTACGATAACGGTCAATAGGGGTTGTGCGTGCCACTGCGTCGTCCTCGGATCAATTAAAAGCGATAGTGAGAGAAAGCCTTGTTGGCTTCTGCCATGCGATGCACATCTTCACGCTTTTTAACCGCTGAACCTTTACCTTCAGCAGCGTCCATCATTTCGTTTGCCAGACGCTGAGCCATGGATTTTTCACCACGGGAACGTGCAGCGTCTACCAGCCAGCGCATGGCCAGCGCATTACGACGGGCAGGACGAACTTCAACAGGAACCTGGTAAGTCGCACCACCCACACGGCGGCTTTTAACTTCTACCATAGGCTGGATGGCTTCCAGAGCTTTTTCGAACAACTCCAGCGGATCGCCACCTTGCTTTGATGCCATGGAATCCAGAGCGCCGTAAACAATCTTTTCAGCGACGGATTTTTTACCACTAACCATGACGTGGTTCATAAATTTAGCCAGTGTAACATTCCCGAACTTGGGATCTGGCAGGATTTCGCGCTTCGCAGCAACGCGTCTTCTTGGCATGATAAGCCCTCTTAGGTCTTCAGGTCAGTCTGTGCATCAAAGTTGAGCACAGCCTTACTCTTATCTAAAACGAGTAAGCATCAAGGATTATTCCAGCTGGAATCAACCCTTAGGACGCTTGGCACCGTACTTAGAACGTGCTTGTTTACGATTCGCAACACCGGAGGTGTCCAGAGAACCACGTACAGTGTGATAACGCACACCTGGCAAATCCTTTACACGACCGCCACGAATCAGAACAACACTGTGTTCTTGCAAGTTGTGACCTTCACCACCAATGTAGGAAGTCACTTCAAAACCATTCGTCAAACGCACACGGCATACTTTACGCAGTGCCGAGTTTGGTTTTTTCGGCGTGGTAGTGTACACACGGGTACATACGCCACGACGCTGAGGACATGCCTGCAATGCAGGAACATCACTCTTAACCACTTTGCGTTTACGAGGCTTACGAACCAACTGGTTGATTGTAGCCATTTAGCAAACTCCAAACGTTATAGAAAACATACCCCTTCAATTGAGGCACAATTAAAGGGGCCGAGAGGATAATCCCCAAGCCTTTAAAGGTCAAGTATTAGACAGTTTAATATCCTGCCAAAGCTCGACACCAACGGTTAATTTACTACTCCCACGCCCCATAAAACCCGACAGGCGTGACCTTCACAATACACAGAAAATAAGCGATATCTCACGTTCGACACCGAGAAAACTGCGCCATATTCCAGCGTATTTAAGGGGCGTGTGCGGCGACTGCAAAACAAAAAAGAGGCCACTGATGGCCTCTTTTTTGTTTGTTAAGCGGCACGCTTTCCGATCAATCGATATTCGGTAACCGCACGACTACAACAAGCTTACTTGTCACTGAACGCTTCGCTCAACTTGGCTTCCATGTCTTCGGCAGACACGCTCAGAACTTCAGGCATTGAACGCTGACGTTCGTTATCACGAACGGTGCGCTTACGCTTGCGCTCGGCGTGGTACGCCAGACCGGTACCTGCCGGGATCAGACGACCCACCACCACGTTTTCCTTCAGACCGCGCAGACTATCCACCTTGCCGGTAACAGCCCCTTCAGTCAGCACTCGTGTGGTTTCCTGGAAGGAAGCCGCAGAGATAAAGGATTCCGTCGCCAGCGACGCTTTGGTAATACCCAGCAGCACACGCTCACCCTTGGCCGGGATCTTACCGGAGGTGTCGATGCGTTCGTTTTCTTCGAGGAAGGAAGAAAACTCTACCTGATCACCCGGAATAAACGTCGTATCGTTGGCATCATGGATCAGAACCTTACGCAGCATCTGACGCACAATCACTTCAATGTGCTTGTCGTCGATACCAACGCCTTGCAGGCGATACACTTCCTGCACTTCGTTGGTGATGTACATGGCCAGATCGCCAACGCTCTTGAGACGCAGGATATCATGCGGATTTAACGGGCCATCGGAAACAATCTCACCCTTTTCGACGTTTTCACCTTCGAATACGTTCAGGTGACGCCACTTGTGAATCAGTTCTTCATACGGCTCACCACCATCTTTCGGCGTGATCACCAGACGCTTCTTGCCTTTGGTTTCTTTACCAAAGCTGACGGTACCTGAGATCTCCGCCAGAATCGCAGGCTCTTTCGGCTTACGCGCTTCAAACAGGTCGGCAACCCGTGGCAGACCACCGGTGATGTCCTTGTTACCCGATGTTTCCTGAGGAATACGGGCAATAATGTCACCAACAGCAACCACAGTCCCATTTTCATGGTTCACCAGCGCGTTAGGCGGCAACATATACTGAGCCGGAACATTCGTGCCAGGCAGGAGGATATCGTTACCTGTCGCGGTATCCACCAGCTTCACCATTGGACGGATATCCTTACCCGCTGCAGGACGATCCTTCGGATCAATCACCTCGATATTGGACAAGCCAGTCAATTCGTCAGTCTGACGATTAATGGTAATGCCTTCATCCATACCAACGAATTCAATCCGCCCCGTCACTTCCGTCACGATCGGGTGAGTGTGAGGATCCCAGCTGGCGACTTTCTGCCCGGCTTCGACTTCAGCACCGTCTTTCGAACTGATCACCGCACCATAAGGCAGTTTGTAAAGCTCACGCTCACGACCGTTCACATCGGCAATGGCAATCGAGCCAGAGCGGGATACGGCCACCAGATCACCGTTTTCACGCGCAACCGTCTTGAGGTTATGCAGGCGCAAGGTACCCTTGTTCTTGACCTGGACACTGTCCGCCGCAGAGGAACGCGATGCCGCCCCACCAATGTGGAAGGTACGCATGGTCAACTGGGTACCAGGCTCACCAATCGATTGAGCCGCGATAACACCCACCGCTTCACCGACATTCACCTGATGACCACGACCAAGGTCACGACCGTAACACTTGGAACAGATACCACTGCGAGACTCACAGGTAATGGCAGAACGCACCAACACTTCGTCGATACCTTCGGCCTCAATGGTTTTGACCCATTTTTCATCAACCAGAGTACCCGCCGGAATGACCAGCTCTCCTGGCTGATTCGGCTTGTAAACATCTTCGGCAATGACACGACCCAGAATGCGGTCACCCAGCGCCACAACCACGTCACCGCCTTCAATAAGCGGGGTCATGATCAGGCCTTCTTTGGTGCCACAATCCTGTTCGGTAACCACCAGATCCTGCGCAACGTCAACCAGACGACGCGTCAGATAACCGGAGTTGGCGGTCTTCAATGCCGTATCGGCCAGACCCTTACGAGCACCGTGCGTCGAAGTAAAGTACTGCAGTACGTTCAGACCTTCACGGAAGTTCGCCACAATTGGCGTTTCAATGATAGAACCGTCTGGCTTGGCCATCAGACCACGCATACCCGCCAACTGACGAATCTGTGCCGGGCTACCACGAGCACCGGAGTCGGCCATCATATAAACCGAGTTGAAAGATTCCTGATCCACTTCGTTACCGTCGCGGTCAATGACCTTTTCTTTACCCAGGTTTTCCATCATCGCCTTGGCCACCAGTTCGTTGGCGCGGGACCAGATGTCGATAACCTTGTTGTATTTCTCGCCGTGCGTTACCAAACCAGAGGCAAACTGGCTTTCGATCTCTTTTACTTCCGCATCGGCGTTGGCAACAATCTCGGCCTTGGCAGCCGGAATTTCGAAATCGTTAACACCAATTGAGGAACCGGAACGGGTGGCGTATTCGAAACCGGTATACATCACCTGATCGGCAAAGATAACGGTATCTTTCAAACCAACACGACGGTAAGCCGTGTTAATCAGACGGGAAATCGCCTTTTTCTTCATTGGCTGGTTAACCAGCTCAAACGCCAGGCCTTTTGGCACGATACGGAACAGCAAGGCACGACCAATAGTGGTATCAACCACCTTGGTATTGGTTTCGCTGAAGCCATCTTCGTCGATCACGGTTTCGGTGATACGCACCTTGACGCGAGCCTGCAGGTGAGCGGCACCACTTTGATAGGCACGGGTCACTTCGTCCAGATCGGCCAACACCATGCCTTCGCCCTTGGCGTTGATGCGATCACGGGTCATCCAGTACAAGCCCAGTACCACGTCCTGAGACGGTACGATGATTGGCTCACCGTTGGCTGGCGACAATACGTTGTTGGTCGCCATCATCAGAGCACGGGCTTCGAGCTGGGCCTCAATGGTCAGCGGCACGTGAACGGCCATCTGGTCACCGTCGAAGTCAGCGTTGTACGCGGCACACACCAACGGGTGCAACTGAATCGCCTTGCCTTCAATCAGCTGTGGTTCGAACGCCTGGATGCCCAAACGGTGCAGGGTTGGGGCACGGTTCAGCATCACTGGGTGTTCACGAATCACGTCAGCGAGGATATCCCACACTTCCGGTGTTTCGCGCTCAACCATTTTCTTGGCAGCTTTAATGGTTGTTGCCAAACCACGGTGTTCCAGCTTGGAGAAAATAAACGGCTTGAACAGTTCCAGCGCCATTTTCTTCGGCAGACCACACTGGTGCAGACGCAGCTGCGGGCCAACGGTAATCACCGAACGACCGGAATAATCAACCCGCTTACCCAGCAGGTTCTGACGGAAACGACCCTGTTTACCCTTGATCATATCGGCCAGAGACTTCAGCGGACGCTTGTTGGAACCGGTAATCGCACGACCGCGACGACCGTTATCCAGCAACGCATCCACCGCTTCCTGCAACATACGCTTTTCGTTGCGCACAATGATGTCAGGAGCATTCAGCTCCAGCAGGCGCTTGAGACGGTTGTTACGGTTAATAACGCGACGATACAGATCGTTCAGATCGGAGGTAGCAAAACGGCCACCATCCAGCGGTACCAATGGACGCAGATCTGGTGGCAGTACTGGCAGCACCGACATGATCATCCACTTCGGGTCATTACCAGAGAAGTGGAAGGCCTCAAGAATCTTCAGACGCTTGGACAGCTTCTTGATCTTGGTTTCAGAATTGGTGGCCGGAATTTCTTCGCGCAGACGCTGAACTTCTTCAGGCAGGTCAATATGACCCAACAGCGCCTGAATCGCTTCAGCACCCATCTTGGCTTCAAATTCATCACCAAATTCTTCGATGGCTTCGTAATACTGCTCATCGTTCAGCAGCTGACCCAGATCCAGCGTGGTCATACCTGGCTCGGTAACAACAAAGGATTCGTAATACAGAATCCGTTCGATATCACGCAGTGTCATATCCAGCATCAGACCGATGCGGGAAGGCAATGATTTCAGGAACCAGATGTGTGCAACCGGAGAAGCCAGCTCAATATGGCCCATGCGTTCACGACGCACCTTGGCCTGGGTGACTTCTACGCCACACTTTTCACAGATCACACCACGGTGCTTCAGACGCTTGTACTTACCGCACAGGCACTCGAAATCCTTGATCGGACCAAAAATACGGGCACAGAACAGGCCATCACGCTCTGGCTTGAAGGTACGGTAATTGATGGTCTCCGGCTTTTTGACTTCACCGAAGGACCAGGAGCGGATCATGTCTGGCGAGGCAAGGCCAATTCGAATGGCATCGAACTCGTCAGCATTGTTCTGGCTACGCAGAAAATTGACTAAGTCTTTCATATAGAGTGTGCTCCACTTGGCGTGAGCGAGTGCTCCATAACCGCCAGCCTTTTCAGACTGGGGTTACAGAACGCGCTGCTAGACCGATTATTCGTTTTCCAGTTCGATGTCGATACCCAGGGAACGGATCTCTTTAACCAGTACGTTAAAGGACTCCGGCATACCTGCTTCCATCCGGTGGTCGCCATCCACGATGTTCTTGTACATCTTGGTACGGCCTGCCACGTCATCGGACTTGACGGTAAGCATTTCCTGCAGGGTATAAGCAGCACCGTATGCTTCCAGTGCCCACACTTCCATCTCACCAAAGCGCTGGCCACCAAACTGAGCCTTACCACCCAACGGCTGTTGGGTAACCAGACTGTAGGAGCCGGTAGAACGCGCGTGCATCTTGTCATCAACCAGGTGGTTCAGTTTTAGCATGTACATGTAGCCAACCGTCACCTGGCGATCAAATGCTTCACCGGTACGGCCATCATACAAGGTCACCTGACCAGACTCCGGAATACCAGCCAGCTCCAACATACGCTTGATTTCAGATTCTTTGGCACCGTCAAATGCAGGGGTCGCCATCGGCACACCACCACGCAAATTATTGGCCAGTTCAAGAATCTCGGCATCGCTGTAGCTGTCGAGGTCTTCAATACGACCGTCGCCCGCGTTGTAAATTTCATCCAGCAATTCACGCAATTTCAACACTTCACGCTGCTCGCGCAGCATCCGGTCGATCTTGTCACCCAGCCCCTTGGCAGCCATACCAAGGTGGATTTCCATGATCTGACCGACGTTCATTCGCGACGGCACACCCAATGGGTTCAGACAGATATCAACGGTCACGCCGTTGGCATCGTAGGGCATATCTTCAATCGGTTTGATGGTTGAGATAACACCCTTGTTACCGTGGCGGCCCGCCATCTTGTCACCCGGCTGGATCTTACGCTTGATCGCCAGATAGACCTTGACGATTTTCAGTACACCCGGAGCCAGATCGTCGCCAGTTTGCAGCTTGCGTTTCTTGTCTTCGAACTTGTCATCCAGTTGCTGTCGACGCTCAGCCAGAGACTGCTCGGCTTTTTCCAGCGTAGCCGCCAGCTCTTCATCCTGGGGAATGATACGGAACCAGTCATCCACAGTCAGACCTGACAAGTACTCTTCTGTCAGGACGTCACCTTTGCGCAACCCTGGAGCAACATTAATTGCCTGGCCAGTCAGCGCACGGGTCAGACGTTCGAAGGTTGCGCCCTTGACGATGCGCATCTCTTCGTTCAGATCCTTGCGAATCTCATCCAGCTGCTGACGTTCAATCGATTTGGCGCGATCGTCTTTTTCAACACCATCACGAGTAAACACCTGAACGTCAATGACAGTACCTGTGGTACCGGTTTTAACGCGCAGGGAGGTGTCTTTAACATCAGACGCCTTCTCACCGAAGATCGCACGCAGCAGTTTTTCTTCTGGCGTCAGCTGGGTTTCACCTTTCGGTGTTACCTTGCCTACCAGAATATCGCCGGCTTTGACTTCAGCACCGATATAAACGATACCGGATTCATCCAGCTTGCCCAGTGCCGCTTCACCGACATTAGGAATGTCGGAAGTAATTTCTTCCGCACCCAGCTTGGTGTCACGGGCAACGCAGGTCAATTCCTGAATGTGAATCGTCGTCAGACGATCTTCCTGAGCGACACGCTCAGACAGCATGATCGAGTCTTCGAAGTTGTAACCATTCCACGGCATAAAGGCGATACGGAAATTCTGCCCCAACGCCAGCTCACCCAGGTCAACAGAAGGACCATCGGCCATGATATCGCCACGCTGTACCATATCACCCGCTTTTACCAACGGACGCTGGTTGATGCAGGTGTTCTGGTTCGAACGGGTGTATTTGGTCAGGTTATAGATATCAACACCAGCCTCACCGGCCACGGTCTCGTCATCATTCACTTTGACCACGACTCGTGATGCGTCAACCGAATCGATCACACCGCCGCGTCTGGCAACCACACAGACACCAGAGTCAGCCGCAACCGCGCGCTCAATACCGGTACCCACCAGCGGCTTTTCAGCACGCAAGGTAGGAACCGCCTGCCGCTGCATGTTGGAACCCATCAAGGCCCGGTTAGCATCATCGTGTTCCAGGAACGGAATCAGTGATGCAGCGATTGATACCACCTGTTGAGGCGATACGTCTTTCAGCGTCACGTTATCCGGCGACATGATGGTGAATTCGTTCTTGTGACGAACCGAAATCAGATCACCCTGCAAGCGGCCATTTTCATCCACAGGCACAGATGCCTGGGCAATAACATAATCCGCTTCTTCAATCGCCGACACATAGATGATCTCGTCGGTTACCACACCGTCATTGACGATACGATAAGGCGTTTCCAGAAAACCGTATTCGTTGGTACGGGCATAGGAAGCCAGCGAGTTGATCAGACCAATGTTCGGACCTTCAGGTGTTTCAATAGGACAAACACGACCGTAGTGAGTGGCGTGTACGTCACGCACCTCGAAGCCCGCACGTTCACGGGTCAGACCACCTGGCCCCAGTGCGGAAATACGGCGTTTGTGGGTCACTTCTGACAGCGGGTTGTTCTGATCCATAAACTGGGACAGCTGGGAGGAACCGAAAAATTCCTTCACGGCCGCAGCAACCGGCTTGGCGTTGATCAGATCCTGCGGCATCAAGCCTTCAGATTCTGCCATCGACAGACGTTCACGCACCGCACGCTCTACCCGTACCAAGCCGACACGGAACTGGTTTTCAGCCATCTCGCCCACAGAACGGATACGACGGTTACCCAGGTGGTCAATGTCGTCGACAATGCCTTTACCGTTACGAATATCGATCAGGGTTCTCAGCACTTCAACGATGTCGCTGTTATCCAGCACACCGGAGCCGAGTATTTCTTCACGACCGATACGACGGTTAAACTTCATGCGACCCACTGCGGACAGGTCATAACGCTCTTCGCTGAAGAACAAATTGTCGAACAACGCCTCTGCACTTTCTTTTGTTGGCGGCTCGCCAGGACGCATCATGCGGTAAATCTCGACCAGAGCTTCCAGCTGGTTGCTGGTCGGGTCGATACGCAGAGTGTCGGAGATGAACGGACCACAATCAATTTCGTTGGTGTAGATAGTTTCAAACTCGGCAATGCCAGCAGCTTCTATCTGTGCCAAAATTTCTGCTGTAATTTCGGCGTTGGCCGTAGCCAGCACTTCGCCAGTCCGACTGTCAATGACGTCCTTGGCGATCGCTTTACCCAGTATATATTCTGTTGGCACCACCAACTCTTCCACATTGGCCTTTTCCAGCTGGCGAATATGGCGGGCAGTAATACGACGACTGCCTTCAACAATCACATTGCCATCGTTATCCATGATATCGAAGGCTGCGGTTTCACCACGCAAGCGAGATGGAATCAGCTTCAGCTTCAAACCACCATCGGCAATGCGGTAATTGTCATTGTCGTAGAAAGTTTCGAGAATTTCCTGCGTGGTAAACTTCAGTGCCCGCAACAAAATGGACGCTGGCAGTTTACGACGACGGTCGATACGTACGTAAACCAGATCTTTCGGGTCAAACTCAAAATCCAGCCATGAGCCGCGGTAAGGAATCACGCGAGCGTTATACAGCAACTTGCCGGATGAATGGGTTTTACCCTTATCGTGGTCGAAAAACACACCAGGAGAACGGTGCAACTGAGACACGATGACACGCTCAGTCCCGTTGACAATAAAGGTTCCGTTATCTGTCATCAGGGGCATTTCGCCCATGTAGACTTCCTGTTCTTTGATATCCTTGATCGCTTTGGTCGAAGATTCCTTATCGTAAACGATCAGGCGCACCTTGACCCGCAATGGCGCAGCGTAGGTAACGCCACGCAGCATACATTCTTTTTCGTCAAAACTCGGCGTACCCAGGCGATAGCTCACGTACTCCAGAGCAGCATTCCCGGAATAGCTGACAATCGGGAAAACAGACTTAAAGGCCGCATGAAGACCGATATCAATTCTGTCTTCAGCGTTGCTCCCTTCTTGCAGGAACTTATGGTATGAGTCGATTTGAATGGCCAGCAAATATGGCACATCCATGACACTCGGTAGTTTACCGAAATCCTTACGGATACGTTTTTTCTCAGTATATGAGTAAGCCATCAGTTATCCCCGGACTGTTTCCTCGATCAGGTCGCCAAACCCGAAACTAGAGGACTTGCCTTGCAATTGAACCCGGCACGAAGCCAGTTTAGTCACGCCTTCCATAACGCGAAAAAGGCCGACGGAAAAATCCCGTCAGCCCTGTGTCATGCTTCAGAAAAAGCACGACAGCAGAAGTGAAGTAATATTAATTACTTAACTTCTACGATAGCGCCAGCTGCTTCCAGCTTGGCTTTTGCTTCTTCTGCATCTTCTTTCGACACACCTTCCTTAATGGAAGAGGGAGCACCATCAACCAGACCTTTGGCTTCTTTCAGACCCAGGCCGGTGATTTCGCGAACTGCCTTGATCACGTTCACTTTCTTGTCACCAATGGCAGACAGAATGACGTCAAATTCGGTCTGAGCTTCAGCAGCGGCTTCACCGCCAGCAGCAGGGCCAGCCATAACGGCTGCAGCGGCAGAAACACCGAACTTTTCTTCCATCGCAGAAACGAGTTCTACAACGTCCATTACAGACATGTCAGCGATAGCGTTGATGATATCTTCTTTTGTCAGAGACATGAGACTTTTCCTGAAATAATTGGACGATTACGCCCGTTAAATCTTGGTAAGATCTGCCAGGGATCAGGCAGCTTCTTGTTCTTTCTGGTCGCGGACAGCAGCAATGGTACGAACCAGTTTGCCTGCGGCAGCTTCTTTCATGACGCTCATCAGTTTCGCGATTGCTTCGTCGTACGTTGGCAGTGTTGCCAGCATATCAACGGAAACCACGTTACCTTCGAATGCACCACCCTTGATCTCGAACTTGTCATTCTTCTTGGCGAAATCTTTGAAGATACGGGCAGCCGCACCTGGATGTTCACTAGAGAATGCAATCAGACTAGGACCTACCAGCGTCTCACTGAGACACTCGTATGGGGTACCTTCGATAGCGCGACGAGCCAGAGTGTTACGGACAATTTTCATCCAGACACCGGCTTCACGCGCTTCTTTACGCAGAGCGGTCATGGCGCCTACAGTGACACCGCGAGAATCCGCGATAACGGCAGACAGAGCACCTTGAGCTGCTTCCTGGACCTCGGCGACAATCGCCTTCTTATCTTCGAGTCCTAAGGCCACGATTAACTCCTAACAAGTTAAGTTGGGCTCAGCTGAGCCAGTCTCGGTGTGACAATTCAGAAAACTGAACGGGGCCACACACTATCTACGCAGGAAATATTAAGTAGCAAAACCAGAAGGTCAGGCAACTCCTGCGATCTTTGACAGCTGCCGCAAAAGCGACAACCCCAAAGAGGGTCTGGGGTGTGCAACACACCCCGAATTCTTTGCCTAGATGTCCAGCACAGAATGATCGACAACCAGACCAGGACCCATAGTGGTACTGATGGTTACCTTCTTCATGTAGACACCTTTGGCGGATGTTGGCTTGACCTTTTTCAGATCAGCCAGCAGCACAGTCAGGTTTTCTTTCAACGCGTCGGCGTCAAAATCGACCTTGCCAATAGTGGTGTGAATAATACCGTTCTTGTCGTTGCGGTAACGCACCTGACCAGCCTTGGCGTTCTTCACAGCAGTGGCAACATCGGGGGTTACAGTACCAACCTTCGGGTTCGGCATCAGACCACGAGGGCCCAGAACCTGACCCAACTGGCCAACAACACGCATCGCATCCGGGGAAGCAATCACAACATCAAAGGCCAAGTCGCCGCCTTTGATCTTTGCTGCCAGATCTTCCATACCCACTTCATCAGCACCGGCAGCCGTGGCGGCTTCCGCATTGGCACCCTGGGTGAATACAGCAACACGCATGGTCTTGCCAGTACCGTTTGGTAGTACAGTGGAGCTGCGCACGTTCTGATCTGATTTACGGGCATCGATGCCGAGATTCACAGCAACATCGAGAGATTCACGAAACTTGGCAGCAGGCAGTGAAGACAGCACAGACACAGCATCTTCAAAAGAGTAAACCTTGCCGGCTTCTACTTTTTCCGCAATCAGCTTTTGACGTTTGGTCAGCTTGGCCATTACTCAACTCCCTCTACATTCAAACCCATTGCACGGGCAGAACCAGCAATTGTACGAACTGCCGCATCCATATCAGCTGCCGTCAGGTCAGCCATTTTGGTGGTAGCAATTTCTTCCAGCTGAGCGCGATTGACCGTACCCACTTTCTGGCTATTGGGGCGTGGCGAACCACTGGTAATACCAGCCGCTTTTTTCAGCAAGAAGGACGCAGGAGGCGTCTTCAGCTCAAAGGTAAAGGAACGATCACTGTAGGCAGTGATAATGACCGGTACCGGCGCACCAGGCTCCATACTGGAAGTCTGGGCATTAAATGCCTTACAGAATTCCATGATGTTCAAACCTTTCTGACCCAGAGCCGGACCAACCGGCGGACTTGGGTTTGCTTTACCAGCTGCAACCTGCAACTTGATATAGCCTTCTACTTTCTTAGCCATGTTTTACTCCAAATGGGTAGTATCGCCCTTGCGGGCTCCCCTGTGCTTCAGCAACGCTGAAGATCACCTGAAATCAGACCGATTTTTCGATCTGCGTAAATTCGAGCTCGACCGGGGTTGAACGACCAAAAATAGTCACAGCAACCTGAACGCGAGACTTGTCGTAATCAACACTCTCGACCACGCCATTAAAGTCTGCAAAGGGACCTTCGGTAACACGAACCACTTCACCCGGCTCGTAGATGGTCTTGTGTGTCGGACGATCAACACCTTCTTCAACACGACGCAAAATGGCGTCTGCCTCTTTCGGGGAGATCGGCGCAGGCTTGTCTGCCGTGCCACCAATAAAGCCCATCACCCGGTCAGTCTGCTTTACCAGATGCCAGGTATCATCATTCATTTCCATTTGCACGAGGACATAACCAGGATAGAAGCGACGCTGACTCTTGCGCTTCTTGCCATCGCGAACTTCAACCACTTCTTCAGTAGGAACCAACACGTCCCCGAACTGATCCTGCATCCCCAGGCGCTCGATACGTTCCAACAAAGCCCCCTGCACACGCTTCTCATAACCGGAGTAGGCGTGAACCACATACCAACGCATTGCCATACTCTACCTCAACCAATCAGCGCGGAAATTGCCCAACCAAGCAACGAATCCAGACCCCACAACACCAGCGCCATAATCACCACAACCACAACGACCATCAAGGTCATCTGGGTTGTTTCCTGGCGTGTCGGCCAAACCACCTTGCGGCGCTCGACGTTGGCCTCTTTGAGAAGTTGCATAAATGCCCTGCCCTGGAACGTTGTCAGCGCAATACCTGCACCCAGCAACATCAAGGCAACGACAGCGAGAATCCGATACAGAAAAGGCGCATCGGCATACACGTAATTGCCAACCACAGCCGCTGCCAGAAAAGCAACAGCCAACAACCACTTGACAACATCCATCGGCGAACCTGCTGTTTTGCTTTCGGTACTCATTACAATTCCCTGAAGCCAAAAATGGCAGCCGAAGCTACCATCAGGATATTTGGCAGGCCAGGAGGGACTCGAACCCCCAACTTTCGGTTTTGGAGACCGACGCTCTACCAATTGAACTACTGGCCTAATACACTTTATAAGGGCGCTGCACTATACAGCACCTTCTACAAATTGCAACCCAATATGGTTTGAAACTTGCAATTCACGGCTGAACGCCTGCGCGAACGCGAGACGAAAAGATGTCCGTTTCAGACGAGGGCGGATAATACACAGGCAACCACAGATACACCAGAGCTATTTTTAGCTTGCTGCTTTATATCGGCATTTTACGAGTACTCCTCGCTCAAGATCATCAGCAATCAGCCGCCAGACAAACAGGAATCATTGCTATCAATATCAGACAAAACAGCAACGTTTAACCAGCACCAACGGCATTTCAAGCCCCGAAATACCAATCTCAGGCGACTTTTACAAAAAATAATGGCTAAAACGGCTTTTTATTACGATTTCTTTGCCTGGGGTGATCAAAAACGACTGAAAAACCTGTAAATTGGCGACCGATTTTCACTTTGCTTATCGAGTGCGCTATGACTGACTTATCCAAATACAGAAACATCGGCATCTTCGCTCACGTTGACGCCGGTAAGACCACTACAACCGAACGTATCCTGAAGCTGACCGGCATGATTCACAAAACCGGTGAAGTACACGATGGCGAGTCCACCACAGACTTCATGGAACAGGAGGCAGAACGTGGTATTACCATTCAGTCGGCCGCTGTTACCTGCTTCTGGAAGGATCACCGCTTTAACGTCATCGACACCCCTGGACACGTTGACTTCACCGTCGAAGTATACCGCTCACTGAAAGTACTGGACGGCGGTATCGGCGTATTCTGCGGTTCCGGTGGTGTTGAGCCACAGTCTGAGACCAACTGGCGCTACGCCAACGACTCCGAAGTCGCCCGTGTTATCTTCGTGAACAAGCTGGATCGCCTCGGCGCCGACTTTTTCCGCGTTGTCGACCAGGTAAAAAATGTACTGGCTGCCCGCCCGCTGGTTATGGTTCTGCCCATCGGCACCGAAGACGAGTTTGTTGGTGTCGTCGACTTGCTGAGCCAAAAAGCCTACGTATGGGATGACTCTGGCCTGCCAGAAAATTACGAAATCACTGACGTACCAGCAGACATGCTGGACGACGTTGAAGCCTATCGCACCGAGCTGATCGAAACTGCGCTGGAAGTCGACGAAGACTTGCTGATGGAATACCTGGAAGAAGGCACCGAGCCGTCTATGGAAGACATCAAGCGTTGTATTCGCGAAGGTACTCGCACCCTGCAGTTCTTCCCGACTTATTGTGGTTCTGCCTTCAAGAACAAAGGCGTTCAACTGGTTCTGGATGCTGTGGTTGATTACCTGCCATCACCTGATGAGGTCGATCCACAAGATCTGACCGATGAAGAAGGTAACCCGACAGGCGAAAAAGCCATCGTATCGGCAGACGAGCCATTCCGCGCACTGGCCTTCAAGATCATGGATGACCGTTTTGGTGCTCTGACTTTCGTACGGGTTTACTCCGGCACCCTGAACAAAGGTGACACTGTGCTGAACAGTTTCACCGGCAAAACCGAGCGTGTTGGCCGTATGGTTGAGATGCAGGCTGATGACCGCAAGGAAATCAGCAGTGCCCAGGCGGGTGATATTCTCGCCATCGTTGGCATGAAAAACGTTCAGACTGGGCATACCCTGTGTGATCCCAAGCATGAATGTACCCTGGAAGCCATGGTGTTCCCTGAGCCGGTAATTTCCATCGCCGTAAGCCCGAAAGACAAGGGTGGCGTTGACAAGATGGGTATCGCCATCGGCAAGATGGTGGCAGAAGATCCTACTTTCCAGGTTGAAACGGACATTGACTCCGGCGAAACCATTCTGAAAGGCATGGGCGAGCTGCACCTGGATATTAAAGTCGATATCCTCAAGCGTACCTACGGCGTTGAACTGGTTGTGGGTCAGCCACAGGTTGCCTACCGTGAAACCATTACCCTGCCGATCGAAGACACCTACACTCACAAGAAACAGTCTGGTGGCTCCGGTCAGTACGGCAAGATCGATTACCGCATCAAGCCTGGCGAACCAGGTACTGGCTACCAGTTCAAGTCAGCGGTTGTTGGCGGTAACGTTCCGAAGGAATTCTGGCCAGCCGTCGAGAAGGGCTTCAAGTCCATGATGAACGAAGGCACATTGGCAGGCTTCCCGGTGCTGGATGTTGAAGTTGAACTGTATGACGGCTCTTACCACGCCGTTGACTCCTCTGCGATCGCGTTCGAAATCGCAGCAAAAGGCGCTTTCCGTCAATCCATGCCGAAGGCCGGTCCACAGCTGATCGAACCGATCATGAAAGTGGACGTGTTCTCCCCCGATGACAACGTGGGTGATGTGATTGGCGACCTGAACCGTCGTCGCGGCATGATCAAAGATCAGGAAGCAGGCACCACCGGCGTTCGCATCAAGGCAGACGTTCCGCTGTCCGAGATGTTTGGCTACATCGGACACCTGCGAACCATCACTTCTGGTCGCGGTCAGTTCTCAATGGAATTCTCTCACTACATGCCTTGCCCGGCACAGGTAGCCGAGAAGGTCATTGCAGAAACCAAGGCTCGCAAAGCCGAAGGCTAAGCTGCTGCTGGCAACATAAAAAACCCCGTACAGCACACGCTGCACGGGGTTTTTCTCTATCTGATATCGCAACTCGCTCCTGGCAGTCAGTCTGGCCAGTTATCCCGATTATTAACAGCTGCTGCCATCAATAAAGCTGGAATAAACGCGGCTGCCCAATTCGACTTACCCTCCACGACCAGCTCCGCCCAGGCATGCTGCTCTTTCTGCTCCAGCGTCTCTTCCGTACGGTAATTGTAGCGCACCCCCAAACCCCAACTGTCACGCCAGCCAACCATCACACCAAATGATGCCGATGCAATCCAAGGGTTGCGGTGCACCTTGAGCGTACCACCCTGTTGCATCACCGGATTGGCACTACTCATATTACTCCCGGCAGGCACATGTATACCGTCATCAATCAGATAATTGTAAGCCACATAGTGCCCAGTCATATTACCGCTCAGCTCAGTATAAAAACTGTCAGGATGACAGGAGGTCAGTGCCAGATTCTGCATCTCGTTATTTAACGCCTGCAGCTCTGCCTGGGCTTGCTCCAATACCCGGTAAACATCCGCCATATCCTGCTCATTCACACTCTCCAACGCTACCAACAAGGTTTGGATGCGCAGATAGATACGATCCGGAATATAGTTATCTCCTAACAGGTATTGCTGCAACTCCTGGATATATACATCAAAACGCTCAACTAGCGGCACACCCTGCTCCGCTACCGCACTGACAAACAGCATCTTACTGGCCGCATAACGCTCACAGCGTCGTGCTTGCGGCCAAACCATGGCCAGCTCAGCGCCATAACCAATCCGGCCAATAATGGTGCCCAGCTCAGCCTTGGCAAAATGGCTGATCGCCAGACGTCCCCATAACATATCCCCCTGTAACAGATGTCTGGCGTACTTACCGGTGTACTGCAAGGCTAAACGGTTTTCTACCTGGGTTTCCCAGCCATCGATCGGGTCAGCGCCCTTGAACGGATAGCGATGGGCATTCTCTTGCGTCCAGCGGCCAGCGGCGGCCGGCCCTACCATACCAATCGACATTTCATGTTCGGTATAACCATCCAGACCACGAATGGTGATATTACGGGCAATATTGGCCCAGGCTGCAAACGGACGATCATAATATTCAGCATTGGCCTTGTACTGAAAACCCGCCGGAGCCACCTCTCCTTCACCGGCATGCTGATACGGGGTGTACATCTTGTGACCCATGCTGTAGCCATAGCTGACCAACTTGAGATCCCGATTGCTGACATTTGATCTTGCACTGCGATCACAATCGCCATTATTACCGTCCGGGCCACAGCGAAAACCATACAAGCGCCAGCCATCCAGCAGAAAACCACCTTCAAGATTGGCATAAGCACGTATATTCAAAGCATTGGTATAGTACTGATCGGTAATGTTTTCACCGGTCAAGGCGTCGTTTTCGATCTGGCTGCGCCAGATTTTTTGCAGATGATTGACATGGCGCTGCTCAAATTCAGAATTATTAAACAGCAACGACAAAAGGGAATAGCTGTCGTCAGACGAATCTGCAACAGCCAGAGAGCTAGAGACAAGCAAGCAGATAAAGGTAATCGATTTCATACAATCCCTGTAAATACGCAGCCAAGTAGAGCAGCAGGTTACAGCCAGATCAGCCAAAAGCAAACATACCAAGCCAGACCATACAAAGCCCGATCATACAAAGCCCGACCATACAAAGCCCGACGAGCACTGTTTACAACAGCACTGCCAACAGTCTACAGCTGTCCAGTCTCGTCGTAATGGATCCTGCACTGCGATCATAGCCACCACTCAGCCCTGAACACCCATCGGCTTTTCTCAGGCACAAAAAAACCCGCTTGAAAGCGTAATGCTGTTCACTTAAGCCATTTACTCATCTGAGCAGTATCTGGAAAATCCGATGTCAGACCATGACATCGGATTTTTTTATGTCCATTCAGCAAGATCTTCTCGACCTAGACGAACTC
>NZ_JBBKTX010000042.1:0-18323 GCF_044962685.1 Oceanobacter antarcticus
GAGAGTGTTTGCCCAGTTGCCGTTATGCGAAACCGTGGAAGACATCGAAAAACTGCTGCCTGAGAATATGAAAGCGGCCGTTATTTAAATCGGTAGATGGGGTTGTTTGAGCGTTTACCTTGATCCAGTAGAGGTAAGTTTTTTCTGTTCGAAGGCGGTATCCATTCAACCTCATGAAACGAGAGATCTGGTTCAAAAACGACTTTTACCCATGGTTCTACTCCTCCTGAAGTATCTGTATGGATGAACAGTATCATCAAATAGAAGAGAAAATACATGCTCGTATTTCCAGAGAGGTTGCGCATTTTTTCGGTTGCTGTTAGCGTAACCCCATGAAGTCCAATGGTTTTGCGCTTTTGGCGCAGAATTAATGCGCACGTTAAAACAGAAAAATGCGCATGCGTGTTTTTCCAGGGAAGAGAGTTCAGTGAAAACGGAAATCATCAGTCAATTCAAATACCTGCCCTCCTCTCGTAACAAATCGTGCCACCAGAAAAATGCGCATGCGCATGAATAAACTGTTAGATTCACAAATGGCACGGATCAGCTAATGAGAAAAAACTATCTTGTACTTCTCGCCACTCTGTTGGTTCTGGGTTGTGAAAGTGAACCACCGATTGTTGGATCAATGAGCAAAAGTTCGGTGTGTAGCACTGCCGGCTATCTCATTCGCCAAGAGCTTGGCAAAAACTTCAGAACCATTAGCCAGAAGTGCGTGGTCAAAAACACTGGCGGCGACAATGTCGAAATCGAATCGGGCTATGTATCTCCTATCAATCCCACGCCATTCAGGTATACGGCACAGGGGCATGTGCGCGGAAACAATTTGGTTCTTCAGCGAATTCGGGTTCACGGCATCGATGAAGAATACGTGCCATTCACAAGCCTTGGTGGGTGAAGAATCTAACAAGGCGGTCAAGCGCATGCCTTCGGCATTGTTGCGCGAGCAGCCGCTCCATGCTGGCCGCCGCTTACCTTGGCGTTAGATGAATGACTAGGTAACTCCATGCAATTTCGAATCGTTCCTGCATTCCTTGTTTTTTTAGGGTCATATTTTCCCCTCGCTATAATTTTAGCTCTACAAGATATTAAATCAGAGTATTGGGGGATGGACTTATGCTGGAATCTGAAAGATTGCGTCATTCCCAATGGGCATCACCCTTACCTCTCTTTTTCTGTTGTTGTAATAACTTTCTTGTGTTTCCTGATAACTGTTCAGGTTTTGCGAGGCCTGCGTTATAAGTATCCCGTGACCATAGTTGGTTTGAAATCTATACCAAGTGAGTTAATCAGCTATAGCTTTCCTTATATAGTGTCATTCATGGGTGTTGATTATGGCTCTGCCGGAAAAATTGCTGGATTAGCTGTGTTCTTATTATGGCTATTTCTGATTACGTATCGAGCAGGGTACATAATAATGAATCCTATTCTCTTGATTCTTGGTTGGAACTTATATGAAGCAGAAGTTGAGATAAGTGGACATAAGAGAACCGTAAAACTACTTTGCAGAAATGACCCGACACCTGGTAAATATCTCTGTCAGGAGGTTCAGGGAAGCTACATAAGTACAGGAGAAAAACAACAGTGACAGACTTTAGTGATTGGCGGGCGCTGGACTATGATGCTTCAACGGTTCAGCTTTGGGTATTTAAGAAAAGTACAACTGCTGCAAAGTTTCGGGCATGGCATGTCAGAACCGACGAAGAGGTTGAAAACCTATTTCGCAATGCTATTAAATCAGAAGTTTCGAGGATTACCGAGAAAGTTACATATAGCCACCTGTCCCAAAACAATGAGAATAGTTGCCTGGAGCATTCGCTAGAGGACAGTGACGGACTTATAGCTTTACTGCAAGCGGTGGATGTTCCAGAAACTGAAAATACAGACGCCCAACTCAAACAATTAAAGGGCGCAGTAGGGTATTTGGTTAAATTTCAGTCTGGGGAGCAAACTGTTTACGCCGTTAGAAAAACCGCACCATCATGGAAGCCGACCGTCAGAAACAAGCTTATTAACGCAATTTTCGTTAACGGAGAATTGTCTGCTGTTCCAGATGAGTCATTTACCTTTGATTCATATTTTGATTTTTATTGCCTCAACGAAACAATATTTGTTGCGTCCAAGCGAGCTTATGAAAGCACAGTGGCTGATAAAAAGGCATACAAGCAAAGTTTTGATGATTTAACCGTTGACCCTGAGTTTCTGTCTGTTTTTTCTGATGTTGAGCCACTTAAAAAATATGTGGGTCAGAACTCAATGCAACTTAGACGAATGACTGTGATTCAACAAAAAGCTTTGTATCGATCCCCTGGATTCTCAGATCGAGTGAAACTTGTGAGCGAGGCTCGTAATTTGGGCATTAACTTTGATCAAGGTGGAAAAATAGCTGTGTGCCAAAATACAGCAAAAGTTGTAATTCAAGTTCTACTAGATCATAGGTTATTAAGTGAGGTTACAGAGACAATATATGATGTCCCCGATGCAGAAGCAGTTTGAAAAATCATCTAGCAAGTTGCAGCAGTTCGCCCCTACGGGGCCGGACGCTCGTACCTCGCGCCGCTGTGCAAAGCGTTAGGCAGCAAACTCAAGGAACGCATTATGTCTCAAATGGAATCATTATTTGAAGAGTGGAAGCGATTGGTAGATGAAGACACTACTGTCCGGTTAACCAAATCCCAGCCCCAACTGCTCCGTATCATCTGACAAATCCAGTGGTTTCCTGAACACCTCCATCAGTGGCATGCGTTGCATAAGTACCGATTTCAGCCGGATCGACACCTCCCCCAAACGCCTTTCAGGGGCCACGCCTGCTGGACAACTAGGGTGACAGAGCGGGATCTCATCAACTATGCTGACAGCGGGGAGGGTATTGAGCAATATGGACTCTGATCCAGTTTGTGGTTATCGGGCCGTTGTGTTTTATCCTGGGTGTACTGTTGTTGATGATGGCATTCAGACTGTTGGTTGTGGCGTTGCCTTTTTTGCTGGTGGTCGGTTTGGTGATTTGGGCGATGCGGCGGTAATATCACTCGCGATATCAGCATCGCGACACGCAGTAGACTGATTATAGCCGCCACCTTTGGGTGTGAATTTGCAACAGGTGATGTAATCCCCGGAAGTACCGGGCCATGGTGCCCGGAACAGAATCAGTAGCGGAAGCCGTCCATGAACTTCTCCCCCCAACAACGTACTCGCCAGTACATCCATGCGCGTCAGCAGCATCCTGCTTGGCGTTTGTTGGCGTCGCCACGTGCGCCTTTGGTTCTGGGGTGTTTAACCACGCTATTTGAGCATGCCCAGAACGGTATCGCGGAAGAGGATGCCTTGCAGGCTTTGTCGGAGATGCTGGCAGCGTATGCCGGGCAAGATGAGTTCGCTATTGATCCAGACAATACCCGTCAACAGGCGGGGCGCGAGTTACGGGAATGGATCAAGCGTGGGTTGGTGATTGAACGCGGTCAGCGTTTGTACGCCACCGATGCTCTGGCGACGGCGATTCAGTTTGTCGATTCCCTCGATAACCGTATCATGACATCGACGGCATCCCGTCTATCAGTCGTTCAGTCGCAAATAGAAAAACTCGAAACCGGGCTTAATCCCAATCCGGCCAGTCGTATTGCCTCGTTGCAGGGGCGTATAGCCCAATTGCAGCAGGAGCTGGCCGCTGCGGAGGCGGGTGATATTCCGGTGTTGTCTAGCGTAGAGGCGATTGAAGGTATTCGTGAAATCTTTTCCTTGGCGACCGGGTTGAGTGCTGATTTTCGTCGGGTGGAAGATTCCTGGCGGGAGGCAGATCGGTTGTTGCGCCAGTCTATTATGGCTGAGGGTACCCATCGCGGCGTTGTGGTGGATCGGTTACTGGATGGTCAGGCGGCCTTGTTAAATACTCCAGAAGGTCGGGTATTTGATGGCTTTATTCAGCAATTGCGACAAACCATTGAGCTGGAGAATATGAATCACCGCATTCGTACCATTCTTGCTCATCCGGCAGCGCCTAAAGCACTGAACCGCAATCAGCTGACAGATCTGAAATGGTTGCGGCTGCGGTTGGCGCAGGAAAGTAAATTGGTGCTGCAGGCGCGCGCGCGCAGTGAACAGGATGTACGCGGTTTTCTAAAAAGTGGCCTGGCGGCCGAGCACCATAAAGTCGGTCAGATACTGACAGAAATTATGAAAGCTGCGCTGGATATTGATTGGCAACGGCAAAAAGTCCGGCGCGCCGAGTCGCCGTTACCGCCGCTGGGGTTTGCGCTGGCCAATGTGCCGCTGGTGGAGCGGTTACGCTTTAAAAACCTGGAGAACCCGGCGGAGCAAACACTGGATTTTACCGCCGCAGAGGCCAATCTGGGTGATCTCGACGAGGAGTTCTGGGCGGCCTTGGACGGGCTGGATCGCGACGTGGTGATTGCTGAAACCCTGGCGGTATTGGCAGCTGCCGGGCGGCCGTTAAGCTTGGTGGAGCTGGCGGAGCAATTACCGCCCACTCACGACCTGGAAACTTTTGCCTTGTGGATCGGAATGGCCCGTGAAGCGGGTATTGATATAACCGGGAACCACACCGAATCACTGGAATTGACAGATGCTGAGCACCGGCGCTGGGCCTTCAGTCTGCCGTTGTTGTCACTGGATGCGGCCGCGTTTGCTGGCATGGACTGGGAATTCTGAATATGACCAGTATCTTTGATGAACCGACGGCGCAGCCACCAGAAAAACCGCCGCACTTGTCTGAAAAATCGTCTGAAAATAATCATGCTGAGGGCAGTATTCCCCAAGTTATCGCTCCTGATGTTGGCGTTGCTGGCGTTGGACGTACCGACCGCCGCTTGCGCGACACCGCTCAGCAGCTGTTGAATACCGGTTTGCTGGAGCAAACGCTGAAACCCAATGTGTATCGGGTAGCGGTGGTGAATCTGGAAGCCATCAACGCCATTCTGGAACCACTGGATTTACAAGCTCAGGTGGATGACATTCGCGGGTTGGTGTTCCTGAAAGTGGTGGCGGCTGAAAAGACCGAGGAGCAAGACGACTGGTCGCACCCGCTGGTGCGCAAGCAACGGCTGACGCTGGAGCAATCACTGTTGGTGGCGATATTGCGGCAGTATTTTGTTAACTACGAGCAGGATTCCGGTGTGGGTGCGGCGGACGCCGTGGTGGCGATTGATGAACTGGTGCCACAGTTGCAGCTGTATCTGGGCGACAGTGGCAGTGAATCGAAAGAACGCAATCGCATGATTACCTTGTTGGATCAGCTCAAAGGACATGGGCTGGTCACCGCCCCGGACAGCCACGACCGGGTGACTATTCGTCCTGTCATTGCTCATTTGGCCAACCCGGAAAACCTGCAAGCATTGCTGAACGGTCTGCGTGAGCAGGCCGATGGTCAGCCTGATGATTCGGCGCGGGAGGAATAACCGTAATGCCAGCTCAGGAAGAGATGTTCGGGTGCGAGCCCACCTACCGTCTGCAACAACTGGAAATCTTTAATTGGGGTGGTTTTGGCGGCCCGCACAGTGCCGAGATTGATGCCGAAGGTACCGCGATTGTTGGGCCAACCGGCAGTGGTAAAACCACTCTGGTGGATGCCTTGATGACACTGCTGACAGCCAACCCCAAATACAACCTGGCATCGACGGGAGGTCACGAAAGCGACCGTGATTTGGTCTCGTATGTGCGCGGGGTCTCTGGCCCTGGGGATGGCGGTGCAGGCCAGGCGCATATCGCTCGATCCGGCAAAACCGTCACCGGTATTTGTGCCATCTTGTCGAATGGTCAGGACGTGGCTCGCCTGGGCGCGTTGCTATGGTTTGACGACATCAGCTCGACCCCGTCTGATTTGAAAAAACTCTGGTTTTTTACCACCGCAGCTGAACAGACCTTGCAGTACTGGCTGGAAGTGCATCAGGAAGGCGGTATGCGAGCGCTGCGGAAACTGGAAAAAACCACCACAGGGTTGTGGAATTACCCGGCTAAAAAAGGCTATCTGGCCAGAGTTCGGGATTTTTTCGAAGTGCGCGAGAACGCTTTTAACTTGCTGAATCGGGCGGCTGGTCTGAAGCAACTGAACAGTATTGATGATATTTTCCGCGAGCTGGTACTGGACGATTCATCCCAGTTTGAGCGGGCGTTAGAAGTGGCCGACAGCTTCGATGACCTGACGGCCATTCATGAAGAGCTGGAAGTGGCCCGGCGACAGCAACGCTCACTGGAGCCGGTCAAAGCCCACTGGGAAAAATATCAGCTGATTGATGGCCAACTGATGGAGCAACGGCAACTGGCTGATATTTTGCCCATCTGGTTTGGGGAGCAGGCGTATCGGCTCTGGAAAGCGGAGTGTGTTCGCCTGGTGACGGAGGTTCAAAGCGCCGAGGCAGGCTGTGTCGATGCGGAAGAAAGTGTCCAGGCGCAACAGCGCAGCTGCGATGCCCTGCGTGAGCAGTACTTGCAGTTGGGTGGCCATAATATTCGTAATCTGGAAGAACTGATTCACGAGAAACAGAACAATCTGGATCGTTGTGACCAGAACGCCCGCCACTATCAACGTATGAGTCGTAATCTGGGGTTGGACGATAGCCTGAGCCGTGCCGCGTTAACGGATAACCAGCGTGTGATAGCCGAGGGTATCGAAGTGCTTGGCCACACGCTTGAGCAGGCTAGTGAAGCCAGCTTTCAGCTGGGTGCCGCCGCCCAGGCAATTCGCTCGAATATTCAGCAACTGGAGGCTGAAATAACCGCGATCCAGCAGCGGCCCGGTTCTAATATCCCGGCCAAATTCCATACTTTCAGGGCGCTATTGGCCGATGAACTGGGTCTGCAGGAGGATGAATTGCCTTTTGTGGCTGAATTGGTGCAGATAAAAGAGCAGGAACGGGATTGGCGTGGCGCTATCGAGCGGGCGATTGGCAGTCACCGCTTGCGTATTCTGGTGCCACCGGAACAGGCCGCAGCGGCGCTGCGCTGGGTCAATCAGCGTAATAACCAGCTGCATGTACGTATTCTTGAAGTTAAGCAGCCTAGCCAAACCGCACGTTTTATGGACGATGGTTTTACCCAAAAACTGGATTACAAACCGCATCCTTATCGGGAAGCTGTCAAACACCTGTTAGCTGGGTTTGACCTGCACTGCGTCAACAGCCCGGACGATTTGCGACGTACCGAACATGCCATCACCAAGCAAGGGTTAACCTCTGGCAAGGCTCGGTTTTTCGACAAACAGGATCAAAAGCGGCTGGATCAGGACTGGCAAACGGGCTTCGACAATCAGGATCGTTTGAACAGTGTCCAGCAGCAACGTCAGCAAGTTCAGGTCACCTTGAAACAACAGACTGCAGACGTTGAACGGGCAAAAGCGACGGTAGCTGAGTTGACGCACCGACAGATGTTGTCGCAGCAGCTGCTGGATATCCAGTTCGATCTGATAAATACCGAACAGGCGCAGCGCGAACTGTCTCATGTGCAAGAACAGTTGGTACGACTAACAGCCCCCGATTCCGACGTCACGGCGGCCAAAACAGCGTATGAGCTAGCCAACCAGCAGCTGAAACAACTGGATGATGAACGGATTCTGCGGAACCGCCAGAGCGAAGGTTGGCAACAACAACTGAAGAACGCTGAAACGCAAAAATCCCGAGTCTGGCGTCGGGCCGAAGCCGGATTGCTGGAATCCCAGCGTCAGTTAGCCGCTAGCCGGTTCGCTGCTATTGCGGCAGCGTTCAGCCTGGCTCGGTTGGCAGAGCTGGATGAGCTGGAACACACCGCAGCCAAGGCATTGCAACAGCAACTCGATACGCTGGCCAAGCAGCACGCCAATGTGGTGAACGAGTTGACCCGAGCCATGGTCAAGGCCAAAACAGAAGACCGGGGTGCACTGGCAGAAACCGGCAGCGAGCTGATTGATGTACCGGACTATTTGCAGCGTTTGCAGCTACTTACAGAAGAGGCGTTGCCAGAGAAGCAAAACCGCTTCAAAGAATATCTGAACCGTTCCTCTGACGATGGTGTCACCCAGTTGCTAATGTCGGTAGAGGCCGAAGTAGAACGTATCGAAGACAAGCTGGAAGAAGTTAACAGCACCTTGCGGCGTGTGGATTTTCAAGCCGGACGTTATCTGCAACTGGTGGCAGGCAAGGTGGTACATGAAAGTCTGAAAACTTTTAATCGGGCCATTGCCACGCTGCGATCGGCCCGCTTTGTCGAAGACGACGGCGAAAGCCAGTACAAAGCGCTGCGCGGCATTATTGCGCTGTTGCGGGATGCCTGTGAACGTCAGCGCACCCAACCCGCCAAGGCCTTGCTTGATCCGCGTTTCCGGCTCGAATTCAAGGTGTCAGTCATCGATCGGGCAACCGGCAGCGTGATGGAAACCCGCAGTGGCTCCCAGGGTGGCAGCGGTGGTGAAAAAGAAATTATTGCGTCGTACGTGTTAACGGCATCGCTGTCGTATGCGCTGTGCCCGGATGGCAGTAACCGGCCTCTGTTTGGCACCATCGTATTGGATGAGGCTTTTTCGCGCAGTTCCCATGTTGTGGCGGGGCGCATTATCGCTGCGCTAACGGAGTTTGGTTTACACGCGCTGTTTATTACTCCCAACAAGGAAATGCGGTTGTTACGCAATCACACGCGTTCGGCCATTGTGGTACACCGACGGGGGATGGCATCGACCTTGACCGCGCTGACTTGGCAGGAACTCGATATCGTGTATCAGCAGCGCAGCGTGCAACGTATTCGTCAGCCGGAAGATGCCAATGATGAAACTTCCAGCTGATCTGGCAGAAAAGCTGAGCAGGCAATGGCAACAGACCGAGCTTCGGCTTGAACGCTTGTTGTCAGAGGCGGCCTGGCCGGTTGAGTTGATGATTGGCAAACCTTCCGGTGAGCAGTTTGCCCGCCATACCGCTGAGGTGCGACAGCAAGTGCAGGCCTGGCAGGCTGTCACGATCGGAGAGGTCATTTTTACAGCGGTGAAATACCGGGCTGCGGCGGATGCGGTTGAACTGCCGTTGTGCTGGCGCTTGCACACACCAACCGAATGGGTCGCTGCCACTGAGAATGAACAGGTGCAGCAAGAGTTCCGGATATTGGAGCAGCTGGTTTTTAGCGGTCGTGTGCGTCAGGTGTACCACGCCGCCTTGATTCGTGAGCGCTCGCTGTGGCGCAATAAACCAGTTGAGGACGTGATCACCACCGCTTCTCTGGCTGATTCACTGTCGCCCGGTGCAGCGCAAGGCAGGCCTCTGCGTCTGATGGCAGGGTTTGGGGTGGATACTAAATTTATGGAGCGTAACGCCAAGCTACTGCAACGACTACTGGACGAGCGTTATAACGGCACCGCCAGCGAGCAGGGGCTACACGCTTTTTTGGATGCAGCGGTTGAGTCCGACCATTGGTTGCTGGTGAAACCTCTGGCCAGCGGGTTGTTGCCCTTTCAGCGGCTCAGGCTGAGCACCCGTGAACTGGCTGATACCCCCTTGCCTTGCCGTCGTATTTTGGTGATCGAAAACGAACGCTGTGAACACTTGTTACCGGAGCTGGATGCCATTGCGATTCTGGGGGCAGGCCTGGATCTGGGCTGGCTGGCGTCGCCGGTCTTTGACGGTAAACAGATTCTCTATTGGGGTGATATGGACAGCTGGGGCTTAACCATGCTGGCGCGCGCCCGACAGCTGCGCCCGGCAATAGACTCGGTACTGATGGATCAGGCCACGTTCGAAGCATTCCATGTTGGTGCTGCCGTGGTAGAACCGGCTCCAGCAGGAGAGCAAATTCCAAATGGGCTAACGACAGCAGAACAGCAGTTTTATTTGTACTTGCTCAACAGCCCGAAAGGTCGGTTGGAACAGGAGTTTGTACCTGCATCACGGGTCGCCGACGCATTAAATAACTGGATAAAGCACCAACTGACCAACAACAGGTAGGGACGAGCACCGTCTCTGTCCGGAACGAGCACCGTCTCTGTCCGAAATACCAATGCCACGCACGGGCGGTTCGGCGGCCACGCACGGAGGCGGTTCGGCGGCCACGCACGGAGGCGGTTCGGCGGCCACGCACGGAGGCGGGCCCTACGGGGTCGCGGCCACAGGTAGGGACGAGCACCGTCTCTGTCCGGAACGAGCACCGTCTCTGTCCGAAATACCAATGCCACGCACGGGAGGTTCGGCGGCCACGCAACGGTGAACCTGCCTGTCGTCGTGGCTGTCTGTTATAAATTTCTGTAGAATATCGGCCTCTTTTTTGTTCTTTCATCGTTACGGTGGGGGACAACCGACTTACAGACCAGTGACACAGACAGGTATCCCTTTGGAAATCAATCCAATCATCGAAACGATCAAAGACCTCACGGCGCGCACCGACGTGCTTAGGGGGTATCTTTGACTATGCCAACAAGACTGAACGGCTGGAAGAAGTAGAGCAGGAACTGGCTCAACCCGACGTTTGGAATGACGCTGCCCGCGCTCAGGAGCTGGGTAAGGAACGTTCCGCGCTGGAAGTGGTGGTCAAGACCATCGACACCCTTGATACCGGCCTTGCAGACCTGAAAGACTTGCTCGATATGGCCGCTGAGGAAAACGACGAAGAGGCGGTCGCTGAAGTTGAGTCTGAACTGGCCGACCTGCGGCAACAACTGGAGGCGCTGGAATTCCGTCGTATGTTCTCCGGTGAGCTGGATGCCAACAATGCTTACGTGGAAATCCAGTCCGGCTCGGGTGGTACAGAAGCCCAGGACTGGGCCAATATGATGTTGCGGATGTATTTGCGCTGGATTGAAGCTCATGGTTTCAAGGGTGAGTTGATGGAAGTATCCGATGGCGAAGTGGCCGGTATCAAGGGCGCGACCATCCGGGTTGAAGGCGAGTACGCTTATGGCTGGCTACGTACCGAGACTGGCGTTCACCGGCTGGTGCGCAAGAGCCCGTTTGATTCCGGCAACCGTCGGCATACCTCGTTCTCTTCTGTGTTTGTATCACCGGAAGTGGATGACGATATCGATATCGAGATTAATCCGTCGGATCTGCGCATCGACGTTTACCGGGCTTCCGGTGCCGGTGGTCAGCACGTTAACCGGACGGAATCCGCAGTGCGTATTACTCACTTGCCGACCAATATCGTGACCCAGTGTCAGAACGATCGCTCGCAGCACAAGAACAAAGACCAGGCCATGAAACAGTTGAAGGCCAAGTTGTACGAGTTCGAGCTGCAAAAACGTAATGCCGCTGCTCAGGTGCTGGAAGATTCCAAGTCGGATATCGGCTGGGGCAGCCAGATTCGCTCTTACGTGCTCGACGATGCCCGTATCAAGGATTTGCGCACCGGGGTCGAAACCCGCAATACGCAAGCGGTATTGGATGGCGGTCTGGATCAGTTTATTGAAGCGAGCCTGAAAAAGGGGCTGTGATGCTGGTAGGTGGCTTGGCCCGATTGCATGTCGGCGGCAAGCCGCTTCTACCACGCACAGAGACATAGTGTCTGACGTCTGTGTGTTGACGTCTGATCTGAAAACCATACATACAAGGTTCGACGTCTGACTTCGACGTCTGATCCTATACACAACCGGGTTAAACAATGACCGAACAGAATCAAACCGCCCAGGAAGAAAACAAGTTGATCGCCGAACGTCGCGTCAAGCTGGAACAGTTGCGTGAAGGTAGTCTGGCGAATGGCCACCCGAATGACTTCAAGCGTGAACATTTGGCGGGTGAATTAAAAGCCAAGCATGGCGAAAAAGACAAGACAACCCTGGCGGAAGAGCAGCACCCGGTCGTGGTTGCCGGTCGTGTGATGCGTCGTGGCGGCCCATTTGTCGGGATTCAGGACAGCAGCGGTTCGATCCAGTTTTACCTTGCCAAACCGAAGCAAAAAGAAAGCGAAGCGTGGCAGCTGCTGGACATCGGCGATATTGTCGGCGTGGCGGGCACCTTGCAGAAATCCGGCAAGGGCGATTTGTACGTTGAAATTGATGACATTACCAACCTGCGCATCCTGACCAAGTCCTTGCGGCCACTGCCAGACAAGTTTCATGGTCTGGGTGATCAGGAGATGAAATATCGTCAGCGTTATGTCGACCTGATCATCAATGAAGAAACTCGCAACACGTTTCTGATGCGTTCAAAAATCATTGAAGGCATTCGCTACTTCTTGTCCCAGCGCGGTTTTATGGAAGTGGAAACCCCCATGCTGCAAAGCATTCCGGGTGGCGCAACGGCCAAACCCTTTGAAACCCATCACAATGCCATGGGCATTGATATGTTCCTGCGGATCGCCCCAGAACTGTATCTGAAGCGGCTGGTGGTGGGCGGTTTCGACAAGGTGTTCGAGATCAACCGCAACTTCCGTAACGAAGGCACCAGCACCCGCCATAATCCTGAATTCACCATGATCGAGTTTTATCAGGCCTATGCGGATTACCGCGACCTGATGGACATTACCGAAGCCATGTTGAAATTTATTGCCGAATCGGTGCTGGGCAACACTACCATTGAATATGGCGAATCAACCTACGACTTTGCTGCGCCGTTCCAGCGTATGACCATGGTTGATGCGATTCTGAAGTACAACCCTGCAATGGACGCCGATGTACTGAATCATGCCGAAGCCCATATCGACACGCTGAAGCAGTACGCGCAACAGGTCGGTATTAAAGATTCGCCCAAGCAGGCCGCTTGGGGGGCGGGCAAGTACATTTGTGAAATCTTTGAAGCAACCGCCGAAGAGCAATTGGATCAGCCCACCTTTATTACTGAATACCCGTGGGAAGTATCACCGCTGGCGCGTCGTAACGATGCCAACCCGTTTGTGACCGACCGTTTTGAATTCTTTGTCGGCGGGCGTGAACTGGCCAACGGTTTCTCCGAGTTAAACGACGCGGAAGACCAGGCGGCCCGCTTCCGCAAGCAGGTCGAAGAGAAAGACGCTGGTGACGACGAGGCGATGCACTACGATGCCGATTATATCAACGCGTTGGAATACGGCATGCCGCCAACCGCAGGTGAAGGGATCGGCATTGACCGTCTGGTAATGCTGTTTACCAACTCACACACCATTAAGGATGTGATTCTGTTCCCGCATATGAAGCCGCTGGCGTAATTCGGTTTCACTGTTTTTGTTTTGCATTTTGGTACGCACCCGAACTGCTCCAGGGCAGTTCAGCCTGTTTCTGGATCAGTAATATGAACAATAACTCGCAGACGGTGGCGTGGATGGCTGAAGCCCTGTCTGACGCACTACTCCATGATAATCTTGATCATTTTCTGACACTGTTCAGAAAGACGATGGCGGTACCGACCGCTGACTTCAAGTCGGATACATTGGGGCAGTACCTGTTTCAGTTACTGCCCAAATCCTCGAATCAGTTTGTTTTGGTGGCTCCGGCTTTTCCGGGGCGCAATGATCCCTGTTTCTGTGGCTCGGGCAAAAAGCTCAAAAAATGCTGTGTCGCGCTGAGTGATTTTCCGCTACCTGTACCTGCCGATCTATTCTTGCTGGCCTTGTCAGCAATGAATAACCAGCAGTTGTTGGCGTTGGCGGAAAAGCCAGGCTGGACAGCCGCCGCTGCCGCTCTGTTCTGTGAACATGCGATGACGGAAATGGCATTCGACGCCGTGGTGACGGTCGGGCGTTATCTGACCAGCGAACCCGCAAAACTCAGAAACGAGCATCAGGAGCTGGTGAGTACCTTGTTCGATGCGTTGCTTGAAGTGCAGCTGGATGACGAACGATTTGCTTTGATGCAGCAACTGACCGAATGCAAACGCGCACCGTCGGTACAGTCTGTTGCCTATCAGCGTCTGGCTATGTTTGTATTTGAACAAGGGCAGGCAGCAGAAGCCCGGCAATATTTGCAGCAGGCGATGCGTCTGGATCCTGACCAGTACGAATTGCCAATGACGGAACTGACCATATTGTGCGCTGTTGCCGAAGATGCGGAAGTACGCGCCAGAGCCAAATTCTGGCAAGCCCGATTGCAGAAAAAGTATCAACAGGGCACCCCGATTCTGGAGTTCGTCAATCAAGTGGTGAAGGAAGGCAAGGCGCTTTATCTTCAACAACTCGATAGGATCGAAAACCCGTTAGATGCGCGCGAAGAGACTGCGGCTTTAGCGTTGGCCGATCCGTATATTGTGAATGTCGAAAAGGTACTCTCGCTGTTTGAGAAGTCTGAAAATACCTTTACCGGGTATGTGTGTGACTTCAAGGTCGTTAAAGGCGAGGCGTCACGAATTCTGAAAGCGGAATACCGTCAAGACTATAAGGCATGGATACAGCAGCTGGGCTTGATGGAACAAGACTGTCTCTCTCAGGCTCAGCGCCAAGAGCGAATGTTAGGTGACGACCATTTCCGGGAAATGGCCGATGACATGCGTTGGTTGCTGCCAGATACTCGCTGGATCGACATATTACGTCAGGCCCCAGCCTTGCTGAATCATATTGAGGTGATTCAGCGGTTGACAGATATGGCGCAGCCGCTGCCTTATCCAGAAGCAGACGACACTGCCGACAGCCCTAACCAGCTCAGTTGTTTTGGTATATTCAGAATGATATTGGGGTTCAAGCGTCGGGAAGTGTTAATGAATATCTGTTTATCCTTACCCGCTGAGCTGACGTTACCTGGGCGTTTAAAGGCCAATCAGCCGTTTTGGGATCTGGCATACGACTACTACCTGGATTGTTGCGAGCACGTTGACGGTGATGTGGATAATGAAGATATGCTGGAACAACTGGTTGCACGAGAGCCAGCCACGCCAGTGTGGTTGCAAGAAGCGCTGGCACTGGTTTACCTGAAACAGCAGAAAAGTGAACAGCTGGTGGCGCTGGTACGGGGATGTCGACGCACCTCGGTGGCGTCTATCCTGATGCAGGCTTATGCTCTTCAGTTACAGCAACAGCCACAAGACGCGCTGGTCTGTATTCAACAATTGTTAGTGCGCAATCGCAAGTTTTTACGCCAGCTCAAGATGGCGCTGGCAGAGACAAGCCTGAGTCCGTTGGAAAATACAACGCTGGTAACCTTTGGCCAGATACTGCTGGAAGGCAACGACAATCAGGCTGTGGTGGGTTGCCGTCAGTGGCTGTTGAGGCATCTGCCGAGCTGATGTTGTAATGGACAGCCAGAGTTAGGGACGGGGCGCTGCCCCCGTCCCTTGCGGGACTTTGTCATGGTGGATATGTTGTGGACGACCGAAGTGGGCCGTCCTCTTTTCACTCGATTGATTGTGGCTGTTGAGTTGATTATGACAGCGCTAGAGCGTGAGTTCCGCCACTTTTTATCGGACGTCAGATGGTGGCTATTGCGATCAATCACAACGTAATAGTCTCCTCCAATGTCTGCAAGGCACGACGCGCCAGGGCAAGGTTAGCCTTGCCGGAATCCAGGACGTAATAAATAAACAGACCTCGATCCGTATCCATTGGGCGAATCAGATGATACTGATTGGTTAGAGTGATCAGAATATCTTCAATTTGCTGATCCAGCTGCAGCATTTCGATGGTTTTTATCTTTGCACGAACGACCTCTGTATTGCCCGCCGCGGCAATTTCCAAATCGAGTCCTGTGCCGGATGAACCAAGCATCATTCCGCTATTATAATCAACCAATGCTGCTGCCATGGCACCGTTTACAGACATTAAGGGAGCAAGTTTGTTTTCAATGGTAGTCATTATTTCGTTTCTCTCATTTATGAATTAAACAATTTCACAATATCTTTGATCTCGCCAGAGGCTTTTTTTAGTGTCCAGAGGGCGAGGCCATGGGTCGCGTGTTGTTGAAATACGCCGAGTAGAACAGCATCCAGAGTGTCGGTTTTTATAAGGCGACAGCCCAGGAATCCATCTTTGCTTTCGATAATGTTCCCTTCAACTCCTTCCAAGTGGGTTTCAGCGGCAAGACCTGATCCAATGCCGGCAAATGATGCCGCCATCGCAGCAAGGCGTTTGGGGTCTGTCTGACTATCGATGGGCACTGTATGCGATATGACATATCCATCGGATGTAGATAGAATCATATAACTCAGATTTTCTGTCCGCTGTGTAATAGCGAACAAAGATTCATGGCACCGGGCTATTAAAGTATTGGAATTCAACGGGTTGGTCGGATTATTCATCAAGAAAAACCTCTGATTCTGCGTTGGCAATCAAGGCTTCCAGAAGCAGTAAAATATCGTCTCGATTGCGGGGATCTGCGTTGAATACGGGGGCGAAAATATTCTCTTCCAATAGCGTTGAAAAGCATTCCTCTGTGTCATTGATCTGGTTCCGATTGAGAGCTATGGCGATTCGACCCGTACTGGCTAGTTGATTAAATGCCTCCATAAATACCAAGAGTTGTTGTTTCCAATTTATCTGGCTGCAATCGAGCAATAAAATTGCACCTAATGCGCCCTTGGCTATAATTGGCCATACAAAACGAAAATGATCCTGACCAGGAATGCCATACAGATTTATGTTTTCATCGTTGTTAAGCAAAATGCGTCCATAATCCATAGCGACCGTTGTAGTAGCTTTATTGACCAGTTTCTTGTTAGAGTTTTTTGCTTCCGTTGTAACTGGTGGGTCATCACTAATAGTAGTAATCGCTGTACTTTTACCAGCTCCCATTGGGCCAATAAAGATAATTTTGTTTTCTCTATTCATATGTGAAAAACCAACCCGAGTTTTTTGCGTAGATTAATTAAAAGATTTGTGTGTGCCGTTTTATGAGTAAAGGGGTTGGTATGTGGATCAGTGGCTGTAACTACAGTATTGGTTGGAGATGATTTTTTACTTATAAGTCCTAATCGGGTAACGGCGCATGCATGTAAAAATGCAGCCACTTGTGAATCTGGCAATCCACTCAATTGAACACCGTTTTGCAATGAGGCAAATTTCTTCCCATAGAGCGCAGACAACTGAAACATGGAGGGTTCTGTATACCATTGCCCTAGTCTGGGCCATTGATGGATACGGAACACCGTGTCGTTGTTCCATTGAGTGATGTTTGGCACCGATTCCTTCCAGGCAAGTTCCCATAGGAGTTGTTCAATAGGGAATACATGGGCAAAGATAAAAATATTGTCTCTGGTGGAAGAAAGTAATAGCTCAGTGACTCGGAGTGATTTTGGAGAATCAAGTAAAGAAGACAATAGCTCACTCGAACTACTGTCGGAATAAACGGTAATCCGATTGTTGTGGCCGAGAGCAATGGCGGCTTCATGATGATTGACTTGAAATTCGAAATACTGATCTTGCCCCAGCTGGTGGGCTTTGTTAGCCAGCTGATCCGACACCTGGCTGTGGCTTGATTGAGTCGATTCGGGTAATAAAAAATCGCTATTGTCATGCTGGTTGTTAACGCTAGTAGAAATCTTGGGTGATTCTTTTTTCAAATCTTGGATATGGTGTAATTTCTTTGGGTGACCAGTTAATTTACCCTCTGCATTTCGGAGTAAATCGAGTAATCCAATGATGCGTAGTGGCCACTCGCAATGTAAATAACTAGAGTCGTTGGGGTTTGTTGGATTGCTTGCCATTACCGCCAGTAATCCCCAAGGGCATATTTCAACTTTTGCTTTGGATAATACCAGGTGGGCATCTAAGCCTTCACCATTATAGTGCCAGTTGATATTGGTTCTTCCGTGTAATATTCGTAATTGCTCATATATTATTCCTTGTTCATATGGGTTTAGTCCGAATGTTTTTACGACATAATTTTTCTCCAAAGGTGGGTCAAAGGAATTTTGAGCCATTTCTAATATCTCTGTTGGTTCTATCGTTTCAGGCTGGTTGACTGTTTAATTATGGTATCGATGATTTCTGGTTTAATCAATATTGGTTATAAACGGCCGGAATGTAATGTCATTTTCTGGATATTGATAATGGTGGGTTTGTCGTGTGATGGTTGTTTGAGCGTGCTTTGTTGGTATATTGTCTTTTTGTTTGTTTTATTGCCTATCCGTTTGCCAGAGTGTCTGACAATTTGACTGGCGTGTGATTTTTATTTTAAGCTCACGAGGGATGTTGTGGAGATCTGTTGCCAATGGTGAAAAGTCGAATGTAATTAAATGGTTACGGCGGATAGCATGGATTTTAGTTGGTGGCTTTTGAACTGGAATGCAGGTTTTTATCAAATTAATTTGGCGTTGAATTGTAAACGCTCAAACAACCCCATCTACCGATTTAAATAACGGCCGCTTTCATATTCTCAGGCAGCAGTTTTTCGATGTCTTCCACGGTTTCACATAACGGCAACTGGGCAAACACTCTCCGTAAATACGCGTAAGGCTCCAGGTCGTTCGCTTTGGCGGTTTCTATCAGGCTGTACATCATGGCGCTGGCTTTTGCGCCACGCTGACTGTCAC
>NZ_JBBKTX010000043.1:0-16723 GCF_044962685.1 Oceanobacter antarcticus
ACGGAGAGTGTTTGCCCAGTTGCCGTTATGCGAAACCGTGGAAGACATCGAAAAACTGCTGCCTGAGAATATGAAAGCGGCCGTTATTTAAATCGGTAGATGGGGTTGTTTGAGCGTTTACGTTATCTCCTCCAGACTAAACCCCATCTTTTGCGCCCGTTTGATAAAACGCAGGCGCGATAAGTCTTTGTCGCTGTAAAAACGCACCCCACCATTGTTACGATGCACCTTGGGGATCAGTTTGATTTTTTCGTAGTAACGCAGGGTATCGGCACTGATAGCCAAGGTTGTCACGACTTCGCCTATTCGCATCATGATTCAAAACCAGAAGTAGTATTCATTGAGCAGGTATACGCCGACCAACATCAGGGTGATACCGCCGACTATTTCAAAACCCTGACGCCAATGACCAAGGGTCTGCATGTTTTCCAACCAACCGATGCTCACGGCGCCCACCGCGAGGGGGATCACGCGCCCAAGGGCAAACGCCAGCATCAGCAGGCCACCATAGACTACCGAACCAATGGAGGCACTGACGCCCAAGCCGACCCACAGCCCCGGTGAACACACCGGGCAGATTCCCACCGTAAAAGGCATTCCGAGCAAAAACGCCCCCCAGAGTGTGGCAGCGCGTTTTCCGCGCAGTGGCAACCAGGGCAATGGAGTTCTTAGCCAACCCGTCCAGAGTAAACCTAGCAAGATCAGTAGAGGTCCAAGCAAAACGCCCCATTGACGGCTCAACAGGCTTTGAGCCCAGGCACCACCCAGGGCAGCGCCAACTCCCAGCACTACATGGGTCAGGATCAACCCGGCGGCAAAGGCAAGACCGTAGCTCAGCGCTTCACGAAAAGCCCGTGCGCGCGTGACGTAGGCCAGGACGACGGGAATGGAGGCGAAAGCCACGGGTGTAAAACTGAACAAGAGGCCGGCCAACAAGGACGCGCCCAGCCCCGCAACACCGCCCATCTGCATCCATGTTGCAGTCTCCATTAACGTTGTTCCATGCGCTGATGAATGGCATGCCGCAACTTGGCCGCTGAGGGTAGCGCTGGAAAAACCAGTTCACCATTGATGGCGATGGCAGGGGTACTCACAACACCCAATTCCACTGCGTAATCAATGTTCTCCACCACATTAACTTCGTGGTACTGGATATTGGCCTCAGAAAACTCGGCAATCACCATTCTGGCCAGGTCTTTAGCCTTTTGACAACGGCCGCATCCTGAAGCTGTTAGCACCTCCACCAATAGGGGTTCGCTTTCAGTTTTTTTGCTCAATTACAGTCTCTCCAGCCACAGTGTGATCGGCAGCAAGACGTAGGCAGCAAAAAGGGACAACAGCAGAATCGCCGAGCTGCTCCATAACACTGCCTTTTGCCATCGCAAGTGGTACTTGTCTGCCAGGGAGCATGCCTTGATTCGATGCAATCGCCAGTAGCTAAATATCAATACCGCCGTGGTCAGAGAAAAAACTATGGCCTTATACTGCGAGAGTGTGGTCAACCAGGGCATGGCAGATACCATAGAGACGACTGCACTGCCCATCCCCAGGGTCACCAGTGCAATGGGCAAGGCACAGCAGGTAGTGCCGATCAGGGCAAGCCCCAGGCCGCTGAACAACGAGGTATCGGTTTTCATCTGCTCCTTGTCCATAGAGATAAGTCCACCGGGAAGGTTCATTCATTTTTCGGCTTTACCGGTTGTACCTGGAACTGGCGCAAGGTAAAGCCGGCATCGTTGATCAGGGTTTTGAGGGACGCTTCTGTCATCGGCTCCGGGGTATCCGCTTGGAAGATGACCAGACCATCGTTCAGCTTGATCTCGACGCTGGTCTTATCGACACCATCCAGCGCCTTGATCTTCTTCTCGATGCCGTAGGCGCAATAAGGGCAGGCCAGGCCGTCCACTCGTAGCATATAGCGCAACTCTGCCGACCAGGCAGGGAATGCCAGGGCTAACAGCATCAATATCGATAACAGTCGTCGCATGTTATTTACTCCTATAACTATAAGTGCCATTCCAGTTCAACCAGGGCGCGGTAATCGCCCTTTTCCTGATCTTGTGAAAGATCATCAAACAACGGGAATTGCACACCGGCCTTGATGGCAAAGTTACGGTAGGTCCACATCAAACCCGGTGACAGAAACCATTGATTACCACCCAGTTGTTTTTCGGCACTGCCCGTGCCTTGTGAAACACGTTCGATCAATTCACCATTGAGTTCCAGCATCCATACCCAATCGGGCTCATGATATTCAGTGGGTGCAAAACGAATACCACCCACCAGATCCACCAGCCAAACGTTGGGTCGCTCTGCACCGGTTGTCGTGTCCGCATTGAAACGGTGACGTACCGAGGCCCAGCGGTACCATTTACGGCCTTCGTAGCCGTAGGTGAGTCCAACCAAATAATCATTGCCGTCTGGTTCGACGCCATGGAGACCTTCGCCATCATCCAGCATTACCTTGCCAAGCACAGCCATGGACTCCTGAACCCCAAAGCTGTCGTGCCGCCAGAATCGGTACTTGGTGGATAAATTAGTGGAGCCCCAGCGATCGTCAACATCGCCACTACGTACATAGGGAATGCCAATACCGGCCACCCAATCTCCCGTGAGGCCATATTTGAATAGCAACTCTGCTTCTGTCTCGGATTCGTCACCGGATTTTTCCCGATGTCCCCCAGCATGAATTTCCACACCGCCCTTATAAAGGGTATGCGGCCCCAAGCCGAACACCGGGTCGTGGGCTGCGGCAGTTTCGGCTCCCAGAAACAGGATTGTGAGAACCGGGAGAAAGGCGTACTGAGCAATGTTTTTCATGATCGTCGCATATCATCTTGAACAATTGTTGTGAACTTTAAAAGCTTAATACTTGGAGTCAGCTCCAGGTCAAGTGTTCAAACTAATTTCTTGATACGTATCATCACAAACTGTCAACAGCCACCCCACCAGCCTGCTGCACATGATGTTCAGTAGCGGTACCGGCTCGGAAGTGATGAGTTGTATCACCGCACCGATGGTGGGCGGCATGTTGAGTGCTGTGTTGTTGACCCTGCTGGTCGTGTACTACCTGTGGCGCGGGTATTCGTTGAAAGGTTGATATCAACCTGGTAGCTCAATGGAGGAGAAGGGCAGCCCTTGTGCCGGCAGGGGGCGTGTCGCCACGGAAAACCGACAAACTAGCCACACGCTTGACTCTATAGCTACCATAGGGATTAGTATTGAGATAAATTATCATTAGCAACAAATCAAATTGAGATCCCGTTAATGCAGGCACACTGGATATACCGTTTTATAAGCCCGAAGCTATTTGTTCTGAATGTCTCAGTACTACTGCTGGGCTTATCGTGTTTGCTTCCAGCGACCAGTCAGGCGGAAATGAGTGATGACGGCTTCGCTCAGATGCGTCAATTGGCTCAGCTGGCCGAATACATTGCTGTGGATTACATGGAAGCCGTCAGGGATGGGCAGGTGGTCAATGACGGTGAATATCAGGAAATGCTGGAGTTCTCCCAGCTCATCGTGACGAATATTTCTGAGATTCAGGATAAATCAGCTGACGCTGGCGACCTGACAGATCAGGCCAAGGCTTTACAGGAAGCCATCCAGAACAAACAGGCTATTGAAACAATTCGACAAATGAGCGGCAGCCTGCGGGGTACGTTGTTGGCACTGATGCCTCATTCGTCCCTGCCGGATCATCTGTTGTCGAAAGCGACCGTCAAAGGGTTGTATGAGAGCCGGTGCGCTTCTTGCCATGGCGCAGCCGGTGGGGGCGATGGTGTGATGGCCGCACAGCTGGAGCCCGCTCCAACCGATTTCACCAGTAAAGAGCGAGCCTTGAACCGGTCACTTCTGGGTCTGTACGACGCCATCTCCAATGGCATAGACGATACCGCAATGCCGGCATTTACCCAACTGACGGAAGAGCAACGCTGGTCGCTGGCGTTCCATGTCGGCGGATTGGCATTTCAATCCGGCTCTGAAGTTACAGGCGAGGCACCCAGCGTCACCTTGTCACAGATGGTTAACCACACGCCGGCGCAACTCGCTGCAGAACATCCGGAGATGACGCAGCAGGCGATCGAACGGTTGCGCGCAAAGCCAGAACTGTTATTCCAGGAAACGACCAATCCTCTGAAGATCACCCGAAACCTATTACTACGTGCACAGCAGGCGCACCAGCGCGGCGATTATCAAACAGCACAAACATTGGCGGTCAGCGCTTATCTGGATGGCTTTGAATTGGTCGAAAACAGCCTGGATGCGCAGGATAAAGCACTCCGCCAGACGCTCGAAGCCGATATGATGGCGATAAGGCAATTATTGAAGCAGGCACAGCCCCCGGGCGAGGTGGAAAGCGCTGTGAGCCGGACGTTGGCGCGGCTGGATGATGCGGATCGATTGCTTTCGGAATCTACCTTGTCCAATGCGACCCTGTTCAGTGCCAGCTTGGTGATCCTGTTGCGGGAGGGGCTTGAAGCCTTGCTCGTGGTCATTGCCCTGGTTACTGTGCTGGTGCGAACCGGTCGGCGTGACGGACTTCGGTATGTGCATTTGGGTTGGGTAACGGCATTGGTGGGCGGTGTTGCGACCTGGGCTGCCGCGCAGTCCCTGGTGAGTATCAGCGGTGCCAGCCGCGAAGTCATGGAAGGGGTTGCGGCCCTTTTGGCGGCGGTCGTGTTGCTCTATGTCGGCATCTGGATGCACAGTAAAACCCATGCTGCCCAGTGGCAGGACTATATTCAGCAGCACATCAACTCCCACCTGACTGCGGGTACCCTGTGGGGCCTTGCGCTGCTGGCATTTATTGCGGTTTATCGTGAAGTCTTTGAAACGGTCTTGTTTTATCAGGCCTTGCTGACTCAGGCTGCAGCCGCTCAATATTCATCCGTATTCAGCGGCTTTGTAGCCGGTACTGCTTTCTTGGCCGTATTGGCCTGGTTGCTGGTGCGTTATTCAGTGAAATTACCCGTTGCCAGATTCTTTTCCGTCACCACCTACCTGTTGCTGGCCCTGGCATTTATCCTCATGGGTAAGGCGATGTCAGCGCTTCAGGAAGCGGATATTATTGGTATTACACCGTTGCCTGTCAGCTTTGACATTGATTGGGTCGGCGTCAAATCCACCTGGCAGGGGATCCTGGCGCAATTGTCGGTACTGGTGGTTTTCCTGGTCTTTCTGGGGCTGGCGAGAAGGCAGCGGAAAAATGCTCCTGTTGCAGAACGTCCAGGAGAGTTTTTGGACCCGGGTGTCAGACACTCGAAACCGGAGTAGCCGACAAATTCCGCAATATGCCGCACTGCTCCACTGTCCGACGGTTTGAGCAGCTGCGGCGCAGCATTCTCAGTTGCTCGTTCAGTTTGGTGAGTTCCTGGATGCGCGCCTCCACTTGATCAATATGGGCATCGATCATCCGGTTGACATCATCACATTGCGCACTTGGCGAACGGCTTAATCCCAGTAATTGCCGGATCTCCGGCAAACTGAGATCCAGGCTGCGACAGTGTTTGATAAATAATAATTGCTCAACGGCCGCTTCATCATACAGACGAAAATTGCCTTCACTGCGTTCCACGGAGGCAATCAATTGTTCCTTTTCATAATGGCGGATGGTTTGCACTGAGCAATCCGTCCTTTTTGCCAGCTCACCAATTTTCATTTATTCAGTCTCTGTGCTTGACTCTATAGTGACTATAGAGTTTAAGCTGCGCACCGTTGATCGAACAAGGGCTTTTTATGACAAACACATGCCGCGGCAATTGTCATAGTGACACGATGGAGAATACTCCCCAGACTGCCGAAGTACACGATGCTTCTCATGGCGGCTTTGTCAGTGAGTATTATGTCCCCAAGATGGACTGCCCTTCAGAAGAAGGCATGATCCGTATGGCGTTGGACAGTGTGGAACCTAAAGTCGCATTGGAATTCGATACCCCCAAGAGAAAGGTGCGGGTCTTTCATGGGGACAACGCTGACGCCATTGAGGAGCGAATGCGCGCACTCGGCTTGGGTGCGACGTTGGAAAGCACAACGCCTGTCGCCAGAGATGACCTCGCCCGAGCACAGGCGTCCGCAAAACAGGAGGTACAAACAGAAGCTGGCATTCTCAAGTGGCTACTTGCCATCAACGGGATGATGTTTGTCATCGAAATCACCGTCGGTTGGTGGGCGCAATCCACTGGCTTGATTGCGGATTCTTTGGACATGTTCGCTGATGCCGCCGTCTACGGCGTGGCACTGTATGCCGTAGGGCACAGTGTGCGGATGAAGCTGCGCGCAGCCCATTTTTCCGGTTGGCTTCAGATTCTTCTCGCCGTCGGTGCTTTGGGTGAAGTGGTAAGGCGGCTATTGTTCGGAAGTGAGCCTATTTCCAGTCTGATGATGGGCTTCGGGCTCGTGGCCCTGGCGGCAAATGTAGTGTGTCTGCTGTTGATTGCCAAAAGCCGTAATAGCGGCGCGCATATGAAAGCCAGCTGGATTTTCTCCGCCAATGATGTGATCGCCAATCTAGGTGTCATCCTTGCCGGTGGATTGGTGGCCTGGACGGGTTCACGTTATCCAGATTTGGTGATTGGCCTTATCATCGGTTTGATTGTGTTAAATGGTGCGCGCCGTATTTTGCAGCTAAAGTTCTGATTGAGGAAATGCGATGAAGAGTTCCCGGCCCACCTATATTCCTGCCTTGAAGTATCGTGCCCTAACCCGTTATTACGACTGGGTGGTTTCCTTGACTACACGAGAACAAATCTTTAAAACTGCGTTGGTCAACCAAGCTGCTCCGTTAGCAGGACAGCACTTACTCGATGTGGGCTGCGGCACAGGAACCCTGACTCAAATGTTTGCCGAAAGAGAACCGTCGCTGACTATTACTGGTCTGGATGCAGACTCTGGAGCACTCGAACTAGCCAAAACCAAGTTTGCTTCAATGGATCAGCGTGTGAGTTTGTGGCAGGGTTTCGCACAAGATATGCCCTTCGAAACAGCGACTTTTGACGTTGCAGTGTCGAGCTTGTTTTTTCACCACTTGACACGACTGCAGAAGCTCGATGTCTTAAAACAAATCCATAGGGTCCTTAAACCAGGTGGGAGATTACACATTGCTGATTGGGGAAAGCCTTCGTCATCGATTCAACGAATGCTATTTCTGCTGGTTCAGTGCCTTGATGGTTTTGAAACGACACGAGACAATGTCAAGGGTGTGTTACCCATTTTGATAGAGGAAGCGGGCTTTGTTGTGGTTGATAGTAAAGATTGTGTAGCAACGCCTTTAGGTACTATCCAGTTCATTCAGGCGAAAGCACATTAAACATGAATAAACGAATTCACAATCGCTTTTCAGACATGAGTAACTCTGCATAAGCAATAGATGAACTTTTGCAGCGAGCCGAAAGGTGTTTGGTGGATTTCTTTCTTGTGTCCCAGAAGTTCGAAAGGTGAACCAAATTCAGCGCGCAGTGATCCGGCTGAGTAGCGTTGTACAGGTAAGCCGCTGCATTGTTCTGGACCATCCTCAGTAAAGGTCGCTACCAGTATATAACCGCCTGGTCGGACACTTTTCAGGACTGTCTCGATATAACGATGTCGCGCAGCTTCATCGGTAAGAAAATGGAACACAGCCCGGCCATGCCATAGATCAAACCGATGTTCGGGCAGTACTACTTGCGTAATGTCACCCTCAATCCATTGCACTCGGTGGGCTGCATCACTCAAGCGTTCTTTTGCCACTTGGAGTGCATATGCAGATAGGTCGAGTACCGAGACGTCGGAATAACCTTGCGCCAGCAAGTCATCGACCAGCGTGGATGCGCCGCCGCCCACGTCGATAATGTGAGCCGATCTATCCAATGACAGTCGCTGGATGATCTTCATAGATTGGACTGCTTGGGGTTGAAACCAGCTCACCGAATCTGCTGGCTTGTTGGCATAAACTTTTTCCCAGTGCTGTTTAGTGTCCATAAATTTCTCCAGGAGAAAATTTCAAAGAGAATATAAGGTCAAAGTGTTGAATCGTTCCTTCCATTCTCCTTTTAGACTTTTGGCGTCTCTGTTTACTTCAATTGTGATATGGGCCAATTCACCGATGTCTGATAAACACGCCTTAATGTGATCGGGAGTGAGTTTATCTTCGGCAGACACCGATAAAATGCAGGCGTAATGCTGTTTGCCTACGCGCCATAAATGGAGGTCAGTAATAGGCACTTCCGGTAATGTCGTGTCGATCCGCTGCTTCACGATATTGGCGATAGGCTTATTCATTTCGGCATCTAACAGCACTTTTCCCGTCTCCCGAATGAGTCCGATTGCCCATATGGACACAAGAGCCGCGCCGGCAATTCCCATCACCGGATCAAGCCAGTTGGCACCCCAAAGTTTGCCACCGAATAACGCGATGATGGCGAGTAGCGAAGTCAAGGCATCGGTCAATACATGCAAATAGGCGGCACGCAAGTTCAGGTCATGATGATGGTGGCCATGGTCTTGATGATCCTCTCCATGGCTGTGATGGTGATGACCGTCTTTTAGCAGCCAGGCGCAGATAAGGTTGACCCCGAGTCCCAATATCGCCACCAGAATCGCCTGATTGTATTGAATCGGCGTCGGTGCAATCAGCCGCTCTATCGATTGGTAAAACATGAGTCCGGCAATGCCCACCAGAAAAATGGCGCTGGTATAACCCCCCAGCACTTCAATCTTCCAGGTACCAAAAGCAAACCCTGGGTGTTGGGCGAATCGGCGGGCGGCGGCGTAGGCGGCAACGGACAGACCCAGCGCCAGGGCATGAGAACTCATGTGCCAACCATCGGCCAGCAAAGCCATAGAGTTGAACAGCCATCCACTGGTGATTTCCGCCACCATCATGATGGCGGTTAACAAGACCGCCCAGCGCGTATTTCTCTCCGCTAGTGGATTGCCTTCATCAAAAACATGGTCGTGGTAGCGGTGGGGCAGTACGTCTGCTGTCATGGCGTTGTGTCCGGGGTTATGTTTGCATATACTATACCCCAGTATACTTTACTGCTGGATCCTATCAATGGCCCATACCATAAAACAGCGCGATAAATTGCTGACTCGAGTACGTAAAATCCGTGGACAAACCGAGGGATTGGAAAAGCTGCTTGCTAAGGACGGTGAGTGCAGCAGAATTTTGCAACAAATCGCCGCTATTCGCGGAGCTATCAACGGCCTGATGGGGGAAGTGTTGGAGGGACATATTCGTGAACACTTGGGAGCGCACGATATTACGGCCGCAGAGCGCGACGCGGATGTCGAACAGGTAGTAAGCGTGCTACGCTCTTACCTGAAATAACAAGGTTTCCTTTATACACATGCCAGCGAAGAATCACTCAAGAATACACTTTGCAGCGCATATCATGTTAATGGTGGCGGTATTGCAATGCAGTCTGTGGCTCTCGACGCCGTCGGTGTGGCGCATGGCCCTGCCAATATCGACTAGCATCACGAAACCTTATTAGTATTGGGAAAGATACTATAAAATAGTCAGTCTCAGCAGTTGACCTCTTCACCGGCTAATCGAGGGGAGGGGGTCTCCATAGATTGGTAGTTTTTTACCCGGTCTGCCTGATTCCTGACTCCGTTGAGTGGGGCTATCAGTAAAAAAATGAAATTATTTTTAAGAAATTTCTGAGCATGGTATTTTTCATGGTATTATCGATTCACAGTAAAATAAGCTATTGAAAATAAAAGATAAAAAGTGCTTATTTACAATAGAGTGGGAGTGAATGGCACTGGCAGGCAATGTCTGGCAACAGTAGGCACTCAAATCGAAAACCCCCGCACCAATTCTGGAATTTTTATTTAGCCTTTGCTAAGTAAGTGGCAGGACGTCACACCTTTATTTAAGTTTCAACGCATCTACTAATAAACGAAATAGAGGAGACGATTGACGACGGTGTGGGTAATACAGGTAGTAGCCATCGTAGCTCGTTAACCACTCACTCAGCAGGGGAATGAGCTTTCCACTTTGTAAATCCTTCCGCACCATTGCAGTGGGTACCCAGGCAATTCCCAAACTGTCAGTCGCAGCCTTTACTAGTAAATGTGCATGACTGAATATCATTACAGGTTGAGGATGGTAATGAACGATTTCTTGCTGCTCTCCGCTACCAGATTTCTGCAGCTCCCAGTTCATAAGATTCTCATGTGTGGGCAGGCGTAGCGCTAGGCATCGATGATTATCCAGGTCAGCAGGTGTTTCCGGTTTGCCATGGATCCGTACATACTCAGCTGAGGCCACAACCATCATCTGCATGTCGGGAGTGACCCTGACCGCAATCATATCCTGGTCGACAGTATGACCGAGGCGAATGCCGATGTCGTAGCGGTCTTTAACGATATCGGTCAGCGTGTAGTCGGTAGTGATTTCCAGATGAATATCGGGATAGTCAAGGGCGAAACGGCTGAGTCTGTCCCATAGGATTGAGTGAATAACATGCTCAGTGCCATTTATCCGCAATGTCCCTCGGGGCGAGTCACGGAATTCGTTTAGCGCGCTGAGCTTTTGTTCGATATCAGAGATCAGTGGAGCAATGTCGTTCAGTAGCTGCTCTCCGGCCTGAGTCGTGGAGACACTACGGGTGGTGCGGTTCAGTAATTTTATGCCAATACGCTCTTCGAGCGCCTTTATGGTGTGGCTCAGTGCGGATTGCGAGACGCCCATCTGGCCAGCAGCTTTGGTAAAGCTACCCGCTTCTGCAACCCGCAAGAAAGCACGTAGGTCATTCAGATTTTCAGACATGTAAGCTCCTGGCGATTACGATATCGAAAAACTCGTTTATTGTCGTATGGCTCTTAATTGTTGCCAAAATGAGCGAGTTAATACCCGGTTAAACTTCTATTAATGAAAAATTCTAATAAATGTAAGCGGGATCGGGTATCTAATCAACCCTGTCGTCCGGGATTATAGTGAGCTCCAATCTATGGTTTGCAGGAGACAGTCAATGAAGAATCTTACTCTGAACAATGGTGTGGAGATGCCGGTACTGGGTTTTGGCGTCTTTCAGATCAATGATCCCAAAACGTGTGAGCAGGCAGTCATTGATGCCCTCGATACCGGTTATCGTCATATTGATACAGCGGCCTCGTACCAGAATGAAACTGAAGTGGGTAACGCCCTGAGAGCGTCAGGCATCGCACGCAGTGATGTGTTTGTCACAACCAAGCTGTGGCTGCGGGACAGCAATTATGAAGGCGCCAAGGCGCAATTCGAGCGCTCCTTAAACCGACTGCAAACCGATTACCTGGATCTTTACCTCATCCACCAACCTTTCGGCGACGTGCACGGCGCCTGGCGGGCCATGGAGGAGCTATTGGACGCTGGCAAGGTGAGGGCCATTGGCGTCAGCAATTTCCATCCCGACCGTTTGGTCGATCTGACGGCCTTCAATCGTATCAAACCGGCCGTTAACCAGGTCGAGGTCAACCCGTTTAACCAGCAGTTGCATGCGGTTCCCTGGATGCAGGCCTACGGCATTCAACCGGAAGCCTGGGCACCATTTGCTGAAGGGCGTAACGACCTGTTCAGTCATCCTGTTCTGATGGATATCGCCGGGCAGTATGGAAAAACCGTTGGACAGGTAGTCCTGCGCTGGGTGGTGCAGCGAGGTGTGGTTGCGCTGGCGAAAACGGTGCGCAAGGAGCGCATGCAGGAAAACCTGAATGTACTGGATTTTGAGTTGTCGGCGGCGGACATGAACCGGATCACCGCGTTGGCGCTCCGCTACCAGCGCCTTTTTCTCCCATCGTGATCCCGCCATGGTGGAGTGGTTGACCTCCAGGAAGCTGGATGTCTGACAGGTGCCGGCGGCAACTAATCTCTATGTCTGCAAGTATAACGAGGTCATCAGAATGGCAAACGGTAAAGCGCGTAGTAAAGGTCTATTTACTGCTTTAAAGATTCCAGCTGCAGTGCTTCTGGTTGCGGCACTTAATCTCTTAACCGGAGCGACTATGGCTGACGATTACCGCAAGAATCCGTATACGCTGATCTACGCAGGCGCTATCACCGAAAACGTCGCGGGCCGGGTCAATATTCATCCGGTCAGCTACAAACTTAATGGCATTGAAATCGCCGCCAATGTGTATACCCCGGCCGACTACGAGGCCGGAAAAGCCTACCCGGCGATTGTGGTGGCGCATCCTAATGGTGGTGTCAAAGAGCAGGTGGCGGGTCTCTATGCGCAGCGCCTGGCCGAGCAGGGCTACATCACCATTACGGCGGATGCCGCCTATCAGGGGGGCAGTGGCGGATTGCCCCGCAATATCGATATCCCCGCTAACCGCATCGAAGACATCCACGGCATGGCGGACTTTATCAGCACCTTTCAGGGTGTGGACACAGGGCGTCTGGGTTTGCTGGGTATTTGTGGTGGCGGCGGTTACTCGCTGTCGGTAGCGAAAACGGACAAGCGTTTCAGTTCGGTTGCTACGGTCAGCATGTTCAATTCCGGTCGGGTGCGACGCAACGGCTTTGAAGACTCAGCGCTGGACAGCATCCAGCAGCGGCTGCAGCAAGCTTCGGCCGCCAGAGCCCAGCAAGCCGCGGGCGGCGAGGTGCTCTATTCCGGAGATGCCAATTTGTCTGATGCACAGATCGCCGCGCTGCCCTTTGATCTGTACCGGCAGGGTTACGAGTACTACTGGAAAACCCACGCCCATCCCAACTCCACCTTCAAATACACCACCAGTAGTCTTCTGGACCTGATGCGCTGGGATGCGACCGACCAGATCGAACTCATCAACGTGCCGTTACTGATGATCGCTGGCAGCAATGCGGACACGCTCTATATGACTGAAGATGCGTTTGCCAAGGCGACCGGCACGCAAGCGAAGCAACTGTTCAAAATAGACGGTGCAACGCATATCGAGACCTACTGGAAGCCAAAGTACGTTAACCAGGCCATAGATCAACTGACGACATTCTTTGGCAAAACACTGTAGATCAAAGCCCCGACAGGGCAGGGCGGACAGGAGATTCAGATAGTGGAAGAGATCACCAATCAAGAACGGCGCAAGTTTCTGTTGGCCGGTGCCGGTGTTGCCGCCGCGTCACTGCTGCCCGCGCAGGTGAGTGCGGCTCAGGCTAAAGGCACGCAGGGTAACAGCCCGGCCTCCGCCGCCCTGGGTACGAGGAAGCTGGGTGCACTGGAAGTATCGGGTATAGGCCTCGGCGTGCAGAACATGAGTAGAACCTATACCGGGGCGGTTCCCTACAGACCCGAAATGCTCGGGGTAATCCGCTCGGCGTTTGATCGTGGCGTGACCTTCTTCGATGCCGCAGAGGCATATGGTCCATGGGAAGTGGAGCGCATCCTCGGTGAAGGCGTGGCGCCTTTCCGGGATCAGGTGGTGATTGCTACCAAGTTCGGCTGGAATATTGATCCGGAGACGGGAAAGCGTCGTCCGGGCCTGAACAGCCGCCCGAAGCATATCAAGCTTGTGGTCGAAGCTATGCTCAAGCGCCTGAAAACGGATCGCATCGACCTGCTCTATCAACACCGGGTTGACCCGGTGGTGCCTATTGAGGACGTGGCCGGCGCCGTCAAAGATCTTATGAATGAAGGCAAGGTCCTGCACTGGGGACTGTCGGAAATGGGAGTAAAAACCCTGAGACGCGCTCATGCAGCACTGCCCGTTGCCGCGGTACAAAGTGAATACTCCATGCTCTGGCGTGGGCCGGAGCAGCAGGTGATCCCGACCTGCGAGGAGCTCGGCATCGGTTTTGTGCCATGGAGTCCGCTGGGCGTGCAGTTTCTCACGGGCTGGATCGACGCCGCCACCACCTTTGCTCCCGGCGATTTTCGCAGCACCGAGACCCGCTTTGCGCCTGAAAATCTTCGGCACAACGTTGCCCTGGTGCAACTCGTCCAGCAGTGGGCAGAGCGTAAAGGAGCGGCGCCCGCCCAAATCGCGTTGGCGTGGCTGATGGCTCAAAAGCCCTGGATCGTGCCGATTCCGGGAACCACCAACAAAGACCACCTGCTACAGAATATTGGTGCGGTAGACGTGCACTTCACACGCGCTGAAGTCGCAGAATTAAGTGCAGCTGTTGCGGCTATCGACATTCAGGGAAAACGCCTGCCGGATGCTGTACAGGTCTATTCCGATGTCGAGGCGCCGCCGAAGCGCTGAAGTGACAGGTGCCAGATCGGAGAAGTACCCATCTTAATCTGGCGTGGGCTCTCGCCTGCATGCCGAGGTATTGCTGATGAAAAAACGTGAATTGGGAAACAGCGGTCTGGAAGTCTCAGCGCTTGGATTGGGCTGCATGGGACTGGACTTTGGTTACGCCTCCTCCTTGTCCAGGGCGGAGGGGATAGCGCTGATTCGTGCCGCCGTTGATCGCGGGGTGACGTTTTTTGATACGGCTGAGATCTACGGACCTTATACCAATGAGGATATGGTGGGCGAGGCATTGGAGCCGCTGCGGGATCAGGTTGTCATCGCCACCAAATTCGGATTCGACGCCGACCAGGGTCTGGGTGTATTGAACAGCAGGCCGGAGCACATCCGCCGTGTGGTTGAGGCCTCACTCAAGCGTCTGCGCACCGACCACATAGATCTGCTCTATCAGCATCGCGTCGATCCTGAAGTGCCCATTGAGGAAGTGGCGGGTGCGGTTGCCGGGTTAATCCGGGAGGGCAAGGTCGGACATTTTGGTCTCTCTGAGCCTGCGGCTGACACCATCCGCCGCGCCCATAGGGTGCAACCGGTGACAGCTATTCAGAATGAGTATTCGCTGTGGACTCGTGGGCCGGAAACCAACGGTGTTCTGCAGGCGTGCGAAGAGCTGGGGATTGGCTTTGTGCCCTACAGCCCTTTGGAAAAGGGCTTTTTGACCGGCGCCATGAACAAAGATACCAAGCTGGCGGAAGGTGATTTTCGTACCCGTTTGCCACGTTTTACGCCAGAGGCCATGGAGAAAAATCAGGCATTGGTGGATCTGCTGCAGCGTATCGGTAACGACAAGCAGGCGACACCCGCGCAAATTGCGCTGGCGTGGTTGCTGGCTCAGAAGCCCTGGATTGTGCCCATCCCCGGTACCACCAGGTTGCACCGGCTGGAGGAGAATATCGCCTCAGCCAACGTGGAGTTGACCACCAAAGATTTGGCGACCATAGAGCGCGCAGCGGCAGAAATACAAATCGAAGGTGATCGTTATCCGCCCGACTTGATGGCCACAACAGCTCGCTAAACCATGAGGGTTGACGATGATAAATACTTCGAAGCAGTTTCATTCCCTGTGGCAGCTAACGCTGCTGCTAACGACGATGAGTGTAGTCACAATTTGGGTGTCTGAGAGTCACGCAACTCCCGATTCCGGGCAGCATCAAGTGGTTACACGAAAGGCTGAATTGGTCGAAGCGGTTGGGCCAGCGACCAACTTCAATGGTCACGCCGTCTACACGCGTTTTCCGGTTATGCCGACGCAAGGTGCGGTCGCGCCGGCCACTGTGACGTTTGAGTCTGGTGCTGTGACCAACTGGCATGTCCATCCCCACGGCCAATATCTGATTGTCGTGGCAGGGGAGGGGCGAATACAAGAGTGGGGTGGTGAGGTGCAGGTGATCCGTGTCGGCGATACGGTATGGTGTCCGCCGGGCGTCAAGCATTGGCACGGGGGCGGAGCGCACACTGGCATGACTCACATTGCCATCAGCCCGGTGGTCGATGATGGCAGCACGGTCACGTGGTTGGAGCCGGTAACCTTTGCCGATAGCCAGACAAGCGAAGTGAGTAATAAGCCAGTTCCAGAAGTGCCTGTCGAGTTAAGCGCTCGTCAATTGGCGATTGTGCCAATCGCCGCCTTTAATGCCACTGGTGACCTCAACCAGCTAAAAACGGCACTGCAGGCGGGTCTGGAGCAGGGGCTGACGATCAATGAGATCAAGGAAGTACTCTCGCACCAATACGCTTACGTAGGATTTCCACGGAGCCTGAACGGCCTCGGCGTGTTTCAGGGGCTGTTGGCGGAGCGACAGCAGGCGGGCATTGTGGATCCCGTCGGGAGAGTAGCTACCGTCAGCCCGCGCGATACCGATTACTACCAGCTGGGCACAGAAACACTGATCTACCTGACCCGTGGGCCAGCGAGCCGACCCATGTATGATTTTGCCCCAGTGATGGATCACACACTCAAAACCCATCTGTTTGGCTATTTGTTCAGTCGCGATAACCTTAGCTATATCAACCGGGAGTTGACCACCATTGCGACGCTGGCCGCACTGGGTAATGTGAACAGCCAGTTGATATCTCATTTCAAAGTGGCGGGTAATCTCGGCCTCAACCGCAAGCATCTGAATCAGGCCATTAGCATGCTCGACCAGAAAGTTGGCGCCGAAGTGGCTGAAAACGCTGCACGACAACTGGCTTCATTGGCGGGATTTTGAGGGAGCCGTGTTGCAGTTCGCTCGCCAAAGCTTGTCGGACGCTCAGCAGCAGGCGATTTCAGACGATGATACTCAGGCCATAGCGTCTTGATGTCTGGCCCACCATTCTTTTAGAAGCACCTTCGAACCTTTGGCAGGTTATTGATTTTTGTTTTCGAGGCAGTCAATGCAAGGCAAAAACCGGCGAAAAGAGGTAATGCTGTTCACTTAAGTGGAGCAGCATTACGATCAACCGGATAGCGGGTTTTGCTCATCTTCACCGTTCGGGGACTTCCTGGCCTCGAACGGCGTTCCAAAAACAGTCCACCAATCCC
>NZ_JBBKTX010000044.1:0-10206 GCF_044962685.1 Oceanobacter antarcticus
CCTCGGCTTGCTGGATGATGGATAACTTGTATTCGGTACTGAAGGCTCTGCGCACCCGCTTTTCCAGTGCGGGACTGGGTTCAACTTTGGGATTAGCAGTGGTAGCAGGTTTTGGCATGGTGATTCTCCTGAGCGCCCTGATTTAGATGTTATCTCAAAAGCCACTGGCTCAGGCTTAGGTTGACATACAGGGGCATCAGATCGACATTAACAATTTTCTCTCATATGCAGGTTACCGATATAAGGTTGAGATAGTAGGTGAAGGCGAACAGTCACAACTGAAACTGAGACATGCCGATCACGAGGAATATCTCAGCGGCGGAAGCCAACACCTCAGTTTTGGTGAAAGAAATGCTTTTGCCATCGTTCTTTTCATGTATGAGTGTCTGTCAAGAAAACCGGACTTGATCATTCTGGATGACCCAATTTCGTCATTTGACAAGAACAAAAAGTATGCCATTCTCGAAATGCTTTTCCGTCGAAAAGCTGATTCATGCTTGAAGAATAAAACAGTTTTGATGCTTACACATGATGTGGAGCCAATTATCGATACCATTAAGTCTCTTGCGCATAAGTTCAGCAATCAGACTTCGGCATCGTTTCTGAGGCTTGAAGCTGGCCAGTTAATCGAATATGTAATCAGAAAAGAGGATATGCAAACCTTTTCCCAGATTTGCAAGAATGCTCTCGCCTCTGACAAGGATGATGTTATCAAGCTGATTTACATGAGACGTCATTTTGAAATTTCTGACGACAAGGGAGATGCTTATCAAGTACTCTCCAATATTCTGCACAAGAGAGGGCGTGCAATTGATACCAGAGAACCCATGGGGGCAGATAACAATTATCCGGAAATGGCGCCTGCTAAGTTCTCCAATGGATGCAATGAAATATCGGGCTTTCTGAACGGATTTTCATACCCTGACATTTTGAATCGAGTTACTGATATCAATGCGCTGACGTCGCTTTATAGAGATTCCGAGAATGGTTATGAAAAACTTCAGATTTTTCGCCTGTTAGATCTGGATATTGAGAATTCTGTTGTTCAGAAGTTTATCAATGAAACATATCATATTGAGAATGAGTTTATTTGCCAGCTTGATCCTGCAAGGTTTGATACAATTCCGGAGTATGTAATCTCTGAATGTGATCGGATTCTGCAGGAGGTCCAATGAAGCTCCATCACACATCCGACTGACACATTGGGCGCACAACACCCGGTACGAGGCTGGGGAGGTTTCGATCAATATAGTGCAGCAAGCGTATCACGCTTTCGACTCCTGCTCCCACCAAGCCTGAAACAACTCATCACCACCCGGCAGATAGGTGTGAACCTCCCGGCCATTCCAATCCAGCGCCAGAACCTGCAACGCAGCCTGTTGCAGTTCCGCATCCAAGGCCCTCAGCCGGTTCAGCTCGAATGGCCAGTGACTGGCGTTATATAGGCCAAGCAGGAATCGCCGGATATGCCGGGCCTGGCCACCACCGCAGTGAGCGGCGTCGATCAGTATTGTGAGAGCCGGAAGCCCCGCGTCCTCCCGCAGCTGCCTCCGCTTTTCTTCCTGTTCCAGCAAAAATAGAAAGTTTTCGGGAAGCCTGGCTGTTTTGTCCGTCATGTGCATAACCTCATATCGACTTCACGATTATGCTGCCATGGACGACGCAGTAGGCACGGCTCTCAAACTGCCCGTTTTGGGCAAGAACACCGGTTTGCCCCGAATTTATTTCAGATCGCCATTGTGTCGGGGTGATCTTTTTCGGAACTTTCGCTCCAGGAACGCTTCCAGCCGATCGGCGTTGCGGTAGGCCATAACGCAGATAAAAAGTACGACCGCGACAAAGCTCAGAAATGCAATCAGTGTGGCAGCTAGGTTCAGCATATTCAGGTCTCCAATAGTTGATTGCCCTTTCAGGGCACTTTGTTGGTTCAGGCCGCAGCATCGGCCTGTCTTTGTTCTTTGGCGACAGACGCAATCAAGTGCCGGGAGCAGCTCAGAATCTCCTGTATTTCGCTGTAGCTGTGGCCGCTCTTGAGAAGACTGGCGATGTGTTGCCTGCGCTTCAGGTCTGGCTGCCGCCCCTGGTACTTACCCTCCGTTTTTGCTTTATGGATGCCCTGGAACTGCCGGCGCCGACGGTCTTCGTAATCTTTGCGGGCCACGGCAGCCAGCATGTCGAGCATCATGGCGTTGACCGCTCGTAGAATGGAGTCGGTGAAACCGGTGTCGTCCTTCTTTTCCAGGGCGAGCCAACTGGTCGGTAATTCCGGGGAGACGATGGCTAACCGCTTGGCGGCCAGCTTTTGCTTGAGGGAGTCCCAGTCACTCTGTTTGAGGCGAGCCAGCCGATCAATTTGTTCGACCAGAACGATGTCGCCCTCGCCAGAATCTGCGATTAGTTTCATCAGCTCGGGGCGGTGCAGGGTAGCGCCGGACACATTCTCCACGTAGAAAGCGGCAATACGCTGACCGTGGTTGGCTGCGAACTGTACCAGTAACTCCCGGGCTCGCTCCGCGTTCTGTTCCTGCGTGGATGCCCGCAGGTAGGCTCGAATAAACATCGTCGGTTCCTCAGTCTGTTATAAGTGGTTCTCTCTGGCCGGTCTGGTTTAGGTGGTTCTGGTGGCCATTACCCGGCTCGAACACCTGGTTCTCCTGATCTGTACCCATAAGGAACCACCTCAAGAGTCGAGAAACTCCCCGAACGGATCGTCCGCTCGATAAATCTGATTGATTCTGCCGTCATCGAAGAAACCCTCTGTACCGCCATTGCTCCCATTGCCGGAAGTTGCCTTGTTGCCCGCGCCGGTTGCCTCCTCATCACTGCCTCGACTGAACGACGCCATCTTTTGTTCGAATTCAGGAAACGTCATTTCCCCATCGGGTCCCTTGGCGAAAACCGTCTTGTAGGCATCGACTACGGCCAGTGCGAAGCGAATGAACAGTGCGACCACCCAGAGCACGAACAATAAATACCATGCGTAAAGCGCTGCATCGGTACCCCTAAAGGCGAGCTCCACAACGCCGATCCCGGCGAGCCCCACTGTTACGATTTTTGCCACTCTTACCATGGCCTCAGTCCCCGATAGTTCTTTACTTCGAAGCTACCAGAACCTGAGAAAATGCAAGTTTTTCCCGGCGTCAGGCCGCTGCGGCTTGCCCGGCCAGCCACGGCGGTTTCACCTTGCTGTAGGCATCGTTCGTCATCGCCCTCAAATCTTCCACGTCCAGGTGTGGAACCACCAACGCAGTGCCTTGGTATCGAGCTCGCGGGTAGTTGGTTGGCTGGAATACGCCATGAGGGAGGTCGTCCTCATCACCCAGCCACTGTCTCAGCCGGAGATCGATACACCAGCCCTGTTCGAGCTCGACCCAGCAATGGGGAGCGGTGGTCATTCGGCTCAGTCGGTCCTCCGCGTATCCGATCCGGCATTGATGGAAAATGCCTCGCTCGGTCAGGGCATTGCTGATCACAAAAGTCATGTAGACGCTATCGACTCTCAGGTCCTCCAGCGGCAGCAGTGCCAACTCAAGTTCATCGTGCCAGTCACTCATGGTCGGGCTCCCTGAACATCAGCTGTTGGCCCTGTTCATACAACACCGGATAGGGGAGCGGCTCGCCGTCCTGGATCACGGTGTTCGGTGGAAAGTACATCACTATCCAGGGAGGCATGCCGGCGCTGACAGCGCCATAGAATTCATCTACAGGAAAGGTGAGTTCATGGCCGGACTGCCGAAATACCAGTCGGGAATATTTCTCGGGATGGTTGGCAGCGATGTTGTAACTGGCTGCTTCACGGCCGATGACATAGCTTGGTGTCTTCCAGTGATTCGGTTGTTGGATGTTATAGGCGATGATGCAGTTGCTATCGGCACAGCCATATCACTCGACTGTTACCGACCACAGCATGAGCGGGTTCCCATCAATCTCCGGCGTCTTCACGTCTGTGAGCTTCGTTACATTTATCGCCATCGACTCGGCGGCCTGGGTGATGGCCTCATCTACGACTGCAACATAGTGGTCATAGGCGTCATCCTCGTTCGCCGCCAGTGATTCCGGCATCCAGCCCATCAGGCTGGGTCGCGCCGAAGGGTTGTCCGGCGTCATCATGATGTCAGTGGCGTTAAATAGCAGTGTCTGGGTGCCCGTAAGATGACGGAGTGGTGCATCTAATGAGGTAGCCAGACTGGCCAGGTCGAGGGCGCCCATCACCAGGCTTTTGCGATAAGAGCGGGTGCCGTCTGGTGAGTCCCGCAGGTCCTGGTCGTAGATGCCCCCGGAACGGGCCAGATTCAGTGCGCGGGATGATTCGTCGTCATATTGTCGAGGCATGGCAGCGCAACCCGCGAGCACGGCTGTAGTTACAGCAAAACAAATGGTCTTCAACTTGGTCATTTTGAACTCCTGCGATTTCTAAAATACTCGCACGAAGTTTCAAATATGCAAGAGAAAAATCAAAAAATATCTAATAAAATCAATGGTTTGTTCTGTTAGTACAAACTTCGATCTATTCGCAGTGGTGCATCGGGAGCCGCGCTCTTGCTAGACTTGCCAGCAGGTTTTTTCGGTTGAGACAAGGTGTTGGTAAATCGGAAAAGGATCAGAAATTCCCAGTTTCCCACTTATCCCAGTTTATAATCATGGGTAGTAACCGATTGGGCCGATCAGAGATAAAGTTTCTATCCATGGGTAGTAAAATGGGTAGTATTGGGTGAAGATCGATGCAAAAACTAAGGCAAGCATCTGTTTTTAAAGACTTTTAAATTATTATTCTTCGAGCAAATCCAAAACATCGAATAGGTTCTTGGGTAGAAAGTTACCCGTCCAAGAATGTCTTAAATGCCCTGTATTTCCTGGTGAAGAGCCTTGTAAATGCAGGGCTTTTTTATTTTCCCCGTCCAAATCGGTTTGCAGATATCCGTTACAAACTACCATTTGAGTGGTGGGCAAATTGGTGGGCAGTAAGTTACCCAATTTTCGCATTTAACTCGCCACCACAACAGGTTAGCTGCTGATTCAATAAGCAAATCGGTGGTGGGCAGCCATTTTTGCACCCGCCATTATTTCAGCAACTATGAAGTAAACATGGTAAAACTCACAGCAAAACAGGTTATTCATACAGCATGTCAATGGCCATCTATTTAATCCTGCACGGCTCTGCGCGAGTGTTGCCGTTGTTCAGGGCAAGGCGGCGGATGGTGCGATCCGGCACGGCCAGATCAGGTACTTGATCACGCAATCGACGCATCAGTTTGACGGCACTGAGATTGGGATAACGCTGCAGCCAGAGTTGCAGGTAATCGCGGTACTGATCGAGCGACTTCAAGCGTTCCGGGTTCTGTTGTTGCTGATCAACCGCCGGTTCATTCATATCGAGGTACTTGCGAACCGTGTTGCGGGAAACCCCGAGTTCTCGGGCGATGGCTCGAATGGACAGGCCATTGCCGTTGTCGTGTAGCGCTTTGATTTTATGAATCACAATCCAGTCCTTCACGTGAGTTCCCGGTCAGAAAAACCGGGAACGTTAGGGTTAAAGTGGCCAGAAGGCCACGCGAAGGTGGATCAAAATTAATGGCCAGAGGTGGGTCACTTTAAATGGCCGTTAACAACAGGAAATAAATCAAGGGCATATGGCAGGTGTCAGGGCCAAGTCATCCTTGATATTGGGGAAGCGTCTATATATGTCCCCTCAAAGTCTACAGATTGTTACTCTTAAAGTAACTTTGTGTAGACCTCGGGATTCTAGGCAAAGCGCTTTTACCATCTCTGTGATAAATATTGCGTGAAATACAAAGGCATCACGATATTGGTTTGTTCTAACGCTGATGAGCCTTGTGTGCCAGTTAACTTAAAGGTTTTACTTGGAGCACATTTTTCAACGTAGGATGCCAACGATTTTGCTCTTGTACGTTTGCCACTTTTGACTTCAACAGGGATGATATCACCTTCATCTGTTGCCAAAATAAATTCGATTTCGGCGCGTGCGTCATTCCATGAATAACTTGGGTCAACACCAATGGCAGTGAGCTCTTGTTGCACAAAGTTTTCTGCCACATAGCCTTTGTATTCATATTTTTGTTGCTTAATCTCTTTATAACTACTACCTAGCATATGATTGAGCAGGCCCACATCAAACATAAACAGCTTAACCATATTCTCTTTTTTATAGGCCGCCAGAGGCGGTTTCGGCATCCCTTCAATAGGGTAGTTTGGCAAGGCTAAGCGGCAACAGTTAAGCCAATGGATCGCGGTTTCAAAATCGCTATAACGAGACTTACGTTCATGCACATGCTTAAATTTAAAGCGTTTAACGGACTCATCGCTGACAATTGATAGCTGTGCTGGAATGCTATTAAATACCGATTCAATCAGTGTGGCATCGACCTTGCCAGCGTACTTGCCAAAATCGCGGCGATAACCTTCAACTAAATCGGCATGAATTTTAGTGACTTTTTCAACACGCTCTAAAATGCTTGAACCTTTAAACCGATACCAAGCAGAAATGGCTTCCGGCATACCACCGGTAAAAAAATAGTCTGTTAGTTTATCCATCAATTTAGTGTGCACAGCCGATGTGCTTGCTTGACTATCAAACGCTTTGATCAGTGCTTGCTCGTTTGATGCGTAAATAAATTCTTGGAAGGTCAGTGGTCGTAAATTGTATTGTTCTACCTTGCCCACAGGGAAGGTGTTGAGTAAACCAATATTCGAGCCGCTGGCTGCGACAAAATAAGACGGTGCTTTTTCGGCAAAATACTTAAGCGAAGTAACGGCACGTTCACATTCGCCAATTTCATCTAATATCAGCAGATCGGTTTCTGGGTTGAACGCCTGATTGGTCAAAAGCTCAATGTTCATTAATAGCTCATCAGGTGACAGTGAGCCATCGAACGCTTCTTTGTAGGCGGGATTTTCAAGAAAGTCGATACGAAGGATGTTGGTAAAGGTGTTACCAAACAACTCTTGGAGCAGATACGTTTTACCCGTTTGCCTCGCACCATCGATCAATAATGGCTTGCGCATAGGTTGGTTTTTCCATGCAATTAGGGCATTGAGTAAGTTGCGCTGCATTGTCATTTCCCAGCAATTCAGATTGTTAACTGCCTATACCATAACCCAATTCACAATTTTACGCGCATTAAAGTGTGTAATTTTACATTTTTAAGCGCGTAAAAGTGTAGTTTCGATCTAGTCGAGTACCCTGTATGTCAACCTAAGCCTGAGCCAGTGGATTTTGAGATAACATCCAAATCAGGGCGCTCAGGAGAATGACCATGCCAAAACCTGCTACCACTGCTAATCCCAAAGTTGAACCCAGTCCCGCACTGGAAAAGCGGGTGCGCAGAGCCTTCAGTACCGAATACAAGTTATCCATCATCCAGCAAGCCGAGGCCTGCCAGCATGGTGAGTTAGGGGAACTGCTGCGCCGTGAAAAATTGTATTCCAATCAACTGTCTCAATGGCGTCGGGAACGGGATGAGCGAGGGCTGGATGGTCTGAAAAAATCCGCCCCAGGTCCCGCGCCGAAGAAGACCGCTGATCAAAAACGTATCGAACAGCTCGAACAAGAGAACGACCGGCTACGCAAGCAGATCAAGATTCAGAATGGCTGCCTGACGCTCCAAAAAAAAGCCTTGGATCTACTGGACATGCTCGACGAGGACGCGTCATGAATCAGTTATCTTCTGCCAGCTAATACCTATCGCATAGAACAAGCGAAAAAATGCCAAGCTCTGCTCGATAAAACTTTTCAAAACTGCTACTTTTTAACCCTAACGGCAGCGTGTAAGCGGCACTGTTTTTCCATTGCTCACCACTAAGATTCAGTAAAAGCCATAGGCTAGTGGTGGGCAGTTTGGTGGGCAAACAGGCATTTTTGAACGGTTTCTTTTCGATAACTTATTAATTTTATTGTGGTCTAGGCCACTACTCCACAAGCAGATCCAGAATATTGAATAATGTTTCATAGGCGTTCAGCTGAGTAACAGTGCCTGAATTTCTCACGACTGAGGCGCAGTTGCTTCAATACCTTGTTCTGCCCGGAGACGATGCAAATCTGGAAAACGGACTTTGCCAGGTCGATAGCGATGATACTAATATCAGTCATGTGGACGCTCCTCATATTTGGGGAGCGTCCATCTCATCAACTATGCTGACACAGCGGGTGCTTGGCGCGCTTTACTGTCTAAACACTCATCCAGACGCTCGAATCGATAGTATTGATATTCGCTCACGGTGACCTTGCTATGTGTTAATGGTGAATTGAAAAGTTTGTTTTAACAAAGGCTGTACCTGAACCATTCTGGCGACAGGCTCACCTTTTAAATAACGTCTTGGATCGATGATGATAAATCCCCAAAACTGTAAAAATCGCTCAATAAATCTTGATTCGATTAACGCACTCAAATTTCTTTCAGGTGAGACGTAATCGTCTGAAGAGAATGCCAATAACACATCGGGGAAAGCCGTCACCACCTCTTCAATAAGATCATCCACGCTCTTGTGGCTTTGTATACGCCACAACATAAACAGCCAAAAGGTACGCAAATCGACATCTTGCTCAAAACCGTCTAAATATCCCCAGTTATATTTTCTGATTGCGGCTTCTAGCATAAGTTTGAAGAATGCCTGTATACCTTGGGCCTGATACTGTTTTTGAGCTGACTTTTTAACATGATAACGGCCGCTGCGTCGGTAAATAATGCCGCTAATTTCGGCCAAAACTCGTGTGTAGTGCAACGCATTGAACTTATCTTCATTACTGCCAGCAAACTCGCTGATGCTGATATTTATTGGAAACTGAGAGACGGCAAACCCAGGTAATAACTCACTGGCCTGCTTGACTAATTTAGCTGGTAAGTTGCCTTTACTGGTTGCTTTAAATGAACCATTATTCTCCATTGATTCATCGAGAATGAGTGCTAAATAGCGCATCACAGGGCTTGCAGAAAGGTCGTCTGGCGTACTGATTGTCACCCACTGTAATTCATCAAAAGACGCATAGAGCCAATTGGCCATTTGCGTCGGAGTCACACCACAAAAATCTGGATGAGGTTGATTATTGCGATCCTGTACTTTGTGCTGCAAAGCGACGTCGAGTTCATCGGGGGTCAAATCCGGGTTCATAGCCAGCATAGCTTCGACACCATCAAATACTTGCGCATGCTGCTTGGATACGTTGTCCATACAGCAACGCTTATATTTTTTACCACTGCCACAGTGGCAAGGATCGTTACGACCGAGTTTCATTATTGAGTTCTCTTATTCTTTCAGAGCCTTTATTAAAAATTGAATCGCTCTTTGCAAAGAGCCAACTACCTTTCGTGTATACCAGTACAACCTCATTCCGGCTATGCAGCACGCGCAGGCCATCTTAAAGCATTATCCTTGTGAAAAAAACGCCGCGTTTTCCTGTCTGCGCTGATTCAATGTCTTATTGAGCGCGGACACTGTCGCGTTACTGATCCCTTGTTGGCGTGCGAGATGAGCGAATTGGCTGAGTACTTCAGACACCTCTTCAACGACTTGCTGAGCTTCGGTCCAATTGGTAAAGCCAGCACTCGCGGCGAGCTTCTGCATGACTTTCATTGGAGGCGCTTTACCATAACCACCAAAGGCGGTGGCGTGTTCGTTAAACGGGTGCGGGCTATAAGTGACATCGTAAAAGGGTGCTGGCTGCCATTGATCATCGTCCGACTGCAAAAAAAGCCCAGTTTTTACTGTGATCGTCTTGGTTAGATGCCAGCAGGTTAAATATAGCGCGGCGAAATTGCAATTGTCCTGCGGCGGGTGATTTACACAGATGACGGCTCGCTTTGATCAAGTCAATATAATCACGGAAATCCGCATCCAGCAGCCCACAAGCACTGTGCATATGAAGACGGCCTGCACTCATTTTATTGCCTACAGCGGTTTGATCCGCGATACAGTCAAAACGCTTGAGCGCCAGCCATGCGCGCGCGCCACAAAACACCTTGCCGGTTCTGCGCCAACACGCCGACTGCTACCCGTGCGCCCGTGCTTAACGTACGAGCAACGCTCAGTTTCTGAATGGATTTAAAACTCATCTTTTAGCACCTCATCAATGCTAGTGTCCCTTAACAAAAATAAATAGAATTTATATGAGTGGTTATAGTCTACTTTGAGGAGTGCATTTTCAGGCAGAGGCAAACCATGGGACGACCAGTCAAAGTGCTCGACATCACT
>NZ_JBBKTX010000045.1:0-9863 GCF_044962685.1 Oceanobacter antarcticus
CAGTGATGTCGAGCACTTTGACTGGTCGTCCCATGGTTTGCCTCTGCCTGAAAATGCACTCCTCAAAGTAGACTATAACCACTCATATAAATTCTATTTATTTTTGTTAAGGGACACTAGCGGCTCTTCAGCCGGTAGTTCAATTGCGACCGGGTGAGTCCCAGTAGTCGGGCGGCCTGGCTTATATTCCCTGCGGTTTTTTTCAGTGCGGCGTTGATGATGCCTTCTTCGTGGCGGCGCAGGTCAAATTCGCTACTGAGCAGTTGTTGATAATCGATATTGGATTGTCCCGGTTGGCCAATGTAGCCGCCATCGGTCAGGCCGTTGTTAGTGTCCTGGTGTTGGTCTGGCCGGGTCAGGCTGGCGGGAAAGCTATTGGCATCGATCTGGTGATTGTTGTCAGTCAGGATCACCCCGCGCTCGATCATGTTTTCCAGTTCGCGGATATTGCCGGGCCAGTCGTAATGCAGAAGGGTTTGCATGGCAAGATCGGAAACCCCCAGGGCATTTTTGTTGTAAAGGCCGTTGTATTTGCGGATGAAGTGTTCAACAAACAGCGGAATGTCTGCCTGGCGTTGTCGCAGTGGCGGAATGTCGACTGTAAAAACGTTGAGCCGGTAGAACAGGTCGGCGCGAAATTTGCCGTTATCGACCGCACTCTTGAGATTTTCATTGCTGGCGGCAACGACCCGTACATCGATGGCAATGGAGTGGGTGCCACCGACCCGTTCCAGTTCCCCTTCCTGTAACACCCGTAAGAGTGCGGCCTGAGCCTTGGGAGATAGCTCGACCACTTCATCGAGGAAAATAGTACCTCGGTCCGCGCGCTCGAATTTGCCCTGGCGGCTTTCGTGGGCACCGGTATAGGCACCCTTGTTGACGCCAAACAGCTCGGCCTCGATCAGTTCGTGGGGAATGCAGGCGCAATTGACGGCGACAAACGGAGCGCTCTGGCGCGGCGAGCTGTTGTGTAATTCTCGCGCCATGACTTCCTTGCCGACCCCGGTTTCTCCTTGCAGCAAGACGGTGGCTTTGCTTTCAGCGGCTTTTTTCAACAACGTCAGGGCGTCGAGGAAGGCCGGTGACTGGCCGACGGAGCCGGTAATGTGGTCACTGCGGTGATGGGGTGAATCGGTTACTTCCCGTAAATGGGAGAGCTGCTGGCGCAGGGCAAACAGCTCATCGGCGACAGGGTCAGGCAGCAGCATGTTTTCCAGTTCCATGCGGTCTTCCCATTCATCGACGGGTTTACCCACAATGCGGCAGTGGGCATCACCGCAGGCTTTGCACAGGGTTTCCTTGAAAACGATTTTTTGCTGCATGTAAAAGGTGGTGAAGCCGCTGGCATAGCCCAGCAATGTCCAGCAGACGGGGTCGTCGGAGAGGCCAAATTGCTTGATGTGTACTTCGGCTTCGTAGGAGTCGAACCAGTCCATGGTGCAGGAAAAGTGGCCAGATTCGACGTCGAAGTCGAGTTCAACTGGCGTCACTTTGACCATGCCCTTGATGCTGTGCAGCTGCGGGCCAACAAAGTAGGCGTCCTTGGTGGACAGATCGGGGCGAATACGGGACACCAGTTCGGCATCCATCCAGCCGGAGTGGTAGCCAAATCGCATCAGGAAAGCACGGGTTCTGTCTTGGCCCAGGGTGGTAATCAGCTCTTTGCGTAATAGTCCCATCACCGCGGAATGAATCAACAGCATGCGGCTTTCGCTCAGCCAGATTTTACCTTCCTTGGGGTCAAAACGTATCTGCGACAACAAATCTGAGTTGTCTGGCAGGGTCAGGGATTGTTTGGACATCTTATTCTTCTTGTATTTATCAGCGTCCTGATACTTGCACAAAGCGGTCTGGCTCGCCATGTCATATCGGCCCGTTCCTGGCCTTTTCGATGAGACCTCAAATTATACCCCATGAGTATAGTTAGAGATAAATTCAATATTGGACGGCTAGCGGCCCGTTGGTGAAATATGTCGGCATTCAGGTGCTGGCTGCAGTGTCTGAATTCATACGATCCTAACAATAATAAGTAAGAGGTAGGCTAAATGGTCGACAAGAATCGCCGCTCGTTTATCAAAACATCATTGCTGGCTTCGTCGGCGGTATTGGCTACCGGTGGCGTCCCCCTGGTTCAGGCCGGGCGAAACAATACTTTTAAAATTGGTTATGTCAGTCCGCAGACCGGGCCGTTGGCGGCCTTTGCCGAGCCGGATATGTTTGTGCTGCAACAACTTCGTGAGCTAACCAAAAACGGCATTATGTCGGGCGCTAAAAAATACAGCGTCGAGATTATTTATAAGGACAGCCAGTCCAGTGCCAACCAGGCCGGTAATGTCACATCGGAGCTGATTCTGCGTGACCGGGTTGATTTGGTGGTGGCTTCCTCGACTCCGGCGACGACCAATCCGGTGGCGGATCAATGTGAGGTCAACGGTGTTCCCTGTATCACCAATGATGCTCCGTGGCAGCCTTATTTCTTTGGTCGCAAGGGTGATCCGGCGGTCGGTTTTGACTGGACCTATCACTTTTTCTGGGGCTTGGAAGACGTTATCGGCTCCTATTCCAATTTATGGGAGCAGATTCCTAGCAATAAAACCATCGGTGCGCTGTGGCCCAACGATGAGGATGGCAACGCCTGGGGCGATGATCAGCGAGGCTTTCCTCCAGTGCTGAAGCAGAAGGGTTTCCAGGTGGTGGACCGTGGTCGTTTCCAGTCGCCGATCAATGATTTTTCTTCGTTTATTTCTGAATTCCGCAAGCGCGATGTGCAGATTGTGACTGGCGTGGTGCCACCACCGGATTTTGCCAACTTCTGGAATCAGGCCGGTCAACAGGGCTTCCAGCCAAAGATTGTTACGGTGGCCAAGGCGACGGAGTTTCCGCAAGCCATTCGTGCCTTTGGTGATCGGGCCGAAGGGTTGACGGTGGAGCTGATGTGGAGTCCGGCTTATCCGTTCCAGTCGACTCTGACCGGTCAGTCTGCCGCTGAGCTGGTGGCCAGCTATACCGCCGCAACCGGCGTCCCCTGGACGATGCCTCTGGGTCTGAAACATTCGTTGTTTGAAGTCGCGATTGATGTGTTGAAGCGGGCCGGTGGCAAGGATCCGGAAGCGATCCGCAACGCCATCAAGACTACGGATCTGGACACCATCGTTGGCAATATTAATTTCCGCAAGGGGCCGGTGCCCAATATCAGCAAAACACCGCTGGTCAGCGGCCAATGGCAAAAACGTGCGAACAAGCTGGAACTGGTGGTGGTTGAGAACAGCCAGGCACCGATGATTCCGCTGCAAGCCGAATTACTGCCGATCAAGTATTCGTGAGAGCAACTCCCGAAGTACGCAAGCAAAACAACGATATAACAATAAGAACGGAGAAGATGATGATCAATACCCGGTTGATTCTATGCACTCTGGCTGCAGCACTGGCTGCGAATTCTGCCATGGCGACGGAAGGCGGTGGTTCCAGTTATCCAGTGGGCGCGGAGAACTATACCTGTTGCGCAGTGCCACCTCCTGGCATGTACGGCATTGTGTGGGCACAGCATTACAGTGCTGACAAGGCGGTCGACAATAACGGCGATACGGTCACACCGGATGATTTCAAGGTGACTGCCAATGCCATTGTGCCGCGTTTTATCTATGTGACCGACAAGCAGTGGCATGGCGCATCGGTTGCCTTGCACGGGATTTTACCGCTGGTGGATCTGGATGTTCATGTCACTGACGGTGTGGAGCAGAGCAAATCCGGGCTGGGGGATGCGACGGTCGGTCTGGCCTTTGGCTGGCACCACAGTCAGGCATTACATTCGCTGTTTGCCATTGATGTGATTGTGCCAACCGGTAGTTACAAAAAGGACGATATTGCGAATCCTGGTCGTAATCATTGGGCCATCCAGCCGGTATTGGGGGTGAGTAATATGAACCCTCATGGTTTCAACTATGACCTCAAGGCGATGTGGACCTACAACCTGGAAAACAGCGCCACATCCTACCAGGACGGTCAGGAATTGATCTTCGACTATGCCCTTGGTTGGGGTCTTGGCGATCGCTGGGTCGCCGGTATTGGTGGTTATGTGTACCAGCAGGTCACCGACGACACTCAGGATGGCGATACCGTGGCAGACAACCGTGGCAAGGCACTCGCGGTTGGCCCATCCGTGCGTTATGACTCGGGAACTGGCTGGTTCGCAACCTTCAAATACCAGCAAGAAACCCAGGTGAAAAACCGCGCCGAGGGCAGCACCCTCTGGATCAAAACGGTCTTCCCGTTCTAACGCAATGAGTAACTGACATGTTGTTGAAAGTTGAGCAAGCCTGCAAGAGCTACGGTGCTTTGCAGGTCACGCGGAACGTATCGTTTGATGTCGCAGAGGGAGAAACGCTGGGGATTCTCGGGCCAAACGGCGCGGGCAAAACCACCTTGTTTAATCTGATTTCCGGGGATGCCGCGCTGGATCAGGGAGCCGTGTATTTCAACGGTACGGATATCACCAGGCTGAAGCCTCATCAGCGCTGCCGTACGGGTATCGGACGCAGTTATCAGGTGCCGCATCCGTTCGGCAATATGTCGGTGTTTGAGAACCTGGTCACCGCCGCCTGTTTTGGTGCCCAGGTGACGGAAAAGGAAGCCTGGCTGATTGCCGAAGAGGTGCTGGAATCGACGGATTTGCGTGCCTACGCCAATCAGCCTGCGGGCAGCCTGACTCTGCTTAACCGCAAGCGGTTGGAGCTGGCGCGGGCGTTATCCACCCGACCGCGCTTGCTGCTGCTGGACGAGATTGCCGGAGGGCTGACCGAACACGAAGCCCAAGAGTTGGTGGACGAACTGAAACGCATCAAGGCACAGGGCACCACCATGATCTGGATTGAACACGTGGTGCATGCGCTGCTATCGATTGCGGATCGTTTGCTGGTGATTGATTTCGGCAAAAAACTGGCCGAAGGCAAGCCGCAAGAGGTGATGAACGATGCCGAAGTCCGCCGCGTTTATATGGGGATCGACGCATGACCAATGGGATAACGAATACCGTAACTAATAGCATAATCAATAACGTGATCAATGTTACTGGACTGAACGCTTTTTATGGCGATGCCCAGGTACTGTTTGACGTCAACTTCTCGCTGTCTGAAGGCGAGGTGGTCGGCATTCTGGGTGCCAACGGCGCGGGTAAAAGTACTTTTATGAAGTCTCTTACCGGGCTGGTAAAGGTGGCACCGGAGTCCATTACTTTACGCGGCAACGCCCTTGGCGGAATCGCACCGGGTGACATCGTGAAGCAGGGCATTGCCATGGTGCCGGAAGGGCGACGACTGTTTGCCAGTATGACGGTAGAAGAAAACCTATTGATGGGGGCCTTTGCCAAGCGTAAAGGCAAGTGGAACCTGGCTGAAATTTACCGGCTGTTTCCGATTCTGCAAGAAAAACGGAATAACCCGTCAACCTCTTTATCGGGCGGCCAGCAGCAACAGGTCGCGATTGGCCGCGCACTGATGAGCAACCCTGACATCCTGTTGTGTGACGAAATCTCGCTGGGTCTGGCACCCATTGTGATTCGTGAAATTTACGACGCCCTGCCATCGATTATCGCCGATGGCATGACCGTGGTGGTGGTTGAGCAGGATGTAATGCTGGCGCGGGAATGTGCGCAGCGGCTGTACTGCTTTCAGGAAGGGCGGGTGGCACTGGAAGGTCGCAGCGACACTTTGACCCGCGACCAAATCACTGAGGCCTATTTCGGTATCTGATTATGTTAGAAGTCATTATTCATGGGGTATTACTGGGCGGTTTGTACAGCCTGTTTGCACTCGGACTGTCACTGATGTTTGGTGTCATGCGTCTTACCAATATTGCCCACGGTGATCAGATTGTGATCTCCGGTTTTATCGGCATTGCCATTGCGTCGGTAGTGGATATCAATCCGTTTTTACTGATTCTGTTTCTGGTGCCTTGCGCGCTGGTGAGCGGTTATGCTTTTCAGTATTTCGTACTCAATAAAACCATCAGCAAGGATCCCTTGCCGTCGCTGGTGATCACCTTCGGGTTGTCGATCATTGCCCAGAATCTGCTGCAGGAAATCTTTTCCGCCAACCCGCAATCACTCGACAGTGGTGGCCTGAATACACTGGGTATCAGCCTTGGCAACGATACCGTGGTGGGTGTGTTGCCATTGATTATTTTGGGTTGCGCCATCGGCTGTACCTTTGGCTTGCAGTGGTTGTTTACCCACACCGCGATTGGCCGGGCCTTCCGGGCGGTATCGGACGACCGTGATATTGCCGAGCTGATGGGGCTTAGCAGTGCCAAGGTGTATTCGATGGCGACAGCGATTGCGTTTTCGCTGGTGGCGCTGGCTGGTCTGTTCCAGAGCATGCGTACCACGGTGGCACCCACCGATGGCCCGTCGCTGCTGTTGTTTGCCTTTGAGTCGGTGATTATCGGCGGCATGGGGTCGTTCTGGGGCACTTTTCTCGGTGCCATGACGCTCGGCCTGGCTCAGCAAATCGGCTTTTATTTTGATCCCGGCTGGGGCATCTGGTTTGGCCACCTGGTGTTTATCCTGATCCTGGCATTCAAGCCCAGTGGTCTGTTCCCCAAAACCAAGGGCTGATGCAGGCCGCGTACGGAGAAGAATGTATGAACAAGAATATTTTGCTTGCGGCGGTGCTGGTTGCCGTTGCTGTCATTGGTGGCACCATGCCCCTATGGGGGGATTCGTACTGGATGTACGAGTTTGTGAACGTCGCCTGTCTGTTTATTTTCGCGATGATGTGGAACCTGATGGCCGGTTACGGTGGCATGGTGTCGGTCGGCCAACAGGCTTTTTTTGGGCTGGGTGGCTACTTTATGCTGGCACTGGCTAATCAGGGCGGTATCAATCCGTTTGTGGCCATTGTGCTGGCGGCACTGGCGACGGCGCTGGTGGCATTGCCAGTGTCGAAAATCGCCTTCCGGCTGCACGGTGGCTATTTTGCCATTGGCACCTGGGTGATTTCTGAAGTTATCCGTCTTACCGTCGCCAATATTGACGCCGTGGGCGGTGGTTCAGGCACCAGCCTGACAGCCTTTCGCGGCGTCAGCCGGGCCTTCCGGGAAAGTGTTACCTACTGGGTTGCATTGGCGGCAGTACTGGTCACCATTGTCGGTATCTACCTGTTTTTGCGCAGTAAGCAGGGACTGGCGTTGCAAGCTATTCGTGACAGTGAGGTGGCGGCCGAAAGCCAAGGTATTAATGTTGCCCAGATGAAACTGGCGGTTTATATCATCGCCGCGCTGGGCTGTGGCCTCGCTGGTGGTCTCTACTTTGTCAGTAATCTGCGTATCAGCCCGGAAGCAGCGTTCAGTGTCAACTGGACGGCGTTCGGTATCTTCATCGTGATGATCGGCGGTATTGGTCGCATCGAAGGGCCGCTGATTGGCACGCTGGTGTATTGGCTGATCGACCATTACTTCAGTGATTACGGCACCTGGTATCTGATCGGTCTGGGGACACTGGCGATTCTGATGACACTGTATGTACCGGGCGGCATTACTGGTTTGGCGCACCGGTTGACGGGGATGGACGTGTTAGCGACCCGTCGTGTACTTAAAAGCGTCGGGTAAACCCATGTCAAAGCAGACAGAGGGCGGCCCAATGGCGCTGGCGGCACCGGTTAACTGGTCTGCCGAGAGGGACTTCGGCAGTGCCGGGATGGTGAATTATCAAGACCTCTACTATTTTGTCGTGGTGGTCGAGAAGGGCAGTCTTATTGCCGCTGCCCGTTTTCTGAATGTTCCGTTATCGACTTTAAGCCGGAGAATCCAGGGCTTTGAAAAAAGCCTTGGTTATAAGCTGATCCATCGGACCGCCAAACATTTTGGCCTGACCGAGTCTGGAGTAAGGTTGTATGACAGTGTGCAGGGGGTAATCCATGATCTGGAAATGCGGGTTGATGGCGTTAACAGTGAGCTGTCGTCACTGTCTGGCGAGATCAAGATTACCGCGCCGATTGCCGTTGGCCATCATTATATCAAGCCGCTGGTCTTGGGGTTTATGCAGCAAAACCCCCGCGTATCGGTGGAATTGTTGTTATCCAATGACCATTCTGACCTGGTAAAAAACAGCATTGATATCGCCTTCCGGCTCGGCCCGATTACCCTGAACGACTGGATTTCGCGGCCGCTGATGAAAGCGCCGGTCATGCTGTGTGCGGCGGCGGATTTCGATTTTGGTGCCCGTTATCCTGAACATCCCTCGCAACTTGCCTTGCTGCCACTGATTGCCACCCGTGGTTTGCCTGTCTGGCGTTTTAACCAGGGCGAGGAGTCAGTCTCTTTTGTCCCCAAAGCCTATTTCAGAACCGATGAAGCACGGCTGGCGCTGGATATGGTGCTGGCAAAAGTCGGCCTGGCTTGCCTGCCGGAATACCTGATTGCGGAGGCGCTGGCCAGTGGCCATTTGCAGCTACTGCTGCCTGACTGGGGTGCTGGATACAAACAGGTCAATATTATTTATCCACATCGCAGTAGTTTGCCGACAAAAACCCGAGCCTTTATTGATTACGTGATCGCGAGATATGAACCGCTGAAGGATATGGCACTGGTCTCCTAGTCGTTTCTAAAGGTGCTCTCATAGGTGGGATCTCGTGTTTCAAATTTAGTCGGTTGAGCAGAATCGACTGAGGAGTACATTGGGTCGTCAAGGCGGCACCATGACGCTCCGGTTGGGCGAACGGGCAATTAAATAACTCTAAATGGTGTATCCGTCGAACCGCGCACCCGTTGCCGTCGTCTTTTGATACACCCAAATGCAGGCAGTATTCAGCGGTCGCGCTACTGCTGATTTATTCACCGAGATGGATGATATTTTTTATGAATGAAGCTGATATCAAGCAAGCGGGAGACGAGCTGTATAACGCGCTGGTTACCCGTACCACGCTGCGCCCGCTGACGGAGCGCTATCCTGACATCACCATCAAGGATGCCTACCACATTTCACTGCGCATGAACGAGCGCCGTATCGAGGCCGGTGAACGCATCATTGGCAAGAAGATCGGTGTCACCTCCCAAGCGGTGCAGAACATGCTCAACGTGCATCAGCCGGATTTTGGCTACCTGACCGACAAGATGGCATACAGCCAGGGCCAAGAAATGCCCATCAGTGAGCTGATGATTCAGCCCAAAGCCGAAGGTGAAATCGCCTTCGTGCTGAAAAAAGACCTGCTTGGCCCCGGCATCACCAATGCCGACGTGCTGGCGGCGACCGACTTTGTGATTCCGTGTTTCGAAATCGTCGATTCACGCATTGAAAACTGGCAAATCAAGATTCAGGACACCGTCGCCGACAACGCCTCGTGCGGCCTGTTTGTGCTCGGTGATACTGCCGTCAGCCCGCTGGATGTTGACCTGACCACCTGCGGCATGGTGGTAGAAAAGAACGGCTCCATCATCAGTACCGGTGCGGGTGCTGCGGCGCTGGGTTCTCCGGTGAACTGTGTTACCTGGCTGGCCAACACCCTGGGTGAATTCGGTATTCCGCTGAAGGCCGGTGAGGTCATTCTGTCTGGTTCGCTGGTACCGCTGGAACCGGTTAAAGCCGGTGACTTTATGTCGGTAACCATTGGTGGCATCGGTTCTGCCTCTGTTCGTTTCGTATAAGCGTTAGACTCAGCGAGGAAATGTTATGTCTAAAAAATTGAAGGCCGTGATCATCGGCCCAGGTAACATCGGCACCGACCTGCTGATGAAAATGCAACGCTCCGAGTGGATCGAACCGGTCTGGATGGTGGGCATTGACCCGGAATCCGAAGGCCTCAAACGCGCTGCGACCATGGGCATCAAAACCTGCGCCACCGGGGTTGATGGCATTCTCGAACAGGTGATCG
>NZ_JBBKTX010000046.1:0-7608 GCF_044962685.1 Oceanobacter antarcticus
GGCACCATGGCGCAGATCACTGCGGGCAGGGAGCGGAAGGCGATGATGCTGAGCAGGGTGACGGCGATATAGACGCCGTACAAAATCTTGCTGTTGGCGACCTTGACCACTTGGTTGGTGGCGGCTTCAATGCCAGCGTTGCCGCCGCTGAGTTCAAAGCGGATACCGGTTGAGGGGTTGTCTTGCTTGAAGGTGTCGATGGCGTTCACCACGGTTTCCAGGGTGTCGGCCTTGTGGTCGGTGAGGTACAAGTAAATGGGCAGCAGGTCGCAGGTGGCATTAAACAGCTCACGTGGGGCACGGGCGGCACTGCCATTGATCAGGTACTGGTTGGCGACCAGGTCGTACCATTTGAAGTTGCCTTCGTTAAACCCGGCGGCGGCCTGACGCACCATGCCAGCAAAGGATCGGGTGCCATCCACCATCGGTAATTGCCGCAGTTGCCATTCCAGCCGGTCAACCATCAGCAGGTTGTCGTAGTGGGCACAGGCCCCCTTGTCGGTGACCCCAAAGACCACAAAGACGTCAGCTCCGGCCTGGTAGTTGGCCACCATAAAGCGGTTATCCTGGTTGTAGCGGGAGTCGGCCCGCAGTTCCGGCGCGCCACTGTCGAGGTCGCCGATGCGGACATGCTGACTCACCAGGTAGCCGCCGACACCGAGGCCCAATGCGATGACCAGGGCGACAGTCGCAGGCCCCCGACGGGTAAACATGTCCAGAAATTGCCAGAACCGATGTTTTTCATGATCGGCTTCGTCACCGGTCTGGGCCAGACTGCGACGGGCAGCGCTGGCGGAGACGCCGGTGTAGGACAACAGAATCGGCAACAGCGCCAGGTTGGTGAAGATCAGGACACCCACCCCGACACTGGCAATCAGCGCCAGCTCACGGATTACCGGAATATCAATTACGGAGAGCACCGCAAAGCCGACGACATCGGCCAGCAATGCCGTGGCTCCAGCCATAAACAGACGGCGGAAGGTATAACGCGCGGCAATCAGGCGATGAGTGCCACGGCCGATGTCCTGCATGATGCCGTTCATTTTCTGGGCACCATGGCTGACTCCAATGGCGAAGATCAGGAAGGGCACCAGAATCGAATAGGGATTGAGCTCAAAACCCAACACCGGCAGCAAGCCCAATAACCAGACGATGCCAATCAGCGTGGTCAACAGCACCAGCAGGGTGCTGCGCAGGCAGCGGGTAAAAAAGAACAGGATTAACCCGGTAATGATCAGGGCAAAGGCGAAGAAGGCCAGAATGGTGTATAGGCCATCAATCAGATCCCCCATCACCTTGGCAAAACCGGTGATGTGCAAGCGGATGCCCTGGGCTTCGTAGCGGCTGCGAATGTCTTCCAGCGCTTGAGAGAGTGCACCGTAGTTCAGGGGCGACTGATCGGTTTCCATCAGCGGCACATAAATAATGGACGAGCGGAAATCCGCCGCAACCAGCTGGCCAATCTCACCGGAGCGCAAGACGTTGTTGCGGAAATCGGCAATGCTCTGGTCGCTGCCATCGTAGTTCTGCGGCATCACCGGGCCGCCTTCGTAGCCATACTGGGTGACACCGATCCAGCGCACCGACGGCATCCACAAAGACTTCATGAAGGGCCGGTCAACGTTGGGCAGCAGGTAAATCTCGTCGTTGATGGCCTTGAGTTGCTCGATATAGCGGGCCGAAAAAATGGTGTCGCCGGGCTCGGCTTCCACCGCAATCCGCAGGGCGTTGCCCAGCCCTTTGACGTCATCCTGATAGTTGAGAAAATTAACGATATAGGGATGATTACCCGGAATCGTTTTCAGAAAACTGGCATTCAGCTCGGTGCGCAAGGCCGATAATCCCAGTAACAGGGTTAACAAGGCACAGACGGCCACAATCCAGCCGCGGTGATTAAACAGCAAACGCTCGGCGCGATTACCGGAGCGCGAATCAAAAGACCCCAGGTCCGCGATGGTTTCAAATGTTTGAGAAGAGACGGCCATGAAATATCCAGATAAAAGTTAGGGTTGAACCGCAGGAGTCACCGCCAGGGTGCCCTGTAAGCCAACAGCCATCACAGGCGCTGCCTTGCGGGTGCCCGCTGACAACGCCAGTAACGGAAAACCGGCATGCACCGATAAACGCGACGTGGTGCCGTTAGCCTGCAAGCGCCAGAGGCCGCCGCCGTCATCGGACAGCAGATAACCACCAGTCGTTAATGGCAGAATGGCCAGCAGTGAGTACTGGGTATCGATGGCCAGCGGCTGCCAGTCAGCGGAGCTCAGGTCGCCCTGCCAGAGCGTGCCGCGCAGACCGAGCAACAGCAGTTGCTGCTGGCTGGCGGAATACCAGCCACTGAACAGACTGGCGTCGGAGGGCGAATCCAGCGGCTGAAAATGCTGACCGCGATCACCGGACTGATACAGCAAGCCCATTTCACCCATCAGAATGATCCCGTCGCCATCACTGGCGATGTGGTAAATATGGCGGTCTTCTTCACCCCCCAGTCGACCAGCCGCCGAGTGCCAGCTTTGGCCGCCATTGTCGGTGCTTAACATCACGCCATAAGCGCCCACCGCCAAACCGTCCTGGGCATTGATAAAATGCACATCCAGCAGAGGCTTGTCGGCACCGTCGTCGCTGTAGCGTTGTAACGTCATCGCCAAGCGATCGTCACCGGCCTGTTGTGCGGCTTCCGCCTGTTGATGCCACATCCCGACCAGTTGGCGGCCATCGGTCTGGCGCTGCCAGGTCAGGCCGCCATCGGCGGTTGCCAGAATGACCAGGCCGTGTCCGACTGCCCAGCCATGCTGGTCATCAACAAAATCTACCGCCGTCAGGGTCACCGACACCGGCACCTGGGCTTGTTGCCACTGCTGGCCGCCATCCTCGCTGTAAACGATATGGCCGCGTTCACCGACCGCCACCAGACGTTCACCCACCTGGCGAATATCCAGTAATGCCCCGGTAGCGGCCAGGACACTGGGCAGCGCCGGTTGGTCCAGCGAGGAATAGGACGGCAGCGGGTCTGCCTGAACAGACGCCGCCCCGACACACAGTATCAAGGCGGCGATACGCCTTACCAAATTCAACATAATCAACAACATCCTATTAAAAACACCCATACTCGGGTGTGTTGCACTGACACCGAAAGCCGCGTGCTAACGCACACTGCGGATAATCAGTGACGAGGGCGAAAAATAACGTTCGGGTTTCATTTCGACGGCTTTTAACTGATAGCCAGGATCGAAATACACCATGTTACGAGCCGACCAGGACGCATCCAGGATATACAGGAGGTCGGCATAACTGCTCATTTGTGTGGGCACGTCGGGCAGGTAGAAGGCCAGGTTCAGGCTGACCCGCCAGAGCGTGCCGGATGGATCCCAGCCATCCATCAGGCTGGTGCCCCAGGTGTCTTCGTCGATGTAAAATTTGCGCTTGCTGACGGCATGGCGTTTGCCCGGTTTTAATGTCGCTTCCACCACCCAGACGCGGTGTTTTTCCCAGCGAATGGCATCCGGTTGGTGGTGTTCCTTGCCAAAGACACCGTCCTCATCCAGCGCAAAAACCTTGTTGTTGTTGTACGGAATCAGCGCTTCCTGTTTACCCACAATGCGGTAGTCATAACGTTCATCGTTGGTATACGGACTGCCAAACACTTCATCAAAGAAGTTGGCACCTGAGTTGACAAAATCCGGCGTATCCCAGCCAACACTGGGGGAACGACGCACGCGGCGCTGACCCACCAGATACTGGGAGACCTTGCGATCCGACTGCACATAGTTGTCGGTGTCGCGGGAGACCAGCCCCTCGCCGGCCCGGAACGACGGCGCGTCGGTAAATTGCAGGAACAGCCAGTTGAGGAAGCCCTGTTCGGCGTGTTTCTGCAACGAGATGTCCTGCCGGTAGGCCTCGAACTGATCCCGTTGATAGGATTGGCTACCTAACACCCGTTCACCATTGGTGGTGAAGGAATATTGGCGACTCTTGCTCTCGTACGACTGCCCGCGCCAGCGCAGGTTGGTGTTCCAGCGCACCTCCGATCCAGTGTTGGGGATCGGGAACGGAATGCCATTGATCGCACCGAGCAGACCATCGTTATCGCCCTTCACTTCCAGCGTCGCCCGCGTGGCATTGGCTTTGGTGCCTTCGTACACCCACTCGGGCGCACAATGGTTACGGTGCGTCGGGTAGACATCCAGATACAGGGATGTTGGATATTTCTGCAGCAGGGCTTTGACACCGTCCGACAGCAAGGCGTCGTACTGCGCCATATTGGTAGCCGTGACCCGGTACAGTGCCGGCTCCTGGGCATAGGGATCCCAGCGTCGGTCGCCCGATTGCAGTTGTGCCATCGGTACATCTTTCATATCGGGGCAGCCGGTCCATTCCGGGATCGAGCCGTCGGCATTGGCGGCGCGCTCCGCCCCCAGTGGCGTCAGATCCTTGCCCAGACGGGCGGCTTCTTCGCGCGATACGGCCGCCAGGGCCGGGACAGACATCATCAACAGCAGGTAAACCATGGTCACTACCGGTTTAAACATTGTTCTGTTTCCTTCTTCTTATTGTTATTTTTCATCGCTGGATAGTCACAACCGGCCACACCAGACCACACCAGACCACGGCATCGCCGTGGCCTGATGAGCGATCGGCCGACTTACCGCACGCCCCGTACCAGCAAGGCAGACGGCGAGAAGTCACTTTCCGGTTTCATCTCAACCGACTTCAGCTGATAACCCGTGTCGTGGTACACCATGTTGCGCGCTGACCAGGAGGCATCCAGTACGTACAGCACATCACCGTAATACACCTGCGCCGGGACATCCGGCAGGTAGAACGGTACGTTGATGCTGACGCGCCAGAGCTTGCCGGATGGATCCCAGCCATCCATCAGCGCAGTACCCCAGGTGTCTTCGTCGATGTAGAATTTGCGTTTGTTCACCGCATGGCGTTGACCCGGCTTCAGCGTGGCTTCCACCACCCAGACACGGTGTTTTTCCCAGCGCAGGGCATCCGGCTTGTGGTGTTCCTTATCAAACACGCCGTCTTCATCCAGGCTGAAAATCTTGTTGTTGCTGTACGGGATCAGCGCTTCCTGCTTGCCCACAATGGTGTACTCGTAACGCTCATCACCGGTGTAGGGACTGCCGAACACTTCATCAAAGAAGTTGGCACCGGAGTTGACAAAATCCGGCGTATCCCAGCCGACGTTGGGGGAACGACGCACGCGGCGCTGACCCACCAGGTACTGGGAGACCTTGCGATCCGACTGCACATAGTTGTCGGTATCACGAGAGACCAGCCCCTCGCCGGCCCGGAACGACGGCGCATCGGTGAACTGCAAAAACATCCAGCTCAGATAACCTTGCTTGGCATGGTCTTCCAGCGAGATACCCTGGCGGTAACCTTCCATCTGGTCGAGCTGAAACCCCTGACTGCCCAACACCCGTTCGCCATTGGTGGTGAAAGAGTACTGACGGGTTTTGCTCTCAAACGACTGTCCGCGCCAGCGCAGGTTGGTGTTCCAGCGCACTTCAGCTCCAGTTTTTGGAATAGGGAACGGAATACCATTAATGGCACCCAGAAGACCGTCATTATTACCCTTGACCTCCAGCGTGGCGCGGGTGGCATTGGCTTTGGTGCCGTCGTACACCCACTGCGGAGCACAGTGATTGCGGTGGGTCGGGTAGACATCCAGATACAGATCTGGATATTTGGTCAGAACCGCTTTCACCCCCTCCGACAGCAAGGCGTCGTACTGTGCCATATTGGCCGCCGAGACCCGGTACAGTGGCTTTTCTGCGGCGTACGGATCCCAGCGTCGGTCGCCCGATTGCAGTTGTGCCATCGGCACCTTTTTCAGGTCGGGACAGCCGTTCCACTCCGGGATCGAGCCGTCGGCATTGGCGGCACGTTCCGCCCCCAGCGGCGTCAGATCCTTGCCCAGACGGGCGGCTTCTTCCGGCGAGACCGCCGCTTGCGCGGCGGGGATCGCCATCATCAGTAGACACGTTGTCAAAAACGCAGGTTTAAACATTGCTCGTTCTCCTTATTGTTATTCTTAAAAGCTGTATTCAGCCGATACCGAGAGGTAATCCCGGTCTTTCAGCGCCTGGCCATAGTTCTGCACATAGCCGGACGTCTCGCTGCGTAAAGAAGTCTTCTCGGTACCAAAATAATGGTTATAGGTCAGCGACATGCGCAGCAGGCGTCTGTAATCGCCTTTGAGACCGATGGAGACATCACCGCCCTTGTCGGCACCGCCATTAAAGGACGTCAGCACGGCGGACTTGCCTTTGGGGTTGTACCCCAGACCCATCGGGATGGTCAGATCCAGTCCGGACAGCACCTGGTAGATAGCCGGTTCCAGTGTCAGACGCAGGCCCAGCGCATCGCGCTCAGCCCCAGGATCCAGTGCATCCGGGTTATCCGTCACCTTCAGCAAACGGTTCCAGCCGATCTCACCGACCAGAAAGGCGTTGTCAAACAAGGCACCGCCGGTAAAGGAATAAATCATCGAGACGTTGGCATGAGCGGTACGACCGACGGCGTAGAGCGGGTTATCGCGGTTATCCCCGGCGCCCATCACATCGGCCTGACCGGTAGAGACCAGCGGCATATTGCTGCGCATCGACACTTCGGCCGCGACATTGGCATCCCCCACCAGGGTGCTGACACTGGTTCCCAGGGTCTGGATATCTTCCGGGTAGACCCAGCGATAAGCGGTCGGCGTCGGCGCGGGCACTGCGGGTGGGAAGGCAAATTGAGTCAGATAAATCTGTGGCGTCTTGTCGTGATAGCGGGCGGCATAAAAGCCGAATTCAGCATCAATGGACCTCGGCGTAAAACGTAACTGCATGCCACCCTGACCGCTGTCGCGGGCTTCCAGATCATCCTCACGAGTGGCGGCAAAACCGGGGGCCAGCCACAGCTGTTCAGCACCATCGGCAAGAAAATCAATGGTGCTGAAATAACTGCCGGAGGCTGGCAAGCGGTTTTTTTTCCAGCTCAGCTGGTAATAACCCCCCAGCGTCCAGGCGGAGTTCAGCTGGGTCTGCAGAGATACCTGGTTGACCGGCATCAACAGTTCCTTGAACTGGGTATTGGGCACCGACAACGCTTTCACCGCATCGACCGGCCCCTGCGCGGCGGCAATCCCGTTAGCACCAAAAAACAGCGTCTCGCCATAAACCTGGGTGTGTTTACCAACCCGGACAATGGTCGGTGCTCCGGCCATATCAAAACGGCCGAACAGGAAAGCGTCGAGAATTTCAGCCTTCTGGCCGTGCAGATCACGGGTATCGTCGGTGAATTCGGTTTGGTCGACGGAAGCGGCATTCCCGGTCGTGCTGTCGTTATCGGTATCCTGCTGATAGATCTGGTCATACCAGCCAGCCCCGGAGACACGCACGCCCAGGTTGTTATAGGTCAGATCGATTTCGGATAAGACATCCACCCGGTTGGAGACCAGCCCCTGATCGAAATTACGATCGCCATCGTCCTGGTTCAGGTCGGCGGTGAGGGTATCGGAGGCCTGTTTAAGGCGATACATGGCGCTGTATTTAAGGTTGGTATCCCAACGAATGGTCAAATCCGGATTACCGCTATCGATTTCAAGCGCCA